>CAZLGT010000022.1:0-66896 GCA_964559175.1 uncultured Mariniphaga sp. | reverse complement strand
TTTTAGCACATTGTTGAATTTTGCATTAACGATGGATAAAATACTATTACGTTAACGGCAAGTTTGAATGAAGAACCGAAGTTCAAAAAAAACAATAATAATTCGATGCAAAATTGTAATTCAAATTTATGCCTGACTTGACGGAAAAATTGGAAACAGGTCAAAGACAACAAAAAATATTGCGTTTATCGACATAAAAACTAAACGTTCTTTAAAATATTCTGACTGGCATTCCAATTGAAAATTTTGTAATCAAAAACAAAGTGAGGTTGGGGGTTTAAGAACGCATTTTGAAAAGCCATCGCTTTGTACAAACTGGCTGCCAAACTGAGAAAGTTGTTTACAGTAAAATCCTTTGGATTTTGTTGGTGTTTTTCGGTCTTGCTCAGATTGACAATTTTTCTCATTATCAGTGTTGCAGCATTGATGGAAGTTTCGTGGTTTTAAATTTTTAAAATTGTGAGGACAGATTTCAAAATTGGAAAGTAGAGATGGTTAACAAAAAAATCAGCGATAAAAAATAAAAAAAAGACTAATACAAACTATACAAATCACAAACTAAATGAATATCAAAATATTAGACAAACCATGTCCAAATTGCAAAACAAAAATTTCTTTAAATTTTTATCGAAATAGAGAAGAAATTATTAGGTGTCCTAATTGCAAAACTTTACTAATTGAAAACCCAAAAAGAAAAATTGCTTCTGGAATTGCAATTTTCATTGGAATATTTTTGACAATTAGTTTATCTGTACTCAAAGTACCAATTTACATTGGACTTGTATTGTTGGTTTTTTCCTTTGGTATTGCTTTAAAACTTATTGACTTAATGGTTATTAAAAAAGATTTAATAATCAGAAACAAGCAAACAAATCAAATATCTTATGTAGATAACTCTGACTGGCAAGAAATAGTAAATAACTCTGCGAACAAAGAAAATAATTTTGAAATTTTGGAAAACCTAAGTACTTAAAAATAAATAAAAACCAGCCGTTAATAAATAGGAGTCTGAGCGGTCTGCAAGACCCAGCGACGAGTTCCCGATATCGGGATTGAACTTCACCCGCAGGGATTCAGGGTTATGTACTTATTGAAGGGTTTTAAGATTTTTTGAAGAAAAATAGTTGAGGTGTTTAACACGGTGCAACGCTTTTTAATGCAGTTTATTGCCTATAACATAGGTTTTTCCGTCAACAACAACTTCGGTGTTTTGAAAAACTGTTCTGGCTTCCGCTAAAAAAGGTTCTGTTGTTTTATAACGCGACGAAAAATGCCCAATAATCAGTTTTCCTACATCGGCCATTTGAGCAATTTTAGCAGCATCGAGCGCAGTCGAGTGGTATGTTTTATCTGCCCAGTCGCGCAGTTCTTCGGTAAATGTGGCTTCGTGGTACAACAGATTTACGTTCTTTATTACCTCGGTTACCGGCGGATGAAATGCCGTATCGGAACAAAAGGCATACGACCGGGGCGATGGAGGAGGAGTGGTCAATACTTCGTGCGGAATGGTTTCCCCTGTCTCGGTAATAAAATCGGCTCCCTGTTTAATTTTTACAATTTGTGCAATGGGAATATTATACTGTTGAATATATTCCTTTTTTATGTTGGCTTCTTTTTCTTTTTCCCTGAATAAAAATCCGCAGCAATTGATGCTGTGCTTCAACGGAAATGAAACTACTTCGACTCTTCTGTCTTCATAGATTAGCTGCGGCTTTTTAAAATTGAGCGGATGAAAAATCACCTTAAACTGCAAATCGCCCTTTAAAAAATCGAGTTGTGGCTGAATGATGTCTTTAAGTTGCGAGGGAGAATAAATGTGGATGTCGTTTTTTAACCCGAGCAGGTTGAAGGTGGAAATGAGGCCGATTAAGCCGTAGTAATGATCGCCGTGGAGGTGAGAAATGAAAATGTGTTTGATTTTTCCAAAACCGATTTTTTGCCGCCGGATCTGAATCTGGGTTCCTTCGCCGCAGTCGATTAAAAAAAACCGCCCAAGTGCATTCAGCACCTGAGCGGTTGGGTATCTTTCAGAAGTAGGTATAGCAGAACTGCTTCCCAGAATGGTTAATTCAAAAGGCATTTCCACTTACAATTCCTTCTTTTTTTTCAGTAAATGTTCAGCTTCTTCAGCTGTTTTTGTAATCAGTAAAACAGTATGGAGCATCGAAATGCGAATCAGATGTTCCACGTCGGGTTGAAGTCCGCAAACGATGAAGGTGCCGATGGCATCTTCGCATAAACGGTTTCCAACCAGAACAGAGCGCAAACCCGACGAGTCACAGTATTTGCTATTACTCAGGTCGAGTACAATGTTTTTTTCACCATTGTTGTTCAGCAATATCAGTTCCGACTTTAAAGCCGGCGCTGTATTCGTATCGAGTTTTTCGGACAGCACCTTTACAAGGGTATGGTCCGTTTTTTTAAGAATTTCAGTTGACATGCCACAATTTACGAAATTCCGGTTAAATAATTGCCGGATTCGTTTTTATTTTTCGCCGTCTTCTTTTTTCTCCTCTTTCTTTTTCTTCTCGCTTTTCTCCAGCTGAGATTTCAGCGCAGCCAAATCAGAAATATCGCCCAGTGTGGTTTTTTCGATGTTGTCGTTAACCGCTTTCACTGCTTTTTTAGACGAACGGGCCTGCGACTTGCGTTTCGAAGTTTCTTCGCCACGTTTAACATCTTCAAATACCCTGGAGTGCGAAACAATGATTCGCTTGGCCGACTTGTTGAACTCAATAACTTTGAAGTCCAGTTTTTCATCCTGTTTGGCCTGCGTTCCATCTTCCTTAACCAGATGACGTGGTGTGGCAAAACCTTCAACACCATACGGCAGAGCAACTACAGCACCTTTGTCCATCAGATCGATAACGGTTCCTTCGTGAATGGAATCGGTGGTGAAAATGGTTTCGAAAACATCCCATGGGTTTTCTTCCAGTTGCTTGTGTCCAAGGCTCAAACGACGGTTTTCGGTGTCGATGTCGAGAACAACCACTTCAATTTCTTCGCCAATGGAAGTGAACTCCGACGGATGTTTGATTTTTTTCGTCCAGCTCAGGTCCGAAATATGGATTAACCCGTCAACGCCTTCGGTAATTTCAACAAACACACCAAAGTTGGTGAAGTTACGTACAATGGCTTTGTGTTTTGTGCCAACGCCGTAGTTGTCTTCAATTTTCTCCCATGGATCGTCTTTCAACTGCTTCATGCCCAACGACATTTTCCTGTCTTCGCGGTCGAGCGTCAGAATTACGGCTTCCACCTCGTCGCCTACTTTCAGGAAGTCTTGTGCACTGCGCAGGTGCTGGCTCCACGACATTTCTGAAACGTGGATAAGACCTTCAACTCCGGGTGCAATTTCAACAAATGCGCCGTAGTCGGCCAATACAACCACTTTCCCTTTTACTTTGTCGCCTACCTTCAGTTCTTCGTCCAGTTTATCCCACGGATGTGGCGTAAGCTGTTTCAACCCAAGGGCAATGCGTTTTTTGTCGTCGTCGAAATCGAGAATTACCACGTTCAGTTTCTGATCCAGTTCCACGATTTCGCTGGGGTGTGAAATGCGGCCCCATGACAGGTCGGTGATGTGAATCAGTCCGTCAACGCCGCCAAGGTCCATAAATACACCGTAGGAAGTTATATTCTTAACAGTTCCTTCCAGTACCTGGCCTTTTTCGAGTTTGGCAATAATCTCTTTTTTCTGTTGCTCGAGTTCTGCTTCAATCAATGCTTTGTGAGATACCACAACGTTACGGTATTCATGGTTGATTTTCACTACCTTGAATTCCATGGTTTTTCCTACAAACACATCGTAGTCGCGGATGGGTTTAACATCAATCTGCGAGCCGGGCAGGAATGCTTCGATGCCAAATACATCTACAATCATTCCGCCTTTGGTACGGCACTTAATGTACCCTTTGATGATTTCATCTTTCTCAAGCGATTCGTTTACACGATCCCATGAGCGGGTTGCCCTTGCCTTTTTGTGCGAAAGAATCATTTGTCCTTTCTTGTCTTCCAGGCTTTCGATGTAAACGTCCACTTTATCACCCACTTTCAATTCGGGGTTGTAGCGGAATTCGTTCAAGCTAACAATACCGTCTGATTTGTAACCGATGTCAACCACCACTTCGCGTTTGTTCAACGCAATAACAGTGCCTTCCAGTACTTCTTTTTCGGTTACCGTGTTCAGGGTATTGTCGTACATTTTTTCCAGGTCGGCCCTTTGTTTGTCCGAATATGAGTCTAATCCGGCTTCAAGGCTTTCCCAGTCAAATTCACCCTCTTCTTCGGTTGTTTCTTCTGCTTTTGCCTCAACCGTCTCGGGTGCAGTTTCTTCTTTGGTTTCTTCCTTTTCTTCGGTCAAATTTTCTTCCGTTTTTTCTGCTTCAGGTTCAGCCTGAGCTTCAGGTTCAGCTTTTGGCTCTTCCTCTTTTACTTCTTCTTTTTCGGTTGAATCCTTTGCTTCCGGAGTTTCAGAAACCTCTTCTTCAGGTTCGTTGGTAGTTTCTTTTGCCTGGGGGGCTTCTTTTGTTTCGGGAGTTTTTTCTTCAGACTTTACCTCTGTCTGTTTTTCTTCCTGAACGGGTGCTTCGGTTACTTCCGGAGCTTCCTGTTCTACTTTTTCATTTTTCTTTTCAGTCATGTAATTCTTAATAAATTAATAAGTTAGACATTATTATATGTATAAAACGCGCGCAAAAATATAACTTAATTCACTTATTTCAAAGGTTTTCAGTATTTTATTTCAACAGTTTGACATTCAGGTTACATTCTTTTTCTGAAAATAAGGGTGAGCGAAGGATATTTCGGATTGATTTGTGGCGGGCTGTTTTATTTTATTAATTTTGGATTTCATTTTTGAATTTTAAACCAAATGGCATGAAGGGAATTATTCTTGCAGGTGGCGCCGGAACACGGCTCTATCCGATAACCCGGTCGATTTCGAAACAGATTATTCCGGTGTATGACAAACCAATGATTTACTATCCGTTGTCGGTTTTAATGCTTGCCGGTATGCGCGAAATACTGATTATTTCAACCCCAACCGATATTAAACTGTATGAGGAACTTTTTGGCACCGGTGAGCAACTCGGTCTTAAAATTTCATATAAAATTCAGCCTTCACCCGATGGCCTGGCACAGGCTTTTATTTTGGGTGAAGAGTTTATCGGCAACGATAATGTATGCCTGATACTGGGCGATAATATTTTTTACGGCTATAATTTCCGAAGTATTTTGGAAGAATCTGCCAGACTGGAGGATGGCGCCATCGTTTTTGGTTATTATGTGAACGACCCGCAACGGTATGGTGTGGTGGAGTTTAATGATGACAGAAAAGTGATTTCAATTGAAGAAAAACCTCAGAAACCCAAATCGAACTATGCTGTAACAGGGTTGTATTTTTACTCGAACGATGTGGTTGAAAAGGCCAAAAGTCTCGACCCTTCGGCCCGTGGCGAACTGGAAATTACCGACCTGAACCGCCTTTACCTGGAAGAAAACCGGTTGAATGTGAAATTGCTCGGGCGCGGTTTTGCCTGGCTCGATACCGGTACACACGACAGCCTTTTGCAGGCATCTAATTTTATTGCAACCATTGAGCAGCGCCAGGGACTGAAAGTGTCGTGCATCGAAGAAATTGCTTATAAAATGGGTTTCATTTCCAGGGAGCAATTGATTGAGCTTGCAGAGCCACTCAGTAAAAATCAATACGGTGAATACCTGCTACGGCTGGCTGAAAAACAAATTTACTCCTTTTAATCTTTTATGAAAATTACTGAAACACATATACCGGGTCTGCTTGTTATCGAACCCCATGTTCATGCCGACTCAAGAGGCTATTTTTTTGAATCGTGGCATGAAGAACGGTACAGAAAAGCGGGAATTGAATCTGTTTTTATTCAGGATAATGAATCGAAATCGGTTAGGGGAGTAGTGCGTGGTTTGCATTACCAGCTTGCACCCTGGGCGCAGGCAAAGCTGGTACGTGTTATCGAAGGCAGCGTTTTTGATGTGGCTGTTGATTTGCGTAAAGGTTCACCCACTTTTGGTCAGTGGTTTGGGCTCGAACTCAACGGCGAATCGAAAAAACAATTGTTTATTCCCCGGGGCTTTGCTCATGGGTTTTCAGTTTTGAGCGAAACGGCAGTTTTTTCCTATAAGTGCGATAATTACTACAACCGCGAATCAGAACGTTCGATAAATCTGAATGACCCCGGGCTGGGCATTGACTGGAAACTGGGGAATAGTGCGCCGTTGGTTTCCGAAAAAGACAGAAATGCGCCGCTGTTTGATGAGGCAGAAATGAATTTTAAATTTAACAGCTGATGAAGATTGTGATTACCGGCGCCTACGGGCAACTGGGCAACGAATTAAAAGCACTCTCGGTCCACTATCCCGGGTGGCAGTTTCTTTTTTCCGATGTCGATTCACTCGATATTTCACAGGAAGAGGCTGTTGGGAAATACGTTAGGGATGCTAATCCTGATTTTATTGTAAACTGTGCTGCCTACACCGCAGTTGACAAAGCCGAAACCGATGCTGAAAACGCCAGGACAATCAATGCCGTTGCACCGGGATTTCTCGCAAAAGCGGCAAAGGCGGTTAATGCCGGTTTTATTCATATTTCCACCGATTATGTTTTTAACGGGAAAGGTTTTACTCCATACAGCGAAACCGATCCCGTAAGTCCGCAGGGAGTTTACGGTAAAACCAAGCGGGAAGGAGAAGAGCGTTGCTTCCAAAACTACGAAAGTTCAGTTGTTATCCGAACATCGTGGCTTTATTCATCTTATGGAAATAATTTTGTAAAAACCATGCTTCGGCTCGGACAGGAACGTGATCTGCTCAAAGTGGTATTCGACCAGACAGGTACGCCAACCTATGCCGAAGACCTGGCCAAGGCTGTTTTTATCATCATTGAAACCTGGAAGACTAATCCTGCTGACTGTTTGCCGGGCATTTACCATTATTCCAACGAAGGAGTGGCCAGCTGGTACGATTTTGCCAAAAGTATTTTTGAAACAGCCGGAATGGCCTGTAAAGTAGTCCCCGTTTTGTCGGAAGAATTTCCAACCGCTGCCAAAAGGCCCCATTACAGTGTATTGAATAAATCGAAAATAAAAGCTACTTTTAATCTTGAAATACCTTACTGGAAAGACAGCTTGAAAAATTGCATAAATAAACTCAAATGAAATAATACCATGGAAAATAAAGAGTTATTGAAACAGGTTCGGGAAAAAGCACAGGAATGGCTTTCGGAAACCTACGATGAAGAAACACGGAAAGAGGTAAAACGCATGCTGGATGCTGAAGACCCAACCGAGTTGATTGATTCTTTTTATAAAAATCTCGAATTCGGGACAGGAGGACTTCGCGGCATTATGGGCGCAGGAACCAACCGGGTAAATAAATACACCATTGGTGCTGCAAACCAGGGACTTTGCAATTACCTGAAAAAAAACTTTGCAGAATTACCTCAGATAAAAGTAGCCATTGGGCACGACTGCCGCAACAACAGCCGGACTTTTGCCGAAAGCAGTGCAAAAGTATTTGCAGCCAATGGAATTAAAGCGTATTTATTCGAAGATTTGAGACCTACACCCGAACTTTCGTTTGCCATAAGGGAACTGGGCTGCCAGAGCGGAATCATTCTCACAGCGTCGCATAACCCGAAAGAATACAACGGCTACAAAGCATACTGGGACGACGGCTCGCAGATTGTTGCACCGCACGACGTGAATATCGTGAACGAGGTTTCAAAAGTTAAGGTTGACGACATTAAGTTTGACGGACCAGATAACCTGATTGAAATTATGGGCGAAGAAATGGACCGGAAATTTCTTGAAAAGGTTAAAACAGTTTCCATTTCGCCCGATGTTGTGGAGCGGCACAAAGACATGAAAATTGTGTTTACACCCATTCATGGAACCACTGTAAAACTGGTGCCTGCAGCGCTACGTATTTTTGGCTTTACCAACATCATCAATGTTCCGGAACAGGATGTGGTGAGCGGCGATTTTCCTACTGTAGTTTCTCCTAATCCGGAAGATGTTGCAGCTATGGCAATGGCCATAAAAAAGGCGGAAGAAACAGATGCCGATTTGGTTATGGCCAGCGACCCCGATGGTGACCGGCTGGGAGTTGCCGTGAAAAACGATAAGGGAAAATACATTATTGTTAACGGCAACCAAACTGCTCTCATTTTCATTTATTACATCATTACCAAAATGAAGGAGGCCGGGAAAATAAAGGGCAACGAATTTATTGTAAAAACCATTGTTTCTACAGAGTTGATTGCCGAAATCGCCCGCAAAAACAGCATCGACTACTACGATGTTTACACTGGTTTTAAGTTTATTGCCGAAGTAATCCGCGATCTTGAAGGAAAGAAAAAATACATTGGCGGGGGAGAAGAAAGCTTTGGATTTATGCCTGCCGACTTTGTGCGCGATAAAGATGCTGTTTCATCCTGCGCACTAATGGCCGAAATTGCAGCCTGGGCCATCGACAACGGTAAAACACTTTACGAACTTCTTCAGGATATTTATCTGGAATACGGGTTTTCCAAAGAAAAAACAATTTCTGTTATGCGCCCGGGAAAATCGGGAGCCGATGAAATTCAGAAAATGATGAGTGATTTTCGGAATAACCCGCCACTGGAATTGGGTGGTTCTCCCGTGGAATGGGTAAAAGATTATTCTAATCTGACTGCCAAAAACCTGATTACCGGTGAAGAAAAGAAAATTGACCAGAAGGTTACCTCGAATGTGTTGCAATTTTTTACAAAGAGGGGAACAAAAATCTCTGTAAGGCCATCAGGAACCGAACCTAAAATCAAATTCTATTTCGAAGTAAAAGGCGAACTGAAATCGCGCGCTGATTTTGATGAAGCAGAGAAAACGGCCGATGCCAAAATTGAGGCAATAATGGAGGAACTGGGACTGTAGCCTGATATTTTTGTTATTTTTGGGCAAAGATACTGGTTGGAAAGAATTTAAGGGATTTATTGATTTGGAAATCCAGTCGGTTAAAATATTTAAAAAGAAGGGCAAAATGAAAACAATTCAGTTTACAATACCGGAAACGGTTGATTTGGATGACAGGGAGGCTAAAATGCTTCTTGCATCCATGTTGTATGAAAAGGGAAAATTAACATTAGGCCAGGCGGCAGAAATGGTAGGATTGTCGAAAAGGGCTTTTATGGAAATTTTAGGCGACTATGAGGTATCCATTTTCAATTTTCCTTTGTCTGAACTGGATAATGATATGAAAAATGCCCGGGATTATAATATCTGATACAAGTTGTCTTATTCTGCTTGAAAAACTGGGCAAACTTGAATTGTTAAAAACAGTTTTTGGAAAGCTAACGATTACTCAGATTGTTGCAGATGAATTTGAAAAGGCCATTCCTGAATTTATTGAAATAGAAAATCCTTTGTTAATCATTGATGATTACAAAGCCAGACGCGAAGCAAAACAATTAAGAATAAAATATACAGGAACATTAGGCATATTGATTGTTGCCAAAGAAAAAGGTTTAATTGATTCGGTGACAGAAATTTTGGACGATATTAAAAAAACAGATTTTCGAATAAGTGAAAGGTTGGTGAACGAGATTATACTTAAAAGTGGAGAATAATTTATTATAAATAATTATAGACTAAATAAAAAAATCAAAAAATGAGAAAAACAGGAATTATTTCTATTCTGCTGTTATTTACAGCATTTGGAGTTTTTGCACAAACTGACGGCCCCATGCCGATGAAGCCCGAAATGACTGAAATCTGGGACCCGGAAGTGCCGGTGATTACTCCCGGTGCAACGCCCATGGATGCACCTTCGGATGCCATTGTTTTATTCGATGGCGTTGATATTGGACGCGAATGGACCAATGCTAACGGGGAAGAACCTGAATGGAAAGTGGAAGATGGATGTGTTACCGTTGTGCGGGGCAAAGGCATTATTAAAACGAAACGGGTTTTTGAAGATTTTCAATTGCATATTGAGTGGCGTTCTCCTTCTGAGGTTGTTGGAACAAGCCAGGGACGCGGCAACAGCGGCGTATTTTTGCAGGAACGGTACGAAGTGCAAATTCTCGACAACTACGACAACCGTACTTACCGTAACGGGCAGGCTGCAAGTGTTTACAAGCAGCAGGCACCGTTGGTTAATGCCTGTAAACCTCCGGGTGAATGGCAAACGTATGATATTATTTACACAGCTCCCCGCTTTAATGATGACGGTACCTATTTTACACCACCGAAGGTAACCGTTTTGCACAACGGCATACTGGTACAGAACAATTATAGCGTCAGAGGACCAACAGAATACATTGGCCTTCCTGAATACAACATTAAAAAACACGGCCCGGGGAGCATCATTTTGCAGGATCATGGTAATCCGGTTAGCTTTAAAAACATCTGGATTAGAGAGTTATAAAGAATATTTATTTTATAAATGAGTTTGAATTATCCCGGATTCTTTCGGGATAATTCTTTTTAAGGGTGCTGTGTGATGTTCAGGAAAGCAGTTTATATTATCACGTTGATTTTTATCACCTTATTTTCAGTTGCCCAGGACAGGCATTTTTCCTCGTCCTTGCCACTGGTTTTTATCGATACCAACGGAAGAGAAATCCCCGATGACCCAAAAATTCCGGCAAAAATGGGAATCGTTTGGAAAACATCTGGTGAAATGAACAGTACCCGCGACCCGTTTAACCACTACGATGGATTTATCACCATTGAAATACGCGGTTCGTCTTCCCAAATGTTTCCCAAAAAATCTTACGGTTTTGAAACCTGCAACGAAACAGGATTGGATATCGATTTTCCGCTACTTGGCCTGCCCGAAGAGGAAGACTGGATTTTTTACGGCCCTTATTCCGATAAGTCGCTTATTAGGAATGCGTTAATTTTTTCACTGGCTAAACCGCTGGGAAGATATGCGTCGCGTGTCAGGTTTGTGGAACTATTTCTGAATAACAGGTACCAGGGTATTTATGTGCTGATGGAAAAGATAAAACGCGACAAGGTTCGTGTAGATATTGCCAAACTGAATCCCGATGAAACCGATGGAGAGGATTTAACCGGTGGGTATATCGTGAAAATTGACAAAACAACCGGAAGCGGAGGGAATGGCTGGTATTCTCAATACAGGAATCCGAATGGAAATTCAACTTTTTACCAGTACGAGGTGCCTGCCGACGACATAATTGTTCCTGAACAAAAAGCCTATATTCAAAACTACATCAAAGCTTTTGAATATGCAGTTTATTCTAAAAAGTTTGAAGGCCCCGGTAGCTACGCCGAGTATATCGACCTTACCTCGTTTGCTGATTATATTTTAGTTAGTGAACTCACTAAGAATGTGGATGCCTACCGTTTAAGCACTTTTTTGCACAAAGACAAAAACGGTAAGCTGAAAGCCGGGCCAATTTGGGATTTTAATCTGGCTTTCGGAAATGCCGATTACCACAATGCCTGGCTTGAGCATGGATTCCAGCTCGATCAGAGAATGGAAGGCGACGGGTGGGGAAATCCTTTCTGGTGGAAAGGTTTATGGGCCGATACTGCTTTTGTAAATTTAATGAAGTGCCGGTGGAATACCTTGCGTGAAACACACTGGTCGGATGCACGAATTTTTGACGTGGCCGATAGTCTTGTAAATGCAATGGGAGACGCAGTAAACCGTAATTTTGAGCGGTGGCCGGTTTTGGGGCAGTACGTATGGCCCAATTATTACGTGGCCTCAACGCATCAGTCTGAAATGAACTGGATGAAAAAGTGGATTGAGAACCGGTTGTGGTGGCTCGATGCCAATCTGCCCGGAAACTGCGGCGGTATTTTGCCACCTGTCGTTGAAGGGTTCGAAGTTTCTGTTTACCCCAATCCGGTTTATTCCGTCATTAATCTGGATGTGGCTTCGGAACACAGTTTTAGCATACGGTTCCGGCTGTATAACCTGAACGGCGCTTTGGTTGACGAGCATGAACTGAGCATAACCCAAGGCGAGCAAACCCTTGGCATTGGGGCTGAATCGCTTCCAAAGGGAATGTATTTTTATGTGCTGGTTAAAGGCTATGAACCTTTTCAAAAAGGGAAACTGGTTAAATTTTAATCCTTTATTTTTTTTAAAAATTCCTGCATATCAAGCAAAAAGCCGGTAAATAACCGGCTTTTTGCTTGATGTGTACTCAAAATTCAGCATTTTTCTTTGCTTTCTTCGTCCACCTGGTTGCGGAACCATTCCAGCGGATGGGAGGTGGGCCGTTCGATAGGCATTCCGTAAACGCGGTCGTTGGTAAGCGAAGCCAGAACACCCAGTGCCCTTGAAACCCCAAACAATACGGTGTAGAAAGTGTATTCCTTAATTCCGTAATGGTAAAGTAATGAACCGCTGAAAGCGTCCACATTAGGCCATGGGTTCTGAATTTTACCAATATTGGAAAGAATTGGCGGAACAACACGGTACAGCTGGTTCACCAGGTTTATCATCGGGTCGTCTTTAATGTATTTTTCTGCAAACTCCTGTTGAGCGGTAAATCTCGGGTCGGTTTTACGCAGAACGGCATGTCCATATCCTGGAATTACCCTTCCTTCTTCCAAGGTTTGTTTAATATATTCTGCAACCTGCTCATCGGTGGGCGTTTCAGTGTCCAGGTCTTCCATCATCTGGAACATCCAGTGTATCACATCCTGGTTTGCAAATCCGTGCAAGGGGCCTGCAAGTCCGGTCATTGCTGCTGCATAGGCATAGTATGAGTTACTAAGCGCTGAACCTACCAAATGGGCAGTGTGAGCTGAAACATTTCCACCTTCGTGGTCGGCATGAATTACCATGTACAACCGGAAAAGGCGGTGGATATCTTCCGAATCGTAGCCCATCATGTGTGCCAGGTTACCTGCCCAGTCGAGGCGCGGATTTGGCTCAATGTGTTTGTCGTTGTAAAAATTTCGCCGGTAAATATAAGCAGCAATGTGCGGCAGGCGGGCAATAAGGTTCATCACGTCTTCGTAGGTTGAATCCCAGAAATATTTTTTGTTTACACCCGCACGGTAAGCCTTTTGAAAAATGGATTCGGTAGCCATGGATAAAATGGCAGCGCTGAACTGGGTCATTGGCCGTGAGTTTTTCGGCATGGCATCAATAACATCGAAAACGTGCTGAGGGACATGTGCCCTTGTGGCAAAGTCTTTCGATAAATTCATAACGTCTTCCTGAGTTGGGATTTCTCCAATCAGCATCAGGTAGAATAATCCCTCAGGAAGCGGTTCTCCGTCGGGAGAAATTTTTGGCAGTTTTTCACGCAGCTCAGGTATTGAATATCCTTTGAACCGGATTCCCTCATTGGGGTCCAGTTTCGAGGTATCGGTAACCAGCAACGGAATGCCTTTCATTCCTGAAAAAACCTGACCGAGGGTTACCTGTGCAATTACTTTGTCGGAATGTTCTTTTTTTATCCGCTGAAATTCTTTGGAGCATTTGCTTGCTTTTTGAAAAAAACGGTACTTAATGTATTCCATACTTTTTAATTTATTTTAATTTTTAATGAATTATTTCAATGTATATTTTTTATGATTTCGTCTGCAAATGCCGATGTGGTAAGTAGTTTGGCGCCTTCCATTTGTGCAAACAGATCGGAGGTTACTTTGCGTTTGGCAAAAACATGCTCCAAAGCATCATATACATGCTCGGCAGCTTCGTACCAACCCAGGTATTCAAGCATCATTACACCCGAGAGGATAAGCGAGCTGGGATTGGCTTTCCCTGAACCGGCAATATCGGGGGCAGTGCCGTGAGTAGCTTCAAAAATGGCAAAACCGCTCAAATAGTTGATATTGGCGCCGGGTGAAATGCCAATACCGCCCACCATGGCTGCCAACTGATCGGAGATGTAATCGCCGTTCAGGTTCATAGTGGCAATCACCGAATGGTTGTAAGGTTTCAACAGCGATTCCTGCAAAAAGGCATCAGTAATGACATCTTTAATAATAACTTTACCAGCCTTTTGTGCTTCTTCCAGGGCATTGTCGGCATCGAGCCGGCCTTTTTCATCCCTTATTTTTTCATATTGACGCCAGGTAAAAGTCTGGTTGCCAAATTCCCTTTCAGCTAAATCGTATCCCCAATTTTTAAAGGCCCCTTCGGTAAATTTCATAATGTTCCCTTTATGGACCATTGTAACCGAAGGCAATTCCCGGTGAATGGTATATTGAATGGCCGCACGTATCAGTCTTTCGGAGCCTTCTTTTGAAACGGGTTTAATTCCAAATGAAGAGGTTTCGGGAAACCGGATTTTATCAACCCCCATCTCGTTAATCAAAAAGTCGCGTAGTTTTTGTGCTTCCAATTCACCGGTCATATATTCAATTCCTGCATAAATGTCTTCGGTATTTTCGCGGAAAATGTGCATATCCACCAGCGATGGATAACGGATGGGTGAGGGGACACCCTTAAACCACCGCACCGGGCGCAGGCAAACGAACAGATCGAGTATCTGGCGAAGTGCGACATTTAAAGATCGGATTCCTTCACCAACCGGTGTTTGCAACGGACCTTTAATTCCCACCAGGTATTCCTTAAATGCCTCAATGGTTTCATCCGGCAGGTAATTTCCGGTTTTTCGGAAAGCTTTGTCACCGGCAAGCACCTCTTTCCAGGCAATTTCCCGTTTTCCACTGTATGCTTTAGCAACTGCGGCATCAATCACCCTTTGCGATGGGCTGGTGATATCCTTTCCAATTCCGTCTCCTTCAATAAAAGGAATAACCGGTTGGTCGGGAACTTTAAGCTTTCCATTTATGATTTTTATTTTATTCATTTCATACACCCAGTTTTTTCTGCAGATTTTCATCCAGCGCTTCCAGGAATCCCTGTGTGGTGAGGTAATGTTCTTCCTTCAGATTTTTTCCGTGGATGATGAGCGCCAGGTCTTTTGTCATTTTCCCTGATTCTACGGTTTCAATGCAGACTTGTTCCAAAGCATTGGCAAAGTTCACCAATTTCTGGTTTTCGTCCAGTTTTCCCCGGAATTCCAGTCCACGGGTCCAGGCAAAAATGGAAGCAATGGGATTTGTTGAAGTTGGATTTCCCTGCTGGTGCTGCCTGAAATGACGGGTAACCGTTCCATGAGCCGCTTCGGCTTCCATCGTTTTTCCGTCAGGTGTAACCAATGTAGAGGTCATGAGGCCCAGCGAGCCAAATCCCTGTGCAACAGTGTCACTTTGTACATCGCCGTCATAATTTTTACATGCCCACACAAATCCGCCCTCCCATTTCAAGGCTGCGGCAACCATATCGTCAATTAAACGGTGTTCGTAGGTAATGCCAATTTCTTCAAATTTTTCCTTGTATTCGGTTTCAAATACTTCCTGAAAAATATCTTTAAAACGGCCGTCGTATTTTTTCAGAATGGTGTTTTTGGTTGACATGTAAAGCGGCCATTTTTTCTGGATTGCCTGATTCATGCACGAACGGGCAAAACCGTAAATAGACTCGTCGGTGTTGTACATGGCCATGGCCACACCATCGCCTTCAAAATGATACACTTCGTGTGAAATGGGTTCGCTTCCGTCGTCGGGAGTAAAAGAGATGGTCAGTTTTCCTTTTCCTTTGGTTACAAAATCGGTGGCCCGGTACTGGTCGCCAAAAGCATGACGGCCAATGCAGATGGGTTTTTTCCATCCCGGAACCAAACGGGGAATATTTTTAATGAGGATAGGTTCGCGAAAAACGGTTCCTCCCAGGATATTGCGGATGGTGCCATTGGGCGATTTCCACATGTGTTTCAGTCCGAATTCTTCCACACGAACTTCATCAGGAGTAATTGTGGCACATTTAACGCCAACACCGTATTTTTGAATGGCATGAGCTGCGTCTATTGTTATCTGGTCATCGGTTGAATCGCGGCTTTCCATCCCCAAATCGTAATATTTTAAATCGATATCAAGATAGGGCAAAATCAGTTTCTCTTTAATAAAACTCCAGATTACCCGCGTCATCTCATCACCATCGAGTTCTACCACGGGGGTTTGTACTTTAATTTTTTGCATATATTGTCTCTTTTAATTTTGTTTTTTTATCAGATTAAGTGCCGATCCGGCTTTAAACCATTCTATTTGCTGGGCATTGTATGTGTGGTTCAGTTTTATTGTATGTTTCGAACCATCTGAATGAACGACTTCCAGAGTTATTTGCTTACCTGGAGCAAAAGCATCCAGATCTGTGAAATTGAAGGTGTCACCTTCTTTAATCCGGTCGTAGTCTGCTTCGTTATCGAATGTAAGTGCCAGCATTCCCTGCTTTTTCAGGTTGGTTTCGTGAATGCGGGCGAATGATTTAACGATGACCGCACGAACTCCCAAATGCCTTGGTTCCATCGCTGCATGTTCGCGCGAAGACCCTTCGCCGTAGTTGTGATCGCCAACAATTAGGGTTGGTATTCCGGCAGCCTTGTATGCCCGCTGAACTTTGGGAACTTCACCGTATTCTCCGGTAAGCTGATTTTTAACTTTATTCGATTCTTTATTGAAAGCATTTACAGCTCCAATAAGCAGGTTATTGGAAATATTGTCGAGGTGTCCCCGATACCGCAACCAGGGACCTGCCATTGAAATGTGGTCGGTGGTGCATTTTCCCAGTGCCTTAATCAGCAGTTTGGCTCCGGTTATGTTTTGTCCGTCCCAGGGTTCAAACGGTTCGAGCAGTTGCAGCCTGTTGGAATTGGGATCAACAGCTACCGGTATTTTTGAACCATCTTTTGAAGGTGCCTGGTATCCCGGGTCTTTTACATCGAAACCTTTAACCGGAAGCTCAAAACCGGTTGGCGGGTTCAGTTTAACGGCTTCCCCTTTTTCGTTGGTGAGTGTATCGTTTACCGGGTCAAAATCAAGCCTGCCCGAAATAGCCAATGCCGTTACCAGTTCAGGAGAAGTTACAAAAGCATGGGTATTCGGGTTGCCATCGTTTCGTTTCGAGAAATTCCGGTTAAACGAATGCACAATGGTATTTTTTTCGTTTTTATCTGCCCCTGGGCGCGCCCACTGGCCAATACATGGACCACAGGCATTTGCAAAAACTTTGCCTCCCATTTGTTCGAAAATATCAATGTAGCCGTCGCGTTCGATGGTATAACGAACCTGTTCAGAACCAGGTGTTATGGTGAATTCCGATTTGGCTTTTAACCCTTTGTCAACAGCTTGTTTGGCAATGGAAGCAGCGCGTGAAATATCTTCATAAGAGGAGTTGGTGCAACTTCCGATCAAGCCTACAGAAACGTCGAGTGGCCAGCCATTTTTTTCTGAGGTTTCTTTCATTTTTGAAACCGGTGTTGCCAGGTCGGGAGTGAATGGTCCGTTTATGTGGGGTTCCAACTCCGTAAGGTTAATCTCAATAAGCTGGTCGTAATATTTTTCAGGATTTTGATAAACCTCAGGGTCAGGCGAAAGCAAATCTTTTAAACCGCTTGCCATTTCAGCTACTTCGGTTCTGCCGGTGGCTTTCAGGTAGCGCTCCATGCTTTCGTCGTAGGCAAACAGGCTGGTGGTAGCGCCCACTTCGGCTCCCATGTTGCAAATAGTTCCTTTTCCTGTGGCAGAAAGCGATTCGGCACCTTCGCCAAAATATTCAATGATAGCCCCGGTGCCCCCTTTTACAGTAAGAATTCCGGCTACTTTCAGAATAATGTCTTTTGGTGCAGTCCAGCCGTTCAGTTTTCCGGTGAGTTTTACTCCAATGAGTTTTGGCATTTTCAACTCCCAGGCCATACCTGCCATCACGTCAACGGCATCGGCGCCTCCAACTCCAATGGCAACCATTCCCAGTCCGCCCGCGTTGGGTGTGTGTGAGTCGGTACCAATCATCATCCCTCCCGGGAATGCATAGTTTTCCAGCACAACCTGGTGTATAATTCCGGCGCCGGGTTTCCAGAAACCGATTCCATATTTGTTGGATACCGATTCAAGAAAGTCGAACACTTCTTTATTGGCATTAAACGCCACGTTAAGGTCGGTTTTTCCGTCAACCTGTGCCTGAATAAGGTGGTCGCAATGTACAGTTGACGGCACTTCTGTAGTTTCTTTACCTGAATTCATAAACTGCAATAAGGCCATCTGGGCTGTGGCATCCTGCATGGCAACCCTGTCGGGTGCAAAATCCACATAATCTTTGCCTCGCCCGAAAACTTCCAGTGCCTGCGTTTCAAACAGGTGAGAATAAAGGATTTTTTCGGCGTAGGTAAGCGGGCGGTTGAGTTTTTCTTTGGCTTTTTTTACCTTTTCGGGTAATTGAGCATAAACTGTTTTAATTAAGTCTGAATCGAACATATTTGTATTCTTTTTTTAATATTATTCACCTGAAAACACACAAAAATTAACAATAAAAACCCGGAAAAGTTCCGGCAGTCAATATTTTGGTTTTTTAATTTTTTGCTTTTTTTTCTAATCAAAAGTTCTATAGCCTACCAAATATAGGAAAAAAATGACAGATGTCAGTTTTTCTGGAAAATTCAATTTTTTGAGACCATATATCAATGTCGTTTAGTTAGTGAATCCAGACTTCGACTACGCTCAGTCTGACCGTCACCCTGAGCGTAGTCGAAGGGTGTTCCCATTGCTACTACTGATATTCCTTTCTTAACTAAACGACATTGGACCATATATTATGAAAAACACTGGCTCAAATTCCATTCAGGTTTTATTTCGGAAATTATTCTTTTTTCATTGCTTGTTTTTTCATCGCTGTTTTCGATGAGGGCCTGGCGAATTTGGTGAATAATTTTGTTTGTCATCTTTTAAATTGGTATCTCACAAACTCCACAATTTCATTCATTGCTTCAGTGGCCTCAGGGAACATGGGAGCCAGCAAAGGGTAACAGTGAACCATTCCAATGCCTGCCCTGAAGGTAACATCCACACCTTCGTTTTTTGCTTTTATGCTGAATTTTTCTCCATCGTCAAACAATTCATCATTGACTGCTGAATTGATAAAAAGCGGTGGCAGCCCTTTTAAATCGCCGAATAACGGCGAAATAAGCGGATGGTTTGCAGCCGTGCTTCCGCAATAATGATTGCTGAAAACATCCCATGAGTTCAGGGGGGCCGGTGAAAATCTGTTTTTTGTTTTATACGATTCGCCGGAGCAGGTCAGGTCGGTCCAGGGTGAAATGGCAACGGCAGCAACGGGCAGGGGAATGTTTTTTTCTTTTAATGCAAGTAAAGTTGCCAGGCACAATCCGCCGCCTGCCGATTCGCCTGCCATCAGAATATTTTCAGGTTGAAATCCCGAAGCCAGCAACCATTTGTATATTTTCACCGAATCGTTCAACGCTGCCGGGAATAGATTTTCGGGCGCCAACCGGTATTCAAAAATGAGATTTGTTACACCGGTAAATTGAGCAAATTTCGAAACAAATCCCCGGTGGTCGCTGCATGAACCTGAAACATAGCCACCACCATGAACATATAAAATCAGTTTTACAGGATTTGCCCCGGCCGGAATTAACCATTCTGATTTAATTCCTTCGATATTTTGTTCCTTAAGTTGGATGTTCTCCGGAATTTTTGCATACCTGGCTGCACCTTTTTCGCACTCTTCCCTGAATTTTTCAATGGAAGTATCCATGGTGAATGTTTCCTTTTTCAGTTTTCCGCGAAGCAAATGGCTGTTTCGCATCATAAAATTGAAAACCTGGCTTTTAAAACTTGTCATGGCGTCTGATTAATTTAATCACTGAATAAGATTTGTTTCGGTTGTAAAATATTTTTGAACCCGCGGCAGAAGACTGATAATTATAATGAGCATGCCAACTGCTGCAATTACTGGCTGCAAAAAAAAGTACCCGGTAATAAGCTGTTGAACAATTATCCAAATGTTGGCACCAATTCCGCTGAAAATCGCGTAAATCCAGCCCCAGCGTTTTTCAGGAAAACAATTTAATGAGTGGAACAACCTGATACGCTTTTTCGAAAAAATACCAATAAGTGCGATGGCGGGTAAAATTCCCAAAAACAGAATAAGCAGAATTCCGGGAATTAAAAAGTTTGAAAACGGAGAATCCTCAAGCCATGTTTTGTTTATGCCCGTTAAAGAGCCATCAGGTTTCAGAATAAAACCAACTCCGCCGTATAAAGCGTTGAGGGAAAGAATTATCAGCAATAGAATTAAAATCCGGATTTCAAAAGGCCGCTTCATTTTATTATTCTTTTCAGGGGCCTAAATTTAATTCAAATTACATTGATTTTATTGTTTAAAGGCAAAATAATTTAGGTGAAAATAAAAACTACGGGAGTGTATTAATATGAAAATTGAATTTAGAATTTGAGGGGTGAAATCCGGTTTTTTATATGGATGTTTATAAAATGAAGAAGGATGGGCTCAACAACCCATCCTTTTCTCATTAAACTAACTAACCTAACTAAACCTAAACTTATGAAAATAAACGTACCACAAATATAGCGGCAGTTTTTGTTTTGGCAAACCCAAAATTGTTAAATCATGTTAAAGGTATTCTGTTTATTTATGAACACTTCATTGCGGAACAAAGGTATAATGAATTGTTCCCCTTTGTGGATCGGGTGCCGATTGATCGGCATTGAAGACAGTGCGCGATGCAGCTGCTTTTGCATATAGAAAAATCTGCTCATCGCGGATGGCCGGATTTGGGCGTGGCTCAGCCTGTATAACCTGTCCCTGCCGGTTCACCGCAATGTCAACCACAACCAGCCCACCTCCCTGTGCGAGGTAAACGGGAATGGGAAGCCTTACATGGTAGCGGTTTTCCAGATAGTAAACGATGTTGCTTTCACCGGTGTATATTACATTTTCGATTGAATCGGGGTTCATTCCTTCGGTGGTCTGAACGGGCATTTGAATGTCTTCGAGTTTTACCGGTTCTTTTGACAATTGGTTGCTTACATCAGACACCAGCTGCCTGGCTGCTTCCACCTCACGCAGGTAATCTTCATCAAAAAATTCCTCGGTCTGCGCCAACCGGTTGGAAGCAATATTTGTTCGGCTGCTCTGGGTTTGCTGCAGCGGTGCAGAGGCTTCGGAGGGCATGGGTTCGCTTTCATCCTGTACGGTTTCATCTTCGTAAATCTCTTTTTCGGGCAGTAAATCGGGAAATTCAATCAGCAACTCCTCTTCCCTGAAACTTCCTTTCATGTCAACCTCGGCCAAAAGGAAAACCGAAAACAACACGATGTGAAAAACCAGCGTACCAATTACACCATAAATGTTGCGTTTATATATTTTATAAAGTTTTCCCACAAGGCAAAAGTATAAAATTAACTTTGAATATACGGGTAGGGAAAAACGAAAGGATGGCTGGTTTTTGTGCGGGTTTATTTGTTTTTTTCGTCATTTTTGAAACGGCTTTAACTAAAATTAACAGCCTCGGTTTCTGTTTGGAGTTGTATAAATCATTATTTTTCTGGACCATTTGAATCGAGCGGTTTTCAAATGCAGAATACAAGGGTAACATGTGGAAATCATTTGTAAATAGCATAGCACAGGTTTTTTTTGCATTGGTTTTTTCTTTTTTCGGGATGCAGTTAAAAGCGCAGACAGACAAATCAGATACCATTGCTGCCAATAATCATGCTGAAAAATATGATCATTTTTACGACAGTCTTGAATATAAGGCCAGGCAAAAAACACTTACACGCTTAATTTATGATGTTCTGGTTTCACCACCCCGTCCGTTTGTTGACCGCGAAGCACTTTCTTTGGAGTATTACAGCCAGATGGAAGGGAAAATTATTTCCGAAATTGTGATTACCCCACTGGAAGTTTTCGGGCCTACATTTGATGATACCACACGAACTGCTAAATCGTGGGTGGAAAAAACAGCCAATGCAATGCATTCAAAATCGAACCTGAACACCATCGGGAAAATGTTGCTGTTTAAGGTTGGTGATTTCGTTGACCCCGAACTGATGTATGAAAATGAACGCATTATCAGGTCGTTGCCTTACATTCAGGATATTCGGATTGTGCTGGAACAGGATTTGGATTACCCGGGCCTGGTAAAAGTGCATGTGCTTACCAAGGATCGTTTTTCCATTGGGGTTTCCGGAGGTGTTGACGGCAGTAAGTCGGCTGCACTGGAGCTGTATAACCAGAACATTTTCGGTGTGGGACACGAAATCTCTCTTCGTTTTGTGGGGCATTTAAACCGGCAACCCTATACAGGACTTGAAACGTTTTATAAAATCAATAACATCAACGGGAAATTCGTCGATATTTCTGCCGGATACATGAACACCTATAAAAGAGAGGGCTTTAGCCTGGTTATCGATAAACCTTTTATAACCCCTTCAATAAAATGGGGGTTTGGTGGTTCTGCCCTGCGAATGTATCGTACCGACCGGATTTTGGATGACGACCCCATACAAACCATTACCCCGATGGATTTGTCGTTTTTAAGTGCATGGGGCGGCAGGAGTTTCCAGATAAAACCCGACCATTACCAGAATTCGCAAATGGTTTTGTCGGCCGGGATTTATAACCGCACCTATTTTCAGCGACCGTTGCCAGAACCAAATGCCAGCCAGTATTTTTCAAACAGCACCTTTTACCTCACCGGAATTACTTTTACCCAGCGCCGCTATTTGCAGGACCAGCTTGTGTATAGTTATGGAATTACTGAGGACATTCCGGAAGGATTTAAAAATGAGATAGTTTATGGCTACGATGCCAATGAGTTTGGCGACCGGCACTATGCCCATTTGTTCCTCTCAAACGGGAACCTGCTTGTTAATCGCCAGGGATACCTTTACCTGTCGGGAGGAGTGGGCGGCTATTTTAAAGACAACGATTATGAGCAGGGGCAGATACAGGGAAGCCTGAATTACATTTCGAGGCAGGTTAATGCCGGAAGAAAGCGCTTCAGATTGTTTGTCCGCGCCAATTATTTGCTTGGAATCCGCCGCTTTGCCATCGAAGAACTTAACCTGAACAGAAATAACCATATCCGCGGTTTTTCGAGCCGGGAAGCAGTTGGGAAGCAACGGCTGAGTGTAGATTTGGAATATGTTCTGTTTTTTCGACAAGAGTTTTACAAGTTTAATATGGCCATGTATGGTTTTGCCGATGTTGGAATTATTGGCTCGAACAAAAACCTGATATTCACTGAAAACTATTACAGCGGACTGGGCATGGGAATGCGAATTCATAATGAAAACCTTGTTTTTAAAACTTTTCATCTTCGACTGGCTTTTTACCCGTTTCCTCCTTCAGACATGAGTTTTGCCGGCTTTATTTTTGAAGAACAGCTAAAAAAAGATTTTTACAGTTTTCGGCCAACCCCCCCGCAACCTTTACGTTTCGAATGAAGAACGATTATTTTCATTAAAATGATTTCTGTTTTCATACTTATTTTTTCGTTCTTTCGTTCAATGAATGAACTTTCCTGATGATGATGGTAAGAAGAAATGATTTACTGAACCGGTGGAGAGAAAATGCTTTTTTTCTTTCCCTTATTTTCATGGCAGCTGTTTTCCCGTTCTCGGAAGCTCTGGTAAGTATTTTCTCCGGGGTTTTACTTTTTCAGGCGTTGGTGCTCAGGTCATGGACTCATACGTCTGTCAGGGAACGTTCATGGAAAATTCTTTTGCTTACAGTCTCGGTTTATGTTATCTATTTGTTCGGAACCCTGTTCACAAAGGACTTTTCTTTTGCTTTGTACGAACTCAAAAAAACGGTTTTTTGGGTGGTAATTCCCCTGGCTGTGTTTCTTTCGCCAAAACTGCCGGAAAAAAGGCTGTATTCTGTTTTATGGGTTTTCATTGGCTCAGTAACCGTCGCAAGTTTAATTATTGCCGGCAGGCTTGTTTTTCATGATTATTTTCAGTTTGACGGGTTTAGATCATTCAGCATCATCTCCCATATCCGTTATTCTTTGCAGGTATTGTTGGCGCTCATCATCCTTTTATGGTTTGTTATTCATGGCAAATGCCCGGAATCAGGAATAAGCCCGGTGATTGCATTTGGTTTATTGCTTTGGCTTACGCTGTTTTTATTTCTTCTGAAATCTTTGTCAGGAATTGTTGCATTTATTGGAACTTCAGGCATTGCCTTCATTTATTTTGCTGTAAAAGTTAAAAGCACCCGGCTGAAAATATCTCTGTTGATTCTGCTTGGCATTTTTGCAGCTTTGCCAGCAATTTATACTGGCCGCGTTTTGTATGATTATTACGATTTTAAGGAGGTTGACCCCGGTGAAGTTGAAAAGTACACGGCTTCGGGAAATCCTTACAGCCATAATTTTAACCGCACCATGAGGGAAAACGGACATTTGGTTGACATTTATATTTGCGAAGATGAACTGAGGCAGGAGTGGAACAAGCGCAGCGAAATTAAATACGACGACATTGTGAACGGATACTCCTTGGGCAGTACACTCATGAGGTATCTTACAAGTTTGGGTTACAGAAAGGACAGTAACGGTGTTAGCAAACTCACTGCCGACGATATCAGACTAATCGAAGAAGGAGTAACGAATTACAGGTTCAAAAACCGTTATTTTTCAATTTATCCAAGAATTTATGAATCGGTTTGGGAGATGGACCAGTATTTTCGTTCAGGTAACCCAAACGATAAGTCACTGGCTCAGCGCATTGAGTTTATCAAAGCTTCAATCCTGATTATCAAAGAAAATCCCGTGTTTGGTATAGGAACGGGGAACTGGAAAATGGTGTACGACAAGGCTTATGAACAAATGGATTCAAAACTTTCGCCAGAAAAGCGCGGACCTTCGCATAACCAATACCTCAATTATTTAGTGAAGTTTGGAATTGTTGGTTTTGTATGGATTATGGTGGCATTGCTGGTTCCTGTGTTTCGCACGGGGAACAGGCGGAATTTTATTTTTATGCTTTTTTTGGTGGCTTTTGCATTTGCAAGTTTGGCCGATGCAAACCTGGAAACACACATGGGACTTTCTTTTTTCATCTTTTTTTACAGCCTTTTTATCTGGAATTCTGCCAGCGAAATGAAAAAATCTGTTTTGAATAGCTGACCCCTTTCATTCCATCTGCCGATTTTTTTGGTTTTCGGGTTTAAAAAAAACAAAAATTCGTTTTGAACAGAAGTAAATTAATCAATCAGCGAACTTTTTAAAGGTTACATTGTTCTGTAAAAAGAAAACAAAAAAAAGACGAAAAGGTATGGAACGAAGAAACTTTATAGCCGCATTAGGCACAGTTGCAGTAGCAACACCGTTTTTAGGAACCATTGCTTCATGTGCTTCGGAAACCAAAAATTTTGAAGGGCACCGGTTTCCCGATCTGGGTTACGATTTCAATGCGCTTGAACCTTACATTGATGCCCAAACCATGGAATTGCACTACACCAAACACCATCAGGGGTATTTTAACAATTTCATGAAAGCCGCCGATGGTACTCCACTTTTGGAAACCCCCATGGAACAAATTCTCGCCGGCATCAGTAAGCAATCCGAATCGGTAAGAAACAACGGAGGTGGGTTTTATAATCACGCTCTGTTTTGGGAAAACATGAGTCCTTCGCCTGTGGAAATACCGGATGGCTTAAAGCAATCCATTGAAAAAGACTTTGGTTCGCTCGAAGCATTCAGGGAAAAATTTGGTGCCGCTGCCAAAACTCAGTTTGGAAGTGGCTGGGCATGGCTTGCAGTAGGAACTGACGGAAAATTATTTGTTTCCTCCACTGCTAATCAGGATAATCCCCTAATGGATGTTGTTCCGGAAAAAGGAACTCCGATTCTCGGACTGGATGTTTGGGAACATGCCTACTACCTGAAATACCAGAACAGAAGGGCCGAATATGTGGATAATTTCTGGAACCTGGTAAACTGGGATGTGGTAAAAAACAGGCTCGACAAGACGAATACCTGAAAATAAATTGGAACATTAGCAATGGCTCATTATTTTTGATGCATAAAAATCAAAATAATGAGCTATCGTATTGTTATTATCGGATCTGGCAATTTGGGAACCAGGCTGGCAATTGAGTTCCACAAAAAAGGGTTTACCATCGAGCAGGTGTACAGCCGAACCCGATCATCTGCCAATCGTCTGGCCAGTAAAATAAATACACATTATGCCACCTCTCCGGGGAAAATAATGCCAGGCGCCGACATCTACTTTGTTGCCCTAAAAGATTCGGCTTTCGACGAAGTGCTTCCTCATGTTCCAATTGAAGACAACCTGCTTGTACACTGTTCGGGAAGTATTTCGCTTTCTTCCATCAAAAAATACTCTAAAAACACAGGTGTATTTTATCCACTTCAAACTTTATCGAGAAACCGGCATTTGCGTTTTGCCAAAATTCCTGTTTTTGTTGAAGCCAATTCCAAAGAAAATCAAAACATACTCCTGGAGATTGCCTCCAAAATTTCAGGAGAGGTGTCGGTGCTCGACTCCGAAGCACGTTTAAACCTTCATGTTGCTGCTGTTTTTGCCTGTAATTTCGTCAATTATTTTTATACCGTTGCATCCGAAATATTAAAGAGAAAAGACATTTCATTCGATGTGCTGAAGCCACTGATAATGGAAACAGCACAAAAGGTTCAGATAATGGACCCGGCAGATGCCCAAACCGGCCCTGCTGTGCGCTTCGATAAAAATGTGATTTCAACTCACATGGAAGTATTGAAAGATTTTCCCGGTTACGGAGATATTTATAAAAAATTGTCGAGAAGTATATTTAATTATCACAAAAACAGATAGTTCATGTCGTTTTTTAAAGAAGAGCTGAAACAGGTAAAAGCATTTGTGTTCGATGTTGACGGTGTTTTGTCTAAAGATACCTCGCCGCTGAATGAAGATGGAGATCCGGTAAGAACAGCAAATGTTAAGGACGGATTTGCCATACGAAATGCACTTGTCCAGGGCTATTTGGTAGCTGTAATTACCGGTGGCTTCATCGAAAGAGTACGCCTGCGCCATGAGCGTTTGGGGGTGAAATATTATTACGACAAGATTCGCGATAAGGTGGAGTGTCTGGATGACTTTTGCAGCCAAACAGGAATCGCTCCTGAAAACATTCTTTTTATGGGCGATGATTTGGTCGATTACAAGGTGATGTTAAAAGTTGGCATTCCTGTTTGTCCGCTCGACGCGGTAACAGAGATAAAAGCCATATCGAAATACATATCGCACAAAAAAGGGGGAGAAGGGTGTGTGCGCGACGTAATTGAACAAACCCTCAGAGCCCAGGGGAATTGGCTTTCGGAAGAAATGTTAATAAATAACACTTTTTAAATGAAATGGTTTCCCGATTATAACTACATCCTTGCATCCCAATCGCCGCGGCGCCAGGAACTGCTTAAATCACTTGGAATAGAATTCCAGGTTCGATTAAAAGAAGTGGAAGAAAATTATCCTGAAGATTTGCAGGTGCAGCAAATCCCGGAATATCTTGCCCGGCTGAAATCCAATCCTTTTATGTCCGAACTGACTGATAAGGACCTGCTCATTACAGCCGACACCATCGTTTTACTCAACGGAGAAGTTATTGGTAAGCCTTCAGGTCGTGAGGGAGCTGAAACTATGCTCCGAAAACTCAGCGGGAATGAGCACCAGGTTATTTCAGGAGTGTGTCTTTCTTCGCAAAAGAAACAAAAAGTTTTTTCTGCCTTAACCAATGTGCTGTTTAAACAGTTAAGCGAAAAGGAGATTCAATACTATATTTCCGTTTTCAGGCCTTTCGATAAGGCCGGAGCTTATGGCATTCAGGAATGGATTGGTTTTATTGGCATTACACACATCGAGGGGTCTTTTTACAACGTCATGGGACTGCCGGTTCAGAAACTGTACGAAGAAATTCTTCATTTTTAGTCATATTTTCTCCATCCCCGTAAACCCTTTTGAATGATAATTCGTAAATTGAATAGAAATCAATTTTAAACCCATATTATGAATTATCTGGTAAAGAGTTTTTCGATTTTCTTGCTCGCCTTTTTCCTGTTCGGTGGTTGTGCCAAAGACGATTCGGTTAAAGTTGGATTCCTGATGCACGCTTTGGACAAGGAAAGGTGGGAGAACGACCGTGACTTTTTTGTTGAGAAAGTTCGCGAATTTGGAGGAACTGTTGAAGTTCGAATTGCCGACAACGATGCTGAAAAGCAGTTACGACAGGCAAAAGAACTGCTCGTCAACGGTGTTGACGTTTTGGTAGTAGTACCTGTCGATCAGTTTGCTGCCGCACAAATTGTGGAAGATGCCCACACCAGAAACGTTAAGGTTATTTCGTATGACCGTTTGATAAAAAACTGTCATCTCGATTTTTACGTTTCTACCGACAATGTTGAAATCGGTCGGTTACAGGCCGAATACCTTACTACCGTCAGACCATCGGGGAATTATGCTCTGATTGGTGGTGGGATGCATGACAATAACAGCCAGTTTTTATACCTGGGCCAGATGAATGTATTGCAACCGCTTGTTGAGCGGGGAGACATCAAAATCATATATAATGTTTTTACCGAGAGGTGGGCAGAAGAAGAGGGGTATAATCATGCCAAAGAACTGCTTTCTCAAACAACCGATGTAGATGCCATCATTGCCGGAAACGATGCTATAGCTTACGGAGTTATCAAGGCTTTGCGTGAAGCAGGCAAAGAGGGCGATGTGCTGGTTGCCGGAATGGACGCCGACCTGAGAAATCTGCAGGAAATTGTGGCAGGGCATCAAACCTGTACCATCTACAAACCGTTTGAAAAACTGGCCTCAACAGCTGCCGAGCTGGCAATGACTATGGGCCGTACCGGCGAATGTGAAAGAACTTTCCAAACCATTAGTAACGGTGTAAGACTGGTGCCGGTTGTGTATCACGACGGAATGGTTGTAAACCGTGAAAACCTCAAACTAACGGTTATTTCCGAAGGTTATCAAACAGAAGAGGAAGTGTATCAGTAACAGGGGAAATTAAATAAGAATCCTGCAAAAAATAAAGAGGCTGGCAAAGGATTGTAGCAGCCTCTTTTTCTTCGCATTTTTCGGGAATTTGCTTTATTTTCACCGTATTTTGTGCATTTAGCCGTATTTATAAATCAATCAATGAATTTTAACCTGAAAGAACTCGAAAAGCAGTTTCATGCCGACGGATACCGGATGGGAATGACTGCCGCTGAGGGCGGTTTTTCAAAAGAAGCACTTTTTGCTGCCGTGGAGAATCTGCACCAAATGGTTGACGAACTGGTTGAATCCTTTTCGGAGTTTGCCGGAAGAAATAATCAGACTCCTGCCTGCAAAAAGGGTTGCCACTGGTGCTGTCATCAGCCGGTTTTTACTCTGTCGTATGAGCTCGATTATCTGAGCTGTTTTTTGGATGAGAATTTTAATGATCCGCTAAGGAAGGAAATTTCAATACGTGCTGCCGGAAAGCGGAAAAAGCTGAAAGAAATGAAAGGAGATGCGCTGCTCAACTCCAAATTTCCCTGTCCGCTGCTTGAAAACGGAAGCTGTTTAGCCTATGCAGCCCGTCCGGTGGCTTGCCGCATTTACCTCTCAACAAATTTCGAAAGTTGTCTGCATTTTTACGAAGAACCGGAAAACGAAAAATCATTTCCGGCGTTGCTCCAATTTCCCATGCGTATGGGACGGATGCTGAACGAAGGGTTTAAAGCTGCCCTTAAAGCGAACGGTATAAAAGTGGAGGAGTTTCGGATTGAAGAAAAACTCGGTTAACCTTCCTCCAAAACAATTCCTGCCGCTTTGAACTTTTCTTCCAGAATTTCAGGAGAAACAGGCCTGCCGCTGCGGGTGAGTACGGTGGTAATCCGGGCGTCAACCATTAGTTTTTCGTCGGTTTTCCGAATAACCTGCTGTTTAAAGATGATACGCAACCTGCCTTTTTTAGCCATTTTAAGCCGAACCAAAAAAGCATCGCCGGGCCTGAGTGGAAACTTGTAATCCAGTTCTGCCCGAATGACCACTGCATCGATGCCGTCGTTGTGCATTTGGGCAAAACTCAGGCCCACCTTGTACAGAAATTGATGCCGGCAATGTTCCAGATAATTCTGATATACCGAATTGTTTACAATTCCCTGAATGTCACATTCGTAGTCACGTACCTCCAGTTCGGTTTCAAAATGGTAGTCGGGCATTTTCATTTTAATTCATTCACTTTTTTAGGATACCTGCCAATAACTTTAACCAGAAAACGGTGAAAATTGTGTGGGCCTTTTACCGGGTAGGCAAACATGTAAATGCATTTTTTATGGATAAGCGGAATTCCAGCCTCTTCAATGATTTTAACCGCCTCGGGTGTGTCTGCCATCAGTTGAATCCATACCATTTCCATTTTTTTATCCGCCGCCTGCCGGGCAACTTCGGCCGAGTTGGATTTGGGTGTAGCCATCAGTAAATGCTTTACGTCTTCGGGCAAATCAGTCACCGATTTATAGCACTTAATACCTTGTATTTCTTCTGCGTTCGGATTAACCGGATACAAATCAAAACCTCTTTCTTTTAAATCTTTAATCAGAACACCCCCGAATTTTTTCGGGTCGCGGGATGCACCGGCAACAGCCAGTTTTTTGGGTGCCAGGAATTGCTGAATGACATCCAGGCTTACATTTGTTTTTGTCGTCATGGCTAAAAATTTTAAGGTTGTTGAAATGATATAATTTATTACTTTACCAAAAAGTCAAGCAGTTTTTTGTCCTCGAGGTAACCTTCGAGGCGGTCACCGATTTTCACTGGTCCTACACCTGCCGGAGTACCTGTGTAAATCAGGTCGCCAATTTTCAGGGTCATGTATTTCGAAACATGCGAAATGATTTCGTCGAACCCGAAAATCATCAGTCCTGAGTTTCCTTTCTGTACGGTTTTGCCGTTTATGTTCAGTTTGAATTTTATGGATTCAGGAACCGGAAAAATGGAAACCGGGAGAAATGTACTGCTAATTGCGGCTGCCCTGTCGAATGCTTTGGCTTTTTCCCAGGGCAGACCTTTGTTTTTCAGCTCGTTTTGCACATCGCGGGCAGTAAAATCCACTCCAATTCCAATTTCGTCGTAGTACCGGTGGGCAAACCGTGTTTCAATGTTTTTCCCAAGACGGCAAACCCGTAGCACCAGTTCAATTTCGTGGTGCACTTCGTTGGTCCACTCGGGAATATAAAACGGGTCGTTGTTTCGCAGCAGGGCCGAATCGGGTTTCAGAAAAAACACCGGTTCTTCAGGAATTTCATTGTTTAACTCCTGTGCGTGAGCTACATAGTTTCTGCCAATGCAAATTATCTTCATTCCCCAAACATTAAACTCTGTCCCGATAGCTATCGGGATAAACTTTGAACTGATTTTATTTCTCCATCATCCGCAGTTTAATCTGCGTGAGCACTTTTTTGGTGTAAAGCGGAAATTCGCTGTTCATAATCCATCCGAAATAACCGGGTTGTTCCTGCAACACTTTTTCCACCGGAACGCCTTTGTTTTTGCCAAAGTTAAACACTTCCACCCCGTTTTCATCGTAAACAATACGCCCAACAAAATCCACATTGCGGTCGTAGGCTGAAAATTCGCTCAGTTTTTCCACGTCGTTTACGATAGGAGTTGAGCTTTTTCCCCGGTTATCTTCATATTCCACGCCCTGGTAAGTTTCGAGCTGGGCCTGCAAAACTTCGTAGGTGGCTCTGGTATCGGCCAGCGCGCTGTGTGCGTCAATCAGCGGTTTTTTACAGTAAAACAGGTAAGCGGCAGCAAGGGTGCGTTTCTCCATTTTGTGAAAAATAGCCTGCACATCGATAAACTTGCGCTTTTTCATATCGATATCCACATCGGCGCGTAAAAATTCTTCGGCCAGCAGTGGAATGTCGAACCGGTTTGAATTAAATCCGGCCAGGTCGCAACCTTCAATAAATTTAGCCATTTTTTTAGCCACCTCTTTAAAAGTGGGTTCGCCGGCCACATCCTCGTTGGTAATTCCATGCACCCGCGTCGCTTCTTCTGAAATGGGCATTTCAGGATTTACGCGCTGTAAAAGTTCCTCCTCGGTACCATCCAGATGCACTTTGAGCAATGCGATTTCTACAATTCGATCTTTTACTACATCAATTCCTGTTGTTTCGAGGTCGAGGAACACGACCGGATTTTTTAAATTTAACTGCATGTGTTTTATTTTAAAAAGAAGGTGTCCGAAAATCAGTTCCGAAAAATTCGGGGTAAACTGCCTTTTGGGACACCTGGCCTGTTGCTGCACCAAAATAACCAGGCAGAACAGAACTTTAGTTTACAAGTTAATCGTTATGCGTTAATCATCATGGGCATCAATAGCATCAGTACGTCTTCTGCTTCTTCGTCTGTCTCAGCGGGTAAAATTAAACCTGCACGCGAAGGATCGCTCATTTCCATACGGATATCTCCGGCTGAAATATTGGACAGAATTTCGAGCAGGAAGGTGGATTTGAAACCGATTTCAATTTCTTCTCCGTCGTATTCGCAACTCAGCCGTTCAACTGCCGATATGGAGAAGTCGATATCCTGGGCCGAAACTACCAGTTGATTGTCGTTAATGTTCAGTTTTACCAGATTACTGGCCTGGTTGGAGAATACCGAAACCCTTTTTACGGTGTTATAAAAAGCCAGCCTGTCGATTACCATTTTATTGGGGTTCTCTTTTGGAATTACCGAATTGTAACTCGGGTAATTTCCTTCCACCAGGCGGCATATCAGTTTATAGTTGGTAAGCGTGAACATGGCGTTTTTATTGTCGAATTCCAGTTTCACGTCGTATTCTTCTTTGGGCAGCAGGTTGCGAAGCAAGCCGGCCGGTTTTTTAGGCAGAATAAAGGATGATTCAAATTCGGAAACGGCATCCGTGCGGCGGTACCGTACCAGTTTGTGGGCATCGGATGCCACAAAGCCCATATTTTCAGGTGAAAGCTCCACGAAAATACCGTTCATTACCGGACGAAGTTCATCGTCGGCTGTGGCAAACAATGTTTTCTCAACCCCTTTCAGTAAAACCTTTGGACCTAAAGTCATCGAAGTGGCTTCTTCTTCATTAATCTCCGGAAGCTCCGGAAAATCTTCACCACTCTGTCCTACGATACTGTATTTCCCGTTGTCGGAAAAAATTTCCACACCGTAGGTGTCCATATTGATCTGAAAGGTCAGCGGCTGTTCCGGAAACTCCTTTAGTGTGTCAATCAACAACCGGGCGGGAACGGCAATCACACCTTCTCCTTCGGTGTTATCCAGTTCCATGTGGGTAATTAATGTTGATTCGAGGTCGGAAGCCGTGATGGTCAAATCTGTATCATTCAACTGAAACAGAAAATTGTCCAGAATAGGCATGGTGCTTTTACTGCTGATAACCTTACTGATAGCCGACAGATGGCTCAGTAAATCGGTACTTGAAACAACAAACTTCATAGTTAATATTTTATTTTGTTTTTTTCATTTTACCAGTTAATCATCCGTATTTCAGATTTTAACTGCTGTTTGATTCAGCCATTCATATTAAAGGAAAAATCAGGTAACGAATATACAAACTTTAATCTTTTTCCCGATGCTGAAAAGTCCTATTTTTTAAAGGTTTTATGAACGGGCAAAACGGCGTTTTCTGATTATGTTGTAAATGATACCCCATAAACCTGCCAAACCCAGCGGCAGCAAAACGTTCAGCCATTGCCAGAAAGGCTTTTCCTCGCGCAAGCGAACTTTATCCAGCAGCCTCATTTTTTGTGTGCGGTTGCGCAACTGCATAATTCCGCTGTCGTCGTTCAGGTAATAAACCGCGTTTAACAGAAACTCCTTGTTACCGAAGGTTTGTCCCGAAACCCGATCGAACCCCAGTTCCTGAATGCGTGGCGGACTGGTTGAGTAATCCACCTGACTGGTTATCATTCCACCGTCGGCAATAACCACCATTTTTGTTGGGCGGCTTTCGGGCTTAATTTCTGAAAATGGAATTCCCAGCGTTTCCAGCATTCGGTTTCTGAAAACGGAAATAAATGTGCCTTCCAGAATTACCCCCACCGGAATAAACGACTGGTTGAAAAGCTCGCGGGCCGGCGGATTGTCAATGTTTTGCAAACTCACTGTGGAAGGCGATTTCACCCTTCGGGCGTAAGGCGAGGTGGACAAAATAATTTCTTTACGAACCTGAGGATTCCCCGAAATGGTATCGATGGAGGAAACAAATTCGGTGAAAACACGGTTAAGATTTCGGCTCAGCGGATGATTATCGGATGGAACAAGCAACGGTGAATAATACCAGGGATGCAGCGTAAATTGCGGCGGCATTCCCGGAGGGGCAGTGTTCACACGAAGGCGGGCACATTCAACATCCTGCAGCAGTTCGTAATTGAGGCGTACGCCGTAGCGAAAAAGTTGATCGTTCAGGTTCAAATCGCGTGGAAAAGCCATGGTTAAATGTCCTGTTGAAAGGCTGTCGAGACTAACCTGTACGGGATCAACCAGCCAGATTACCTTGCCGCCCTGCATGATATACTGGTCGATAAAAAATTTGTCTTTTTCTGTGAAAGGTTCTTTGGGGTCGGCAACAATCAAAATATCAATTGTTTCCGAATTGGTTGCCAGTGAGTCTGCCGGAACTCGCCGTACGTAAAAATCTTCCGAAAGTGCGGAGGCAAAATCATAAGTTTCGTACCTGTCAGCTTCTCCATGCCCTTCGAGAAAAGCCACGGAAGAACGCCGTGTGCGCATCAGTTTCTGAAAGGCATTTACCAGTTCAAACTCCACGCTTTCTGCCGAGTGGTTAAAGTTGGCCTCGTGCGAAAAATCAGGATTGTATTTCAGGAAGTTTACCGCCATTTCTTTTCCATCATACCGAATAACAGCACCCGGGAAAATAAGGCGGGTGCTCACGCCCTGGTCGGTTTGCTGCCTGAAACTGGTGGGCTGAATGCCTTTGTCAATCAGGTTGCCGATGAACTCTTCCCGTTTTTCTGCATTGCCAATAGCATACGGGTCGGTCATTCTCACACGGATGTTTTCAGGGGAATAAACGTTTAGCACCGCAATTTTTTCCAAAACTTCCTGCTGCAGTTTTCGAAGTCCCGGCTCCAGTTGTCCGGCCAGGTAAAATTCCACTTCCACCGGGTGTTCCAGTCCTTTTGCCAGATTCGCGCTAACAGCGGAAAGCGAATAGCGTTTGTCTGCCGTCAGGTCTATCCGGTATAAAAAACTGCCGGATACCACAAAAACGACCATGAGCAGCAAGGTGATGCCGGCTGAATTCATCCTGAATTTTTTTTGTTTCCAGGTTCCTTTGCGCAAAAAACCCCGCGTGAACCATAAAAACAGAAAAGTCATTCCGGCAAAATAAACCGCATCGCGCATATCGATTACCCCACGCGATGCCGATAAATAGTGGTTGTTGATGCTGAGCCATTCAAAAATTTGTTCCAGCAAAAACGGAATTCCCGAACTGGCAATAAAATCGAAACCAAGGTAAAAAATGAACGAAAGCACCATGGCCAGGATAAACGAAACAATCTGATTGTCAGTCAGCGAAGAGGCAAAAATGCCGATGGCCACGTAAATGGCAGCCAGAAAAAACAGTCCGAAAAACGAGCCCCACGTGGCGCCGGTGTCGATGCTACCCACAGGATTTCCCAGCAAATAAACCGAAAGAAAATAGAGCAGGGTAGGGAGCAGCGAAAAAGTAACCAGCACCATTCCGGCTAAAAATTTGGCAAAAATGAGCTGAAAATCGGAAAGCGGCCGGGTGAGCAAAATTTCGAGGGTGCCGGTGCGTTTTTCATCGGCAAAAAAGCGCATGGTAATGGCCGGAACCAGAAACAGGTAAAGCCAGGGAGCCAGAGAAAACAAACCTTCAAGCGTGGCGTAGCCGTTATCTGGAATATTGTACGCTCCGGGGAAAACCCACAAAAACAGGCCTGTAACCAACAGAAAGACCAAAATGGCCAGGTATCCGATGAGTGAACCGAAAAATGTTTTTATCTCCTTTTTGAATAAGCTGTACATGGCTGTTTAAAGTTTTGGGTTCCACGTTTCAAGTTCCGGGTTCTGAGTTTCAAACTCAAAATCTTTCTATTCCAATATCCTTATTTTGTTTTTTTCGAGAATTATAAAGGAATGATTCTGCAATATTGATAAGATTTTTTCGCTATTAAGTTTGAAGTAATTTTTTAATTCTTCAAGTCGCATATTACCTAATTTAACCAGTACTAATTTGTATGGTTTCCGGCTTGCAATATATGAATAATAAAAATCTGTATCTTTTGTAATTACTACCCGGCGTTCTTTTATTGAAAGTTTGTTTATGAAAGAATCTTTTGTGAGGTTTTCCTTTTCAAGTTGCTGTGTATGAATGCAATCGCAATTTAAAAAATATTCACAGATTGATTTGGGCAAATGTGCATCAATTATCAACTTCATGCTGCAGGGAATTCGATATCTTTAAATTGCACCGTTTTTGCCGCAAATGCCAGACAGGCGAGAATATCGTCTTTTTCCAGTTCCGGAAACTCGTTTAAAATATCTTCGGTTGTATCGCCACCAGCCAGATATTCCAAAATACTTTCAACCATGTGCCTCGTTTTTCGGATGGTAGGTTTTCCGTGACAAACTTCCGGGTTAATTGTTATTCTTTTCAATATATCATTCTGCATTTTTTAATAACTTTTGACAATTACAAATTTAATTAATAATAACAGATCTTCAAAGTTCTCTGTTTTGAATAACGATTTGTGGTTCCAGATTCATGGTTTTAAGGTTTTCAGGAGTTCTGTCATTTTTTGTGCCGCCCGTTTCGAGGTGCCGGGTTCTCCTACCAATTCTTTCAAACGGTTGTAATCGGCGGTTATTTTGTCCCGGTAATCCTGTTCGTATAACAGTCGGTGCAGTTCGTCCCTCACATTTTTAAAAGTCAAATCAACCTGAATAAATTCTTTCAACGCTTCCTTGTTCAGAATCAGGTTGGGCAGCGAGGCCCATTTTACTTTTAAAAAGAAGTTTTTCATGATAAACTGAACCACACGGCCACCTTCAACCCGGTAAAGAACCGTTTGAGGAACGCCAAACAAAGCCGTTTCGAGCGTGGCAGTTCCCGAAGCCACAAGTGCGGAGTGAGCATTATTCAGCAAATCGTAGGTTTGGTTGTAAATTACCGGAATGGGAAAACCCCGCAGAATTTTGTCGTACGATTTTTTGTCAACCGTTGAAACGCCGGCTACCACAAACTGATACTCCGGATAACAGGCGGCTGCTTTTCTCATAATGGGCAGCGTGTTTTTAATTTCCTGTTTCCGGCTGCCCGAAAGCAACGCTACAATGGGACGGTCGTCCAGATTGTTTTTATCGCGAAATTCCTCTTTCGAAAGCGCTTTTTTTTGGAACGATGCTACTGAATCCATCAGCGGATTGCCCACATAATTTACGTCGATTCCGTGCTTTTTAAAATATTCCGTTTCGAAGGGAAGTATAGTAAACAGCTCATCTACATAGGCTTTAATTCTTTTTATCCGGTACTCTTTCCACGCCCATACTTTAGGAGAAATGTAGTAGAAAACCTGCAAGTTGTGCAGTTTGGCAAATTCAGCCATGCGCAGATTAAACCCGGGATAATCAATCAGAATTACAACATCGGGTTGAAATTCAAGCAAATCTTTCTGACAAAACTTCATGTTCCGCCCAATGGTTTTCAGGTTCAGTACCACATTTACGATTCCCATAAATGCCATTTCGCGGTAGTGTTTTACCAGCGTTCCGCCTTCGTTTTGCATCAGGTCACCGCCGAAATAGCGGAACTGCGCATCCGGGTCGGCTAATTTCAATTCGCGCATCAGGTTTGAGCCATGTAAATCGCCCGATGCTTCTCCGGCTATCAGGTAATACTTCATTTTTTAAAAAGCTCTTGAAATAAGAACGGCCAAAGCGTACAAAATGGTAGCACCAAGCACACCCCGGGCCGACTGATCGTATTTTAAACGAATAAATCCCATAAATACCAACAGGTTGGCAAACACACACAAGCTGCCCAGTTTTACCAGCGCCTGCAGGTGCCATAAATTTTTTACGTAATTTTCAAACGAAACACCTTTCTCGCCAAACCAGTACACCGCAAAAAACACCAGCACCGGAACCAGAAATCCGGCAAGAAATCCGATGCCCGGCGAATTGAATGGCTTTCTTTTTTTGCGTTGCATCAGAACGTCCAGTTTTTTAGTTCTTCCAGGGTTTTATAGCAGGTCATGTCAACCGAAACGGGAACCACTGCAACATAGTTGTTTTGCAGAGCATCGATATCGGTTTCGGGAGAACCTTCCTCGAAATTTTTAAAATAGCCCGAAAGCCAGTGGTATTCGCGTCCATGCGGGTCGGTTCGTTTTTCGAACTCTTCCACCCACTTTCCGTGGGTTTGCCTGCACACTTTAATTCCTTTGGGTTTTCCTTTGGGAACATTCACGTTGAGGCAGGTAAACGGAGGCAGGCCATTGTCGAGCACACTCTGGAAAATTTTGGCTACAATTATTTTTGCTTTCGAAAAATCGGCATCAGAACTGAAATCGTCGAGCGAAAAGCCCAGCGAAGGCACGCCATGCAAACTTCCTTCGATAGCTGCGCCCATGGTTCCGCTGTAAATTACACTGATGGACGAGTTGGCGCCGTGATTAATTCCCGAAACCACATAGTCGGGTGTTCGTTCAAACAGGTTGTTAAAACTCAGCTTTACACTGTCAACCGGTGTGCCATTGCTTTTCCATGTGGGCACACCGTGAATTTTTTCCACCGGAATGGCACGCAAGGGGTGATCAACCGTAATTCCGCACGCTTTTCCCGACATGGCAACTTCCGAAGAAATTACTACCACCTCGCCAAAAAACTGCATCACTTCCACCAGTTCACGGAGACCTTTTGCGTGAATGCCGTCGTCATTTGTAACTAATATTAAAGGTTTTTCTATCATAGTCTTTTTCAACAAAAAGCAAAGATAAGGCAAATTGTGAAAGAAAAGAATAATTTCATGAGGGTTAAAATAAAAGTGAAAATGTGGTTTAAATCGAAAATTATATTAACTGAATTCTAAAGTTATGTGTTTGAGTGGGCTAATTTTACCACAAAGTTTCGATATCGTATTTTGCAATATTTTCATCCTTGCTTACTATTACCAAATTATCTGTTACGCATTGTGAAATTAGCAATCTGTCAAATGGATCACGATGAAAAAATTCAAGATTTGAAACGGTTAAAGCATGTTCAAATGTTATTGGTAATACAACAAATCCATTGTTTTCTACTAATTCAAGAAAGGATTTGAATCCTTTATCGAATTTGAATTTATTCAAACTTAATTTAATAGCTATTTCCCAAATGGATGCAATACTGACAATTTTTAAATTGTTGGGATGTTCAATAGCAGTCCTTGCATTTTGGGATAATTTGGAATCACCATTCAAAAACCAAATAAGTGTGTGCGTGTCGAGTAATAATCTCATTGCATATATTCTTTAAAATCATTAAGTGGTTCGTCAAAGTCAGGCGATATGTAAATCTGACCTTTTGCACAGCCGAATTTTGGTGTTTTCTTTTTTGCTTTTTTCTGTTTTTTGCTTAAAAGGAAATCAATAAAGTCATTCACCTCTGATTTTAAATCGGCTGGCAAATAATTAATTTTAGTAAACAATTGAAGCTGTTCCATAATTCATTCCATTTTATACAAAGATAGTATTCTGATTTTAATAAAATACTTCTTTCTGAAATCAAGGAACATTGGAATCCAGGATTTTAATTGAAAAACAGAGGAGGAATCAGTATCTTTCGATTGTTTAATTTTGAAAAAATATGAAGTTTGGAAGAGATGAAAATATTGGCTTAAATCATTCCCCGGTAATTCGTAAGGCAAGTTTTCGTTTTTACGAAGAGTTGAACGACCATTTGCCAAAAATCTGGCGAAAGAAGGATTTTGTATATGAATTTAAAGGGCAGCCGGGCATTAAAAACACCATCCAGGCTATTGGCGTTCCACACGGGGAAGTGGATTTGATTTTGGTGAATGGTGAATCGGTGGGTTTTGATTATCAGATGAAGGGTGGTGAGGAGATTTCGGTTTACCCTCAGTTTGAATCGCTCGATATTTCACCGGTGGTGCGGCTCCGTCCAAAACCATTGCGCGAAACCCGTTTTGTGGTGGATGTGAACCTGGGAAAACTGGCGCAGAAACTTCGGTTGCTTGGTTTTGACACATTGTTCCGAAACGATTTTGAAGACGACGAAATCATTGAAATATCGTTGAACGAAAAGCGCATCATTCTGACACGCGACAAGGGTATTTTAAAACAAAATGCGGTAACACACGGATACTTTATCCGGAATGATGATCCGAAAAAGCAGTTGACTGAAGTGATTGACCGGTTACAACTTCAAAATTCTTTCCGGCCCTTTTCCCGCTGTTCCAATTGCAATGGCGAACTGGAAGAGGTTTCAAAATCGAAATTAGCTTCCAGGTTGCCTGACGATACGTTGAATTATTACCACGAATTCTGGAAATGCACCGGCTGCGGGAAAATTTACTGGGAGGGTTCGCATTTCGGAAAAATTCTTAACTGGATTGACCATTTACTAAACAGATAGTTAATTCTACTTTCCAATCACTTCAATGGTTGTCATAAGCGTAATCCTGACAATCGTTATCAACATTGTCAGGTATCCTGGTAAATGAGCTTTTGAGTTTGAAAAAATGAAATTACCTTACCACCTGGACTTTAACGGCAACAGGTCCTTTCTGTCCTTTTTCCACTTCGAAACTTACCAGGTTGCCTTCGCGAATGTCTTCCAATGTATTGTTTATGTGAACGAATACACTTTCGCGGGTTTCCTGGTCGGTGATGAACCCAAAACCTTTTGATGAATTGAAATAGGTAACCGTGCCCTTGCGTATGGGATCAATTTCTTCGAGCGGGCCGCGGGGCACACTCACCTGAATGTCTTCTGCGTTAACTTCTTCCTTTTGATCGGGATCCGGGGGCGTGTCGGTAATGTTGCCATGTTCGTCAACATAAGCAATCATGTCGTCAAGACTGTTGCTTTTGGTGTTTTCTTTACGTGCCTGACGTTTTTTCTCTTTGTCTTTCCGTTTTTTCTCTTTTTTATTACGTACTTCTTTTTTGTTAAATGATTCCTGCGATCTTCCCATGTATTATTTTTTGTAATTTTCCCCAAATTTATTAATAATTATTCTTTTATTGCTCCGACCAGGTAAATTTTTCTTTTAGCAACGATTTTAATTTACACAATCCGGTTCGTCTGATTTGCCTCACACGCTCGGCTGAAAGTCCAAACTCGGTTGCCATATCGTTAAGCGAATGAATAGAGGAGTTATTCAGCCCGAACGAACGCACCAGAATTTCGGCTTCCCTTTGCGAAAGTTTGCTTAATGCACGTTTAACATCGGTTATTAGCGATTCTTCCATTAAATTGCTGTCGGGCGAAGGAATATCTCCGGTTTGAACAACATCATACAGGCTGAAGTCGTTATCCCCTTCGTTCGACAATGGTTTGTCAAAAGAAACCTGCCGTTTGTTGATATTGTTTGCTGTTTCTACTTCATCGAATGATAAGTCAAGGTGAGTGGCAATTTCATCATTGGTGGGTCTCCGTTCATATTCCTGTTCCAAAACCGGAATGGCTTTTCTGATTTTATTGATGGAAGAGAGGCGGTTCAACGGCAGCCTTACAATTCTTGTCTGTTCTGAAATGGCTTGCATAATTGACTGCCTTATCCACCAAACGGCGTACGAAATGAACTTAAATCCTCTTGTTTCATCAAATTTTTTTGCAGCTTTTACAAGGCCCAGATTCCCTTCGTTTATCAAGTCGGGAAAGGATAATCCCTGATTTTGATATTGTTTGGCAACAGAAATAACAAAGCGCAGGTTTGCAACAACCAGTTTTTCCAGAGCCTGGTCATCACCAGCTCTGATACGCGATGCCAGTTCCGCTTCTTCTTCGGCAGATACCATAGGGTATTTGCTGATTTCATTAAAATAACGGTTTATTGCATCGTCATCGCGCTGCGTTATTTGTTTTGTGATTTTAAGTTGCCGCATGTAAAAGATTTAATATGATTTAAAAGCATGCGGTAACTAACTAAAGGAAAGCAAGAAAATTAGTAAACAAAGCGCAGGATTTCAAATCTGAAACTTATGCAAATGTAGGCATTTTTTATGGTATAATCTTATTGAAAAATGGCGATTGAGGGGGATTTTGATTAAACAAGCCTTGTCCCTCTGCCATTTGCCATGTTTTCGGGGTTGGTAATGAGCACTTCTTTTACGCCATTCCGTTTGGCCCGAAACCCGTTATCGAGTTTGGGAATCATACCGGTATTGATTATTCCTTCCTGCTGGTATAGCTGAAATTTTTCAGTGTCCAGTTCCGGAATAATTGTGCTTTCATCGTCAGGATTCAGTAGTACGCCTTTTTTTTCGAAGCAGTAAAAAAGGTAAACGCTGAAATAGTTTGCCAGTTCTGAGGCCAGTTCCGCAGCAATGGTGTCGGCGTTGGTGTTCAAAAGCTGTCCTTTCCCGTCGTGAGTAAGCGGTGCAATAACCGGTACCACATTCTCCCCGATAAGCATTCTCAATTCACTGCTGTTCACATCCACTATGTCACCCACAAAACCGTAATCGATTTCCTGCACCGGCCGTTTACGTGCACTGATGAGGTTCAGATCGGCGCCGGTTAGGCCGATGGCATTGCAGCCGTGAGCCTGCAAACCGGCAACAATTTTTTTGTTGACCAGGCCACCGTAAACCATGGTTACCACATCGAGCATCGACTTTCCCGTGATACGTCGGCCTTCCACCATCTCCGTTTCAATGCCCAGTTTTGCTGCAATTTCGGTGGCGGTGCGGCCCCCTCCATGCACCAGGATTTTATTGCCGGAGAATTTGATGAACTGATCCAGCAAGGCGTTCAGCGATTCGGCATCTTCCACCACTTTCCCGCCAACTTTTATAATCGTTAGTCTATCCATGATTTGATTTAACGTTTAAATTTTCAAAAAGTTTTGCAAAATGGTTGCGCCTACTTTCCCGCTTTTTTCGGGGTGAAACTGGGTAGCGTAAAAATTGTCTTTTTGCAGTGCTGCGCTAAATGGTTCAATGTAATTGCAGGTTGCGGCCGTGTGTTCGCCCAAACCGGCATAAAAGGAATGCACAAAATAGACATATTCATTCTCAAGCTCTTTAGAAAACAGGTCGCTTTTCAGATTGTAAATGGCATTCCAACCCATGTGCGGGACTTTTGTGATGAATTCTTTTCCGGGTTTTGGAAAGAAGCGTTTTACTTTTTCGTCGAATATTCCGAGGCATTTCGTGTCGCCTTCTTCGGAATGTGAACACATGAGCTGGAGTCCCAAACAAATGCCCAAAACCGGTTGTTTTAGGGAAACAATCAATTCATCAAGTTTATGCTTGCGCAGGTATTCCATGGTAGTGCTTGCTTCGCCTACACCCGGAAAAATCACTTTGTCAGCATTCCTGATTTTATCCGGATCGGCAGTGATTTCTGCATTTACACCCAGTCTGTTCAGCGCATTATTTACCGATTCGATGTTCCCGGCGTTGTATTTTATGATGACGATGTTCATGAGCAGTTCAAAGTTTAAAGTTCAAAGTTCAAAAGTTTTTTCCAATGACTATTTTTCTAATAAAATATCTATTACTTCCTTCATCTCATTAAATTCCTCTTCTTTGAAAAGTCGCGTCATGTAAACGATTTTGCCGGAACGGTCGATAATTACATTCCGGGTAACGCCGGCTCCTTTGGCAGCAAAAGTGTAAAAGATTTTACCGCCGGGATCGAGTGCCAGCGGGTAGGTGATTTTCATGTCGGAAGCAAATTTTTTTACCGTTTTCAGCGGTTCGTCCATGTCGATGCCGATAAGGGCAAAGTCGCTGTTGTTCTTGTGTTTTTGCCAGATTTCCTTTTCGATGTGCGGCATTTCCCTGCGGCAAACCCCGCACCAGCTTGCAGTGAACTGCAGCATGACCACTTTCCCTCTCAAATCGGCAGTGGTAACTTTGGTGCCATCCGTAAGCGTCATTTCAATGTCGGGCATCTGTTGTCCAATTTTTACAATGTAGCCGTAGTCTGCAGGAATTTCTTTATGGGGGATTCCATTAGGTTGTGTCTTGCCAATATTGACAAATACAAAAATGAAAATGGCCAAAAATGATATTCTATTCATCAATTTAATGTATAAAGTCAATTATTTTTCATAGTGTTGACTAACGATAAGAGTTCCTTCGATATTTCAAAGAATTCCCTTCGCTCTAAGGCAATGTCGAGAATAATGTTGGTATCTAATAAAACTCCATTCATTTGTATTTTTCCATCAGGTAATTATATTTTGTATCATCTGTTTCTGCTACAGAAAAAAAACCAGCCCATTTATCAAGAAAATCATCGATTTTATTTTGTGCAGTTCTGTCCTCTTTCTCAGATTTAAGAGTGACGATAACATCCACCTTTTTGTTGGCATAACTTTCCAATGCAGGGATTTTGATTATTCCGTGTTTCTTTACCTTTGTGACAAATTTAAGCGCTTCCATAATTTCTCTTTTTGTAAAGTTATCAATTTACCAGCAATTTTTTCTTTTGAAATTTTTTCAATCGATTTACATCACTTTTCGGTTCTTTTTAAGAATTGGTAAATGTAAACAGTAGCATACTGTTTTTATTGCTTTATGACTTTTCCAACAAACTGAGTATCATTCTGTTTTAATTCAAGAAAATAAATTCCTGCCGGTATATTTCCAGTATTTATTTCAATATTATTTCCTGAAATATTTTTTTTATGAACAATTGTTTGACCGGAAACTGTCCGGAGTAAAACTTCAGTATTATCAAATTGTATTGTTCCCGAAATCGTTATTTTATCTGTAAAAGGATTTGGGTAGTATTTAAAAGAAATGTTATTTTCAAAATGGTTCATACCCGTGGTAATGCCATCCAATTTGATTATGTATCCCGAAAAGCTGTATTCAGAATCAGCACTGCTTAACACTGAAGCAATTCCGTTGGGGTTAAAATTATACTTCCCGCCGAATTTTCCAACGGAGATTACATTACCTGCCATGTCGGTGGTTATGTCATTTCCGTAACCATAAGAATAGGTGCCGTCGTTTTCTATCCAGTTTACCGGATGCGCCCAAACAAGATTTCCTTCCGGTGAATATTTGGCAATATACAAACCAATATTCCATTCTTTCCCTGCTGTGAGTTCATAGGTGCTGGTGCCCGGGTCAAAATCAACTGTTCCCGTATAATATCCGGTTATGTATATGTTGTTATTTTCATCGAGATGCAACCCGCCCAAAGCTTCATAATCAGGGCCACCAATTTGTTTTACCCACAAAAGGTTTCCCAGCGAATCGAGCTTTTGGATAAATACATCGGTGAAGTTGCCATCTGATGTTAAAAGCGTCTCTTCCTCTGTCGGATTAAAGTCAACTGTGTTCCTAAAATCGAAGGCAAGGATAATATTTCCTTCCGAATCAATTTCAAAAGGTCTTTTTTTGTCTAAGTTGGTATTTATGGCATACCCACCGGGTTGAATGGCCCACCTGAAATTTGCATTTTTATCGAGTTTAACAAGAAAGGCTGCATAGTCATCAGCAGGTTCCAAAACAGAGGTGCCTTCTCCCGGATTAAAATCAGTGGTGGCTTTAAACAAGCCCGAAACATAAACATTATTTTTTGAGTCGGTTCTAATGGTATGTCCTTCAACCCAGCCATCCGGACTGTTAATTTTTTCTGCCCAGATGAATTCACCATCAGCCGATAATTTTAAAATAAAACAACTTACTCTTGCTGTTGAAAGGTTATGCACCCCGGCGCCGGGATTAAAATCTACTGTCCCCTGAAACCATCCGGTAACCAAAACGTTTCCATCGTTATCGGTTATAATTGAGGTTCCTTCATCATCCCCGTCATTATAACCTTCTCCTCCAATTCTGACAGCCCATAAAAGAACTCCTGACGAATCGTATTTTGCTATGTATATATCAGCTCCGCTGTTACTTTCAAGTTCATAATTACCCTCACCGGGGTTAAAATCAACCGTACTGGAAAAGCGTCCTGTAATATAAATATTACTGTTCTCATCCAAAGTCATGCTGTTGCAAACATCGTTGTATTTTCCTCCAATGTTTTTTGCCCAAATAAGTTGGCCATTGGTGTTAAATTTTGAAATGAATATATCGTCATAACCAAAAGATTCAAGAACCACAGACTCATGCCCCGTATTAAATTCGGCTATGTCTGAAAATTCACCGGCAACAAAAATATTCCCGTCGCTGGCTGTTTTAACTGAAGATGGCGAAATTTCTTCTGAGCAGGTGATGCCCTTTGCCCATTCAAAACCGGTAGTTTGGCTTGTGGCGTTTAAAAAAATCAGAAAGATTAAAGAGGTGGCAAGAGTTATTGATTTCATGATAAAAGCTTTAATTTAATAAAATGTCTTTTGGGGGCAATTTAACAAATCAGTTAAAATAATTCGATAAAAAGTTTTTAAGAATCATCCTAAATAAGCCTCATTTTTCAATTGAATACCACCGTCCTGTTTTTATACACAAGAATTTTTCGTTGCAAATGTTTGTAAACGGCCTGCGAAAGCACAATCTTTTCCAGGTCGCGACCTTTGCGGATAAGGTTTTGAATGGTATCCACATGGCTGCAGCGGGTTACATCCTGTTCGATGATGGGGCCTGCATCCAGTTCTGAGGTAACGTAATGGCTGGTGGCACCTATAATTTTTACGCCCCGTCCGTGTGCGGCATGATATGGTTTGGCGCCTGCAAATGCGGGTAAAAACGAGTGATGAATGTTGATGATTTTGTTGGGAAACTGTTTGACAAAATCCTTCGATAGAATTTGCATGTAACGTGCCAGCACAACAAAATCGGTGTTGTGTTTTTTAAGCAGTTCAATTTCTTTTTTCTCTTGTTCTTCTTTGTTTTCGCCGGTAACCGGGAAATAGTGAAAATCGATGCCAAAACGTTCGGCAACAGGTTTCAGCAGTTCGTGGTTGCTGATGATGAGCGGAATTTCCACATCCCACTCGCCGGCGGTATATCGAGCCAAAATGTCGAACAGGCAGTGCGGCATTTTGGAAACGAACAGCGCCATCCGCGGAATTTCATCGGAAAAATAAAGGCGCCAGTGCATACTCAGAGGCGACCCGATAAGCGTATCGAAATATTCTCCGATTTTCTCCGGCGGAATGGCAAAATCATCCAGTTCCCATTCCACACGCATGTAAAAGATTTTTTCCTGACGGTCAACGTGCTGGTCGAGGTAAATGATGTTGCCCTTGTTTTTATTCAAAAACTCAGTAACCGTTGCCAGAATTCCCTGCTTGTCCGGGCAGTGAATCAGCAAAATAGCTGTGTTCTTTTTTTCGCGAAGTGGTTTTATCGTCTTCATAGTTTTCCTTTTGTCGATGGCAATTCAAAATTAAATAAATCGCGTTTTACGGCCATTTTTATGGCTTTGGCCAGCGCTTTAAAAATGGCTTCAATTTTATGGTGCTCGTTTGTACCTTCAGCTTTGATGTTGAGGTTACACTTTGCAGCATCGGAAAAAGACTTGAAAAAGTGCATAAACATTTCGGTGGGCATGTCGCCCACTTTTTCGCGTTTGAATTCAGCATCCCAGACCAGCCAGGGCCGTCCGCCAAAATCGATGGCCACCTGTGCCAGGCAGTCGTCCATAGGCAGACAGAATCCGTAACGTTCCATCCCTTTTTTATTGCCCACAGCTTTTTGGAAAACTTCGCCCAATGCCAGCCCGGTATCTTCAATGGTGTGGTGTTCGTCCACTTCCAAATCGCCATTTACCAAAATTTCGAGGTCAACGCCCGCATGTCGGCCAATCTGGTTCAGCATGTGGTCGAAAAAGTTCAGCTCGGTAGAAACGTTGCAAACGCCGGTCCCATCCAGATTCAATCTTACAAAAATGTCGGTTTCTTTGGTGGTGCGTCTTACTTCTGCCGTTCGTTCGGGTGCTGCCACGCAGGCATAAATGTCGTCCCAGTCGCTGGTAATCAAGGTACAATAATCTGCCAGACCAGTCTTTTCCAGCTCTTCGGCCAAACTGCCATCGTTAATTAGAATTCCTTTGGCGCCCAGGTTTTTGGCCAGTTCGATGTCGGTTAGCCGGTCGCCAATGACAAAGCTGTTGGCCAAATCATAATCGCCGTTCATGTATTTTCCCATCAGGCCGGTCCGGGGTTTTCGCGTTGGGGCATTGTCTGCAGGAAAACTTTTGTCGATGAGGATATCGTCGAAAGTCACCCCTTCGTTTTCAAACGCTTTCAGCATTTTATTCTGTGCCGGCCAGAAGGTTTCTTCCGGGTAGGAATCCGTTCCCAAACCATCCTGATTGGATACAATGACCAGTTCATAATTCAGATTTTTTTGGATGTTGAAAATATTGCGGAAAACACCGGGGATAAACTCCAGCTTTTCCAGCGAGTCGATTTGCTCGTCTTCCGGTTCAACAATCAGGGTACCATCACGGTCTATAAATAATGCTTTTTTCATACCACAGTTTAAAGTTTTGAGTTTAAAGTTCAAAGTTCAAAGTTACAGGTTTTAAGGAATGGTTATTAAATGAAAGAAATAGCTTAATCATATTAATTCTTTCAGCGCTGTTAATAAGTTCCCGTTTTCCTCAGATTTGCCAATGGTAATTCGCAGGCTGTCCTCACAAAGATGAACTTTGGAACGGTCGCGTACAATTACGCCATTTTCCTTCAGGTATTCGTAAATGCCGCGTGTATCGTGCATTTTTACGAGGATGAAATTGGCATCCGACGGAAAAATTTTCACCACAAAGGGAAAGTTAGAAAGCAGAGTTTTCATTTTTTCGCGTTCGGCAATGAGTAATTTTACCCATTTTTCAACTTTTTCGCGGTTTTCAATCAACTCCAGTGCTTTTTGCTGGGTCAGAATATTCAGGTTATAGGGGTATTTTATTTTGTTGAGAACCGAAACGATTTCGGAGGCTGCAAATGCCATTCCCAGCCGGATTCCTGCCATTCCCCAGGCTTTGGAGAATGTTTGCAGAATTACCAGGTTTTGGTATTCATTTAAATTCGGCAGCAACGATTTTCCAGGTGCAAAGTCGATGTAAGCTTCGTCCAGCACTACAATTCCTTGAAAGTTTTTCACCACTTCCAAAACCGCCTCTTTACTGAGGCAGTTGCCCGTTGGATTGTTGGGAGAACAGAGAAAAACCAGCTTTGTTTTTTCATCGATAGCGTTCAAGAGTTTTTGGGCATCCAGTTCAAACGTTTCGGAAAGCGATACTTTTTTTACCTCCACATTGTTGATGCCCGCCGCCACCTGGTACATTCCGTAAGTGGGGTCGATGGAGACAACATTGTCTTCACCCGGTTCGCAAAATGCCCGAATGAGCAGGTCGATGGGCTCGTCGCTGCCATTGCCGAGGAAAATCTGTCCGGGCATCACATCTTTCAGCAGGGCAATTTTTCCCTTGAGTTCCCTCTGTAACGGGTCGGGGTAGCGGTTGTAAGGCTGGTTAAACGGATTTTCGTTGGCATCCAGAAAAACCATCGCCTCACCGGAATATTCGTCTCGTGCCGAAGAATAAGGTTGCAGGGATTTTATGTTTTTACGAAGAAGTTTATCTATGTTCATAATTGATGTGAATTTATTAAATTTGTTCTCACATGAGTCCGACAGTTTTAAATTTCTCAGAACATGGTTTTTGGTTATTTATTGGGGAAAAGGAATATTTCCTTCCCTTTAAACAATTTCCCTGGTTTAAAGATGCAACAATTGCCGAAATTTCAGATGTTGTTTTTCTGAACAACGAACACTTGTTTTGGGAAAAGCTTGATATTGACCTTACATTAAACATGATTGAGTATCCTGAGAAATATCCTTTAATTTCAAAATAAATTTTAGAGTTTTGATTCAATTAATCTCCTTCAACCGCAACGTAATAGCATTTTTATGCGCCTCCAGTTCTTCGGCAGCCGCCATGGTTTCAATGGCTGAGCCAATAGATTTTAATCCATTTTCGGTAATTTCCTGAAACGTAATTTTTTTCATAAAACTGTCGAGGTTGACGCCGCTGTAACTGCGGGCCCAGCCGTTTGTGGGCAGCGTGTGGTTGGTTCCCGATGCGTAATCTCCGGCGCTTTCGGGTGTGTAATTTCCCAGGAAAACCGAACCTGCATTGATCACTTTTTTAGCCAGTTGGTTGTAGTTTTCTGTGGCAAGGATCAGGTGTTCAGGTGCATATTCATTGATTAATTCCACTGTTTCCTGTTCATTTTCCATCACAATCAGTACGCTGTTTTCGAGTGATTTTTTTGCAAATTCTTTTCGGGGAAGTTTTTCCAGTTGCAGGCTGATTTCGGTTTTCACTTTTTCTATCAACTCCCGGCTATTGGCTACCAGCACCACCTGGCTGTCGGCGCCGTGCTCGGCCTGCGATAACAGGTCGGACGCCACAAAAGCCGGATTAGCCGATTGGTCTGCCACCACCATCACTTCCGACGGACCGGCAGGCATGTCGATGGCCACTTCGTTCATGCTCACTAATTGTTTGGCGGTAGTTACATACTGGTTTCCCGGACCGAAAATTTTATAGACTTTTGGCACAGATTCCGTTCCGTAAGCCATGGCGCCAATGGCCTGAACGCCACCCACCCTGAAAACTTTTTTCACTCCGGCAAATTTAGCTGCAAACAAAATGGCCGGGTGAATTTTTCCATCTTTCCCCGGTGGAGTGCATAAAATTATTTCTTTGCACCCAGCAATACGCGCCGGAATGGCCAGCATCAACACCGTTGAAAACAACGGGGCAGTTCCTCCGGGAATGTACAATCCCACTTTTTCTATGGCCACTGGTTTTTGCCAGCAGGTGACTCCCGGCATGGTTTTCACTTTGCGGATTTCAGTTTTTTGGGCCGCATGAAATTTTTCGATGTTGGCGGAAGCCAACTCAATGGCTTCTTTCAAATCAGGTTCCACTTGATTTTCTGCCTCGACCAATTCATTTTCAGTAACCCGGAAAACTTCCAAATCCACCCCATCAAATTTTTGGGTGAATTTTCGAAGAGCAATGTCGCCTGATTGTTTTATTTCATTTAAAACAGTCTGAACGGTTTCATACAAACCCGAAACATCCAGCAACGGCCGCTGCAGGATTTGGGGCCAAAAGGATTTGTCAGAATCGATGTATGTTTTCATTCTTTAGTTTTGAAATTTATGTGATTTAATTTCATTGTAGTATCTGTTAACTTTCTTTTGCAACCACCACATTCCAATCGGAAAATATAGAATCAAAAACATTTCAACAATTATATCGGATGATCTTACTTGATTTTTTAATTGTATGTATTTCAGTGTTTTGGAAGTACAAAATATGATGTAAAAGAAGGCATAAACCGAAACAAAAGTGAATATCCAAAATAAAATTCTAACTATAAGAAGTTGAGAAATTCCAAAATATTCATGAGTAATATTGTAGAGCACATAAATAATCAGAATGGTTAATAACCAGTCAAACAGTTTTAATTGTTTCTGAGTTAATGCTTTTTCGTTATTGTTTAATGTTTTTGTCACATTATAGTTCCAAAATATAAAAATCACATAGTAAATAAAAGCAACTATACCGAGAAAGTCATTAAATTCCCTTGTTTCGTAATTCTCTATATCAACAGTACTTAATTTAATTATAACAATAATTGTTGGTAATAGAATTGTAATAATAAATAGTTGCCAATTTTTTAGTTTAAGTAAAATATTCATATTTTGTAGTTTAGCCTTAATTCTCTACCCTGATAAATTATAATATCATCTTCTCAATCGGTATCACCAGAATTCCTTCGGCGCCGGCTTTTTTCAGCTTCCCAATAATTTCCCAGAAATCGTCTTCGGCAATTACTGAATGCATGGAACTCCAGCCTTCCTGGGCCAGCGGAACCACGGTCGGGCTTTTCATTCCCGGAAGAAATGCAGCTACCTCCTGGATTTTTTCGTTGGGCGTGTTCAGCAAAATGTATTTTTTGCCTTCAGCGCGTTGCACCGACTCCAAACGGAAAATCAGTTCATCCAGAATTTCCTGCTTTTCAACCGAAAGGTTGGGTTTGGCAACCAATACCGCTTCGGAATGAATTACCACTTCCACTTCTTTTAGCCGGTTGCTCACCAGTGTGGAGCCCGAACTTACAATGTCGAAAATGGCATCGGCCAGACCAATTCCCGGTGCAATTTCCACCGAGCCACTGATGACGTGGATTTCTGCATTTATGTTGTGTTCATTTAAAAATTTTTGTAAAATATGAGGGTAAGAGGTGGCAATTTTTTTGCCGTTAAAAAACTCCGGTCCGGGGTAATCCATAGATTTGGGAATGGCCAGCGACAACCGGCATTTGCTGAATCCCAGCCGTTTGGCAATAACCACATTTTCGCCTTTTTCCAGCATCTCGTTTTCGCCCACAATACCCACATCAGCCACGCCGTCGGCCACGGTTTGCGGGATGTCGTCGTCGCGCAAAAACAATGCTTCCATCGGAAAATTTCCCGCTACCGATACCAGTTTTCTTCTGCCAATGGTTAAATCGATTCCCGATTCCTGAATCAGTTTCATGGAATCTTCATTCAACCTGCCTTTGGTTTGAATGGCAATTTTTAATTTTTCCATATTTTTTGTCTTTTCAATTTCTCAATTAATTGGGACAGATCCCGATTCGCTTCGCTTTTCGGGATTCGTTCGATAATAAGTTTTTACTTCGTTAATAAACTCGTAAAAACTTTATCTCACGAAAAAGGCCTGCCTACTGGCAAGCCTCTGGTTCAATATCTTTTAAAATTACGACAAAACAACCCTGACCTACCAATGTTAGGTTTTGTAATGATGGCCGTGATGTCCCAATTCGTAATTCATAATCGCTAATTATTTCATGCAATTATAACCATTAATTTGAAATCGTGCAACGGATTATAAATTTTAAGGAAAATGTTAAAATAAAAATCAAATTGATTTTATTCCGTTTTTTCCACTTTGGTTGCTTCGAACGGCAAATCGCCTTCGGGCGTGCTGGCCGTTCCTTTCATTTTATTGCCTTCGATGGTGGCTTTAATGGGAATTGCGTAATAATCAACGGTAATTCCAAATTTTAATACGTTCTCTTCAATTTTTACGTTTTTTAATTCCACTTTGGTGCCGTCGGCAAATTTGATTTCGCCGGTCAGTACATCCTCTTTTTCAAGGATAGTAATGGAACCTTTTTCATAACCATAGGGAGCATGCGGACTTTCAAATTTCCATTCGCCTAAAAACTCTTCATTTGCGGATGCTGCAGTTGCCTGAAAAATAGTCGTAGCGAAGATGGTCAGCAGCATAATAGTCAGTAACTTTTTCATTTTTTTACAGATTTAAGTTTAACCCGGACAAATTTTGCACGGTTCATTGAATTTTCCAAATGTTTTATGTTTTTTTTTAATCTTCTCTTCGCACCAGAAGAAATTTATTGTTTTCCAGTGCCGAAAATCCCTGGTCGTAGCAGAAATAGTAAACCCTCCCGTTGCGGGTTTTGTAAATGTGGGTAAAGTGGTTGAAGTTGAAACCCTGTTTGACCATTACACTTTTGTAGGTTGTGGTTTTATCGTCCGGATTTAATTCCTGCAAAATGGAATGGTTCTTTTTTAAAATGCGGTTAATTTTTCGCATGTAGTTGGTGGTGCTGCCCAGTTTCTGGTTGTTGTATGCATTGCGGCAGGCGTCGCTGCAAAACTTTTGGTCAGCCCGGCCACGTAAGGGTTCGTTACATTCCAGACATTTTCTTTGTTCCATTGTTTAAGAATTTAACCTTGTAAATAAAAAACCATTTTCAAATCACACATTTCATCTTTGTTTTATCTTAACAAACCTCTAATATACAAAAAAATATCCGTTTACAAACGTTTACAACCGCTTATAACCGGTTACAAATATTTAAAAACCGGCTAACCTTTGGGGGCTGCTTTACCTTTGGTGTACAATTTCGTTTTAGTTATTAATTTAAAATTTTGAATCATGAATGCATTAAGAAACAGCGTCAGGCTTATCGGCCACCTGGGAGAAAACCCAAAAGTGAGAAAGTTGGACAGTGGAAAAAAAGTTGCTACTTTTTCTATAGCAACCAACGAAATTTACCGCGACAGTAACGGTGAAAAACAGTCGGAAACCACCTGGCACCGACTGGTAGCCTGGGGAAAACAGGCCGATATTGTTGAGAATTACCTGAAAAAAGGTTCGGAAATTGCCGTGGACGGCAAGCTCACCAACCGCTCGTACGACGATAAAAACGGTGAAAAGCACTACATCACCGAAGTGGTTGTTAACTCCCTGCTAATGCTTGACAAGAAAAACGGAAACGGATAAAAACAGAAAGTTGTCCTTGAGGTTATCCCTGTAATACGAAAAGAGGCCGAAAATTCCGGCCTCTTTTCGTCGTCATTTAAGGAATCCGGATACTGATATCTTATTGATGCTGAGTCAATATTTATGTACTTTCTGTTTCCGGTAAAAGAGAGTAACTATCAATCCGCCTTAGTAAAGCCGTATTATTGCCGGGAAATTTCTATCAGATTTTTAATCTTTTTGTTTAGCATTTTTACTTCAGAAACCAATGGTTTAACTGAATCGGCATCAAATTCAATAAAGTCAGCATAATCCGTTTCTTGTCGCCAGTCAAATAAATGAGAGTAAAGTTTTGCTGAGTTTTTGTCCAGTTTCCCGGTTTTTACAAAATGGAGAAAAAATTGCGTTTTAGTTCCATTGTGTGTTTCTGCTTTGATGTTGTTTTTATACAAAAGAGCGCTAACCAGGTAGTAAGCTGAATAATAAAGTCTGTTTACACAAGAATTCCATCTTTGGTTGTCTGCCAGTAACTCGGCATCTGAGAAAATCTCCAGTGATTTGGCAATCCGGTAGGTTAAATAATCTTTTTTAGTTCCGGTCATGTCAAAAGGATTCCGTCGGTTTTAACATTTTGGTAGAGCGGAGTAACCGAGTGTTTTGATTCCCATTCGTTTTTCGAGAATACAAAAGTTGAAATGGGTTCCCCGGTTTCCAACTCAACTTCAAAAAGCTCTTCCCTGTATTCTTTTTCTTTATCTCTTGTAACTTTCGGGCTGTTTAATAGAATCAATATATCCCAGTCGGAGTTGGTTGTAGCATTTCCCCTTGCACGGGAACCAAACAACATTACCTGAGCTTTTGGGTTCTTTTTTCGAATCCGTTCCCTAATTAAACTTAGAATATGTTGTTCTTTTGCATTCATAACCCAAAGATAAGGAATCTGGCTTTAAATTAAGAAATCATTTTCGTTTTATTGTGGGGTATTGTAGCCGAGTATTTTAAACATGTCGTCCACTGTTTGTTCGGTGCGGTAAACGTAATCCACAAAGTTACCTGTTTCATCGCGGTCAATAATTACATGTTTGGGCGCAGGAATGAGGCAGTGTTTGATTCCGCCGTAACCGCTGATGGAATCCTGGTAAGCGCCGGTGTGGAAAAAGCCCAGGTAAAGCGGTTCTTTTTCGCGCGATGAATAACGTGGCAGCATAATTTGCTGGTTCAGGTCTTCGGAGTTGTAATAATCCGAATGGTCGCAACTGATGCCGCCAATGCTCACTCGTGTATATTCATTGTTCCATTTGTTGATGGGCAGCAAAATAAACTTTTCAAAAATCGACCATGCATCGGGAATGGTGTTCATCAGACTGTTGTCGATGATGTACCACAACTCGGCATCGTTTTGCTGTTTTTGCTCCAGTACAGAAAAAATGGTGGCGCCGCTTTCGCCTACCGTGTATTTTCCAAATTCGGTGTAAATGTCGGGTTCTTCAATCCCTTCGGCGTTACATGCATCCTTAATGTTGTTCACAATTTCGCGAATCATGTACTCGTAATCGTATTCAAAACCGAGGTGGCTTCTAATGGGGAATCCGCCTCCCAGGTTGATGGCGTTCAGCGTGGGGCATTCTTTTTTAAGTTCGATGTAAAGTTTCACCGACTTCTGAAATTCGCCCCAGTAATACAACGTGTCTTTAATTCCAGAATCCACAAAAAAGTGGAGCATGGTAAGTTCAATATTTTCTTTATCCTGGATGTAGTTCCGGTAAAACTCCAAAACCTCTGACGACCGAATTCCCAAACGGGAAGTATAATAGGCACTTTGTGGTTCTTCATCGATGGCTTTTCGGATGCCGATTTTTACCTTTTTCCCATTAGCGTAGGCCAGAATTTTCTTTAATTCATTTTTGTTATCGAGCACAATGGTTGAGTTTTCAAACCCCAAATCAGTAAGGTCGAGAATTTTACGAATGTATTCTTCTGTTTTATACCCGTTGTGTACGATTTTCAATTCCTTTTCAAGTTTCCCCTGTTTGTAAAGGTTCAGGATTAGGTCGATATCGAACGATGAGGAGGTTTCCAGGTTCACATTGTATTGCAACGCCTTGTTCACTACATGGTGAAAGTGGCTGCATTTAGTGCAGTAACAGTAATGGTATTCACCCTGATAATTTGTGGCTTTCATGGCCCGCCTGAACAGGTTCCGGGCCTTCTTTATCTGGTCCCCGATACGTGGCAGGTACATGAGCCTGAACGGGGTGCCGTATTTATCGATTAAGTACTTCAGCGAAACGCCGTAAAAAGAGAGATTACCATCCTGCAGGTCGAATCCTTCCTGAGGAAAATAGTACGATTGTTCGATGAGATCAAGGTAAGTATTCTTCATTTTCCCAAACCAGCATAAAAATTTGCATTCTGTTTAACGAGGGCAAAATAAATACCTTTTTTCCAAAAAACTAAACGATTGGGTTTTTAATGTGGAATTTATCCTGATTATTTTGCATTTGGAGCTAAAATGCCCATTTCAACCTGCCATAAACCGCTTTGCCCAATTCTCCATATTCGGTGCCTTCATTGCCGAAAAACAACTGGCCGGTTGCCATTAATTCCAGGTTGTTGCCGAGCGAGTATGTAAACGAAGGGCCTAAAAATGAGGAGCCGTCGGAAGGATTGACCATTCCTGAAAAACTACCGGAAAACAGCGGAGTGAAAGGGTAGGAGAGTTGTCCAAACAGATTGTAACGGGCAGGAGATAACCGTTTGGCTGAAATGTTCTGGTCGAAAAATTCGCGTGCGCCGGCTTTTCCGGTAACTCCCAGACTGTTGTATAAAACGGCAGCATGTGCATACAAACTGTTTTTGAAGGTGTAGTCGCCCGAAACGGTGGCCACCAGGGCTTCTTTGCTGCCGCTGTTTTTTTCTTTCGGAATGAACCAGGAAACCTCGCCGCGAAAACCGCCGCCTTTGATGTCGCCCATCCAGCCACCGCCCAAAACGAAGTCTTTGGGCATCCAGCCGCTGATGAACTGAAAATCATACCGGAATTTTGAAAACCGATACCTTCCGGCAAAGGTCGATTCGGTTTTATCCTCCAGGTCATTTCGCTGAAGTTTGTAAACCAGTTCGGCAGAGGATGTAACGCCAGTGTAGTATTGAACTTTCAGTGCGTCGGAACCTGGGCGTTCCTCGTAATCGAAATCGAAATAATCGAAGGTATTGAAAATGTCATTGGGATTCCAAACCAGGTTGATACCCCAGTTAACGCGTTGCCGCCCGGCGGTGATTTGCCATTTTCCTTTGGTAAAATCCACCCAGGCACGGTCAATCATGGAATGTAAAAACCATCCTTTGCCGGAGGCTATTGTTTTGGATAAATTGAAATAACCGGGGTCTGTATCCACAAAATCTTTGTATAACGGAAATTCGCGCACCAGTTGCCCGCAAAACAGGCGGTTTCTGGCTTCCACCGCAAACGTAAATTCACTGGAGGCATACCACCTGAAATTTAGCCGGTTGTGAATGAGGTTCGACGACAAGTGATCGGCATCGATTCCGGGTACCGGGTTTTCAGGCTTGTAATACATGTACAAGTCTTTTACATAGCCGTTGGCCGTGAATTTTTGCAGTTGGGCATTTCCTTCAATATAAATCAGAATGAAAAAAGGTAAAATATATTTCAGTCGGTTCATCTTTCGGTTGTTTTGAATCCTCCGGCGAAGTCCATAACGCTCATCAGACCGTATTGCGGGTGGTTTCCGGTGGCCACGCCCACCATTCTGAAATCGGGGTTCAGAAAGTTTTTCCGGTGGCCGCGGTCGCGCACACCATCGTCGATGAGCAGGTAAATTACAATTTGCTGTGCCGTTTTTCCGCCGTAAGCAATATTTTCCGCAATACGTTTTTCCCATTTTCCGTAGCGTTCAATGCGGTTGCGCATGTTGCTGCTGTCGCTGCCCTGGTGGCCGGTGCGTCCGGTTTTCGACTGGTCGTTCACATGGTCGCGGGCTGCCAAAGTAAGTCCTTCGCTTGGGTAGATAATGGGCAGAGGTTGCTGTCTTTTCAAATCGCGTACACATTCGTACAATGCATTCACGCCCTCTTTGGTGAGTAGCGGCTGGTCGCCCGGGTAGTAAAGCAGCCGGCGGTCGTATTTTTTGGCCAGCGGTGCAATGTAATCTTCGGCATAGCGTTTCGGATCGGAACGCAGTTTGTTGATTTCCAGAATAATTTCTTTTTCAAGCGATGACAGGTAATTTGCCTCTGAAGCTGTATTCAGTGTATTAATTTCCCATCCGGAATGTGCCGTATTTTTTGGAGCGATTGCCAGGGAAACCTGAAAAAACAGGACGAGCAGAAGTGTTACCATTGTTCTCATTGACTTTATCTTTTTGTGATGTCGCTTTTAATTTTTCCATCTTCCAGCGTAACCACGCGGCGTGCTTTGTTTACCACCCGCTGGTCGTGCGTTGAAAATATAAACGTGATATTTTCATTTTTATTAAGCTGTTCCATAATATCGAGCAGGTTTTCTGTCGATTTAGAATCGAGATTGGCGGTAGGCTCATCAGCCAGCACAAACTTTGGTTTTGAAGCCAGCGCCCGGGCTACAGCCACCCGCTGCTGCTGTCCGCCTGAGAGTTTCGATGGTCTGCGGTCCATCATTTCACCTAATCCAACCGCTTTCAGCAATTCGGAGGAACGCGCTTCACGATGTTCTTTTTTTTCGCCCTGCAGGTGCATTACAAACTCCACATTTTCTTTGGCTGTAAACACCGGAATCAGGTTGTAGGCCTGGAACACAAATCCGATGTTGTTCATGCGGAAATCGGTGAGCTTGCGCGAAGAAAGCTGATTGATTTCCACACCGTCAATGATTACGATTCCTTCCGTTGCATCGTCGAGCCCGCCCACCACATTCAGCAACGTGGTTTTTCCGGAACCCGACGGACCCACAATCGCAGTAAATTCGCCTTCTTCAATGGAAAGGTCAACTCCATTTACTGCATGTACTGGAACGGAATTGTCCTGGTACGTTTTTTTCAGGTTTTTGATTTCTATAATCTTCATTTTTGTTGATATTAAGTTCAATTTATATTCTCGTTTTTTAATCCCCCTTATTCCCCCTTTGGAATTCATCATACTGCTTTATGGCAAAATTGCATCCAAAGGGGGACGGTCTTCGAACAAAGTTCAGTGCTAATTCAGAGTTCTGTTTCATTTCACTAAATCTCCATTAATCTCTATAAATCACTACAAATTATCAAATTAGTATCCCTTTCTCCCCTCCCTCGGAGGGGCCGGGGGAGGCTTATTTTACTCCGTCCGCGTCGCCTCCGCCGGATTCAGTTTTAACGCTTTGCGTGCCGGCCAAACTGCTGAGAGAAGGCCGGTAAAAATCACAAGAACGCCAATAGTTACCAGTGTCTCGCCACGAAGGGAAGTGTAAATCTGCGAAGCAAAACCATAGCTTTCCAGTCCTTCAGCAAACATGGCAAGGTTGATGGGCCGGGTTTCGAAAATTTTGGTAACTACTGATCCAATCAGCATTCCAAGAATTCCGCCGGAAACGGTAAGCATAACCGATTCCAGAATGATCATGGAAAAAATCCTGCGTTTATTCATACCCACTGCCATCAGCATCCCAATTTCTTTTACCCGTTCCAGCACGGCCATGAGCATGGTGTTAATAATACCAAAACAAAGGGCCAGCAGAATTATCAGGATAAAAACGTACATGTACTGGTCCATGGAATCAGTAAGCAGTGACATTTCAGGGCTGATTTCCTTCCAGGTTTGCACGTCGTAATTTTCGGCCAGTTTTTGAATGGACGGTTTAACTGCGGCAGCTTCGTTGCCGCTTTCAAGCAAAATAGCCAGTTCGTGTGCCGTGTTGTCTTCCATTTCCAGTTGAGCCTGCAGGTCGTCAAACCGCACAAAAAGGGTCGATTCGTCGTAGCTGGTGTTGGTCGTGCGGTAAATTCCGCTCACGCGGTATCCTTTTATGGAGAGGTCACCGTTGCGGTCAATCATTTGTACGTTGATGCGTGTGCCCACTTTTAGCCGCAGCCGTTTGGCCAGCTTTTCGCCCACAACTACCGGGGGCATCCGGCTGTCGTGTTCCAGGTAGGCGCCATCCACCATTTTTTCCCAGATGTCAGTCACCTTTTTTTCCTGTTCGGGAACCACGCCAATCATTTTGCCACCGCCAGTTCCGTGGGCAGCCATTATAAAAGGTTCGGCAATTAGCCGTTTGCTTGCTGCGACCACCGAATCAAGCGCTGTAATTTTTCCGAGGATTTCATCGGCGTTATCCATTTTTAATGCAATGTCGTTGTTCATTAGAAAATCAGGGGCATGAACCTGCAGATGGGCCAGTTCTGTTTTTGTAGCCGATTCGATGCGTGCATCCACAGCACCCTGCATAAAAGCCATGGTAAACACCCCGGCAAACAAACCGAGCGCAATGGCCGCAATCATAATCAGACTGCGTAATTTGTTGCGCCAAACGTTTCTCCATGCAATTGACCAAATCATAACGAGTAGTTTAAAGTTTAAAGTTCCGAGTTTAAAGTTCCGAGTTCAAAGTTCAAAGTTTCAAAGTTTCAAGTTTATTGATCAGGTGAGCCGAAGTCACCAGCTCAACTTCGTGCTTCCCGCTTCTTCTTCACGCCCGCAATGCGGAGGTAATTTTTAGCTGGTAAATGTTGTACACCGGAAAAATGGCAATGAACAGGCTGATGAAAAACACCAGAATCATCTGGTTGTAAAACAGCGACGGTTGAATGGAAAAGAACATATAAGGTTCCATGCCATATTGAACTGTTGCTGTGGCCATTTCACCCGTAAGGGGAATGGGATTGTGATAAAACCACAAACAGAAAAAGTAACTTACTACCAGTCCGATGGTGCAACCAATAATTCCGATGAAAAGCGTTTCAAATAAAACTACAATGGCCATTTTGTGCTTTTTCATACCTACGGCATGAATGACACCAAACTCACGACGGCGCTCTTTCACCATCATCATAATTACGCTGAACATTCCAAAAGCTATAACCAGGTATAAAATTCCCAACATGATAATGCCGCTGGCCCGGTCGCTTTGGATAAGTTGCTCTATTTCGGGCTGCATTTCCACCCAGGTGAGGACGGTTTTTTCCTCTGAAAGCAGTCTGCCGATTTCCGCTTTCAGGTGGTCCACCTGGTAATGGTCGTCGGTCATAACGACAAGCGATGTGGACAAGCCGTAGGCCGAATAAAACTCACGTGCGGTTTCAATGTCCATCAGCACCAGTCGTTTGTCGAATTCCTGGTTAGGGTGTTCCATGATACCTGTAATGGGGAAAAGTCCGTTGGCGCTCACTCCGTGGTAACCCTGCCCAATCATTACCAATGTGTCACCCACCGAAAGATTCAGAAAATCGGCCAGTCCTTTCCCAATCACCACACTTTTGTCTCCGGGTTGAAGGAATTCTCCGGCTTTTATTTTTTTGGATATTTCCGTAATGCGGTTTTCTGCTTCAGGCTCAATTCCCAGCACCATGCCCGGTTTGCTGTGTTGATGATTGGCCGCCAGTGCAAAAGATTCAAGCCGGTGAGAAACCAGCGTTACATCATTGAGTTTATCGATTTCCCTCATAAGTTCGGGCGAAACTTCCATGCTATTTTCCAGCGTGCGTTCTTCCCAGTAGGCCGTGTCCTGAACCTGCAAATAGCCCGAGTAGAATTTCACCACGTTTTCAATCATGCTGTCATAGGAGCCCTCCTGCATGGAACGCATCCACGAAGCCAGCAACACACTGAAAATGATGGATGAAATGGCAATGATTGTCCGCCGCCTGTTTCGCCAGAGGTTTCGCCATGCCAGTTTGATGTTTGTTTTCATCGGATTCTTCTCATATTTTGTTGTGAAAAAAACGATTCATCCAAATTCACATTAAACTCGATTTCATCAAAAATCAAAACGGTTTTATGCCCCTCCTTATCTGCCGGAATCATTTCCATGCGCGTGGGCATTTCACGGTCGTCCATAATTTTAATTTCAGAAAGAATTTCAATGTTCACCAGGGTTTCATCCTCATCGTAAAACTCGGCTTTCAGCCAGTGGTATTCGTTTTTGGAAACCCACATCAGAATTTTTCCCCAAACCACCGGTGCATCTGGTTTTGGTATAAGTTCAATTTTGTAGCAATCGTAACCTTCAACAGGTTCTTCCCCCAGTAGTTTGTGATGGTAGTCTTTTTCAAACGACGATTCACGCACCAGGTCGTCGTTGGTAAAATCAGAACCCATCCACGACTGCATCATCATCGAAGGTGGAATTTTTATCATTCGCTCGATGGTGGGTACCCAGTTCCACATTTCGTTTTCGCGTTTCAGAAAAACCTGGCCCCTTTCTTTGGCCGGGGCTGTAATGTAAATCATGGAATAGTCGTTGCCCAGCGACCAGGTTTTCATGGAAATTTCGCGGCTCCAGTTGGGCCGTTCAATAATCATGGTGGTTTGGCCGCGGCTCGATTCGCCCCTGAATTTTTCATCAGCCTTTCTGATGATTTCTGCAACATCCTGTGCAGCAGCGCTGAGTGAAAACATACTTGCAGCGATAAATGTCAAAATTGTTTTCATGGTGAATTATTTAGTTGTTATCAGCCTGAAGCAGGCTTCTGTTACTTTATCTTCCAGTTGTTTTAGCGGGAAAAATTCGGGTGCGGAAATTACCACCAGCAGCGATCCTTTTACCAGTGAACTGATGACCATCAGATCGCCTTCAGGGTCTTTACTCCCCATGTTTTTAATAAATTGATTGAGCATTAGCATAATGGTTTGGGATCGGTCACCGTATTTCTCCATCATTGATTCGGCAATGTCAGACTGCATAATTATTGCAGAATAGAGCTTCCAGAATTTTCGGTTCTCACCAATGGCTTTAAAACTGTTGCGGATAAAGTGTTCGAATTCATCGCGGGTTAAAACTCCATCATGGTTTAAATCAAAATGAGTATAGATGGAATCGAATCCGGTTTCTATAATTTCATCCAGAATTTCCTGTTTGCTTTCGAAATAGTTGTAGGCGAGACCTTTCGATACCCCTGCCTTTTTGGCAACCCTGCTCATGGTTGTGGCGTGAAACCCGTTTTCGGCAAACAGTTCCAGCGCTGTATCCATAATCAGTTGTTTTTTCTGTTTTCTGATTTCATCGTATTGTTCCTGACTTCGAGGCATTGCGTTTCAATTTATAAATTCTTTGACTGAACGGTTGGTCAAATATAAAGTTCGTTTTTGAATTACAGATCGGTTCACGTGTTAATAAATTGTTAAAAATGACTGAACGGTCAGTCAAAGATGATAAAAATCAGAAAATCGGGAAAAATTGCCCGAAAGCATTTCCAATTCACTTTCATAACCTGTATATTTACGATTTTCAATTACTAAAATCAATTTAACAGATAGTATGAATTCCAACAGAAGAAAATTTATTAAAAACTCAGCCCTTGCCACAGCCGCCATTAGTGCTTTTCCTACCATCATGAATGCCTGCGCGTCGCCCGGTGAAAAAGTAAACGTAGGATTAATCGGGTGCCGGAGTATGGGGTTCAGTAATTTGCAAAGTTTTTTAAAAGAGGGTAATAATGTGGAATGCGTAGCCCTTTGCGATGTAGATTCAAAAATTTTGGAATCACGTGCGGCCGACGTGGAAAAACTGACGGAGAAACGACCGGTTCTGTATGCCGATTTCAGGGATATGCTCGACAATCCGGACATCGATGCAGTAATTATCGGAACGCCCGACCACTGGCATGCTCACCAGATGATAATGGCACTGCAGGCCGGAAAACATGTTTACGTTGAAAAACCGATGGCGCATAGCATCGGGGAATGTTATGCCATGGTTGACGCTGCTGCAAAATTCCCGAACCTGGCTGTTCAGGTAGGAATGTGGCAGCGCAGCTCAAAACACTGGTTCGAGGCTTCCGAAATCGTGAAATCGGGGCAACTGGGCGATGTTCATTTGGTAAAAGCCTGGATTTACAAAGGGTATGATGAGCCTTATCCATCCATGCCGGATTCCACACCTCCCGACCATGTTGACTACGACATGTGGCTGGGTCCTGCTCCGCAACGTCCGTTTAACGCAAACCGGTTTCATTACAACTTTCGTTGGTGGTGGGACTATGCAGGCGGAGCAATGACGGACTGGGGAGTGCATTTGCTCGATTTTGCCATGTACGCCATGGATGCCGGTATGCCACAGAAAATTTCTCCCGGAGGCGGAATTTATTATCACGATGCAGGAGCGCTTGAAACGCCCGATATTCAGCAGGCATTATATAGTTATCCTGAACATACAATGATTTGGGAATGTGGTTTGAATCCCGGGATTGGGCCATTTGGAAGAGGACACGGTGTTGCATTTGTGGGGCATAAAGGTACGCTGGTGCTCGACCGGGGCGGTTACGAGTTGATGCCCGACCGAAACGATGCCAAACGGGAGCCGTTTTTCGAGGGAGTAACACAAAGCAATTACGGCGACGGGCTGGATGAGCACGTGAAAAATTTCCTTGAATGTATTCGCAAGGGAGGAACGCCAAATGCTTCGGTGGAAATTGGCGCCAAAACTGCCATTGTTTCCGAAATGGGAAATATCGCCTACCGGGTTGGAGAAGTGATTCACTGGGACGAAGCAGCAAAAAAGTTTAAGGAAGAGGCAGCCGATAAACTTACACGGGTTAATTACAACGAGAAGTGGCCTCTGCCGCGAGTATAGGTTTTTTTCTTTTTTGAAATTCAGATTGAAAAATCAATTTGTGAACCAAATAAAGAGGAGAGCAAATTGATTTTTTTTGTAATTTACGGGGCAATGGCGTTTAGTTTAGCAAATATTGTAATTCGAATTTGTTTGACGTTGTCAGCCCCGAGCACTCGGGGGCACGCTGACAAGACTGCGGTGCATAACCTGTCAACGTCTATAGACTTGACAGCGTTAACTAAACGACATTGATTTACGGGGTATAAAAATTAATCGTTAAAATGAATAAAATGAAACCGAACCGAAGAACATTTATCAGAAACTCTGCCCTGGCAACGGCTGCTTTGAGCACATTCCCTACCATTCTTCATGCCGGATTTTCTGCAAACGAAAAGGTGGTAGTTGGTTTGGTAGGTTGCCTGGGAATGGGATTCAGTAACCTGAAGGCTTTTCTGGCACTACCCAACGTGGAGTGTGCCGCCCTTTGCGACGTGGACCGGAATGTACTGGAAGAACGCGCTGCCGAAGTGGAAAAAATTCAGGGTAAAAAACCGGTGTTGTACAACGATTACCGTAATCTGCTGGAAAACAAAGACATTGATGTGGTGATTAACGCCACGCCCGACCACTGGCATGCGTTAATTGGCATTCATGCCATGGAAGCCGGAAAAGATTTATATACCGAAAAACCACTGGCCAATTCCATAGAGGAGTGTAATCTGATGGTGAAAGCGCAAAAACGCTACAACAAGGTGGTGCAGGTGGGGCAGTGGCAGCGCAGCGATCCGCACTGGAAAGCTGCCGTGGATTACCTGCACGAAGGAAATATCGGACGGATTCGCTCCGTCCGCTCGTGGTCGTATGTAGGGTGGAAAGGTTCCATTCCGGTGGAGCCCGATTCGGAAGTGCCGGCAGGAGTGGATTACAATTTCTGGCTGGGACCGGCGCCCAAACGTCCGTTTAACATAAACCGGTTTCATTTTACCTTCCGCTGGTACTGGGATTATGCCGGCGGTTTAATGGCCGACTGGGGAGTTCACCTGCTCGATTATGCCCTGTTTGGAATGAATCGGTACGTGCCCAAATCGGTGATGGCAACCGGCGGCAAGTATGCTTTTCCCGACGATGCCATGGAAACACCCGATACCATGATGGCGGTTTACGATTTTGGTGATTTCGGCCTGTTGTGGGATCACACCATTGGGATTTACGGCGCCAATTACGGGCAACGCGGGCATGGGGTATCATTTGTTGGAGAATATGGAACCCTGGTGGTTGACCGCAACGGATGGGAGGTGATTCCCGAATCCAGGAGCGTAAGTAAAAAGGAGGGTTATGAAGGAGTTCCCTTGCAAAAAAGCACCGGCAAAGGCCTGGAACTGCATGTACAGAATTTCCTTGAATGTATAAAAACCTGTGAAAAACCGAGTTGCGACATAGAGATTGGAGCGCACATCGCCCGGTTTGCCCATTTGGGAAATATTTCGTACCGGCTGGGCCGTAAGGTTTTCTGGGACCACGAAAAACAGGAATTTATTGGCGATGCCGAAGCCAATGAAATGGTAAAAGCGCATTACCGTGCTCCGTGGAAATTGCCAAATGTTTGATTGGTTTGTGTTTTAAGTCATCTGATGACTTTGCCATTAAATCAAACGGACGATAGTACAAGGCAGTCATCTGATGACTAATATTTGTAGTCGGAAATGAGTAATTTTTTATTCCGTTTCTGATTTTACCGGTCCCAAAATTTATACATTTGCAGAGGTAATTACGTAAAAAAGCGGGAGTAT
>CAZLGT010000021.1:0-67146 GCA_964559175.1 uncultured Mariniphaga sp. | reverse complement strand
ATTTTGCACAAAACAACGATACCATGAAGTTTACCATTTATATAACTGTTTTGGTTGCCGGGTTGATTTTTTCACCTGTGGCCCTTCCGATGAAGACAAAGCCAGGGTGAAGTTGAACCTGGCCCAGTCGCTGCTGGAAAAAAATGATACGGCCACTGCGCTGCGCCACCTCGATAGCATTCCGCGCGTGTACCCGAGCTGTTTATGCCTTGAATGCCGCCAAAAACGCTGCAAAGGCAGTTGAATATCAACTAAATTGATTCTGACCCAAAGATTGTGTTCCCGCAGATTGCGCGGATAAACGCAGATTTTAATTTGATTTTTCTGCGAAAATCAGCGCAATCTGCGGGAGAACTTTTTTGTGCGAAAGATGCAATGATGTTATTTCAGGCACTAAATAATCTCCTCCACGGCTTCCGGCGGATCGGCCAGAACCGCTTTCTCGCCGTTGACCACAATGGGGCGCTGCAGCAATTTCGGGTTTTCAACCAGCGCTTTAATCCATTCGTCATCAGAAAGTTCCTTGTCTTTGTAATTTTCTTTGTACTCCTGCTCCTGTGTACGTACAAACTCCACCGGTTTTTTCCCGGTTTTGGCAATCACCTCTTTCAGTTCATTTTCCGATAAACCATCATTCAGGTACTTCACAATTTCAAGGTCGTACCCTTTTTCTTCCAGGTATTTTAAACCGGCGCGGCTTTTGGCGCAACGCGGATTATGATAAACTTTCATCACAATATGATGTTTATGTTTAATATATTTGTAATAATCTTCCTGTGCCCGGAAAGTAGCTTCCAGATTCTGTTTGTTGTAGTTGTTTTGTAACTCCGGGTCGAGGATACGTGCTTTGGTGTTGTCGCGCAACTGAATTTTCAGCATTTCCTTCAATTCTTCGCGAATACCTTCATCGTAAATTGGGCAAGCCACTTCAATGCGGCGGTTCAGGTTACGTGGCATCCAGTCGGCCGATGAAATGTACATTTTTTCGTCGCCGCCGTTGCCAAACAGAAAGATGCGCGAGTGTTCCAGGTATTTGTCCACAATGCTAACAGCGGTTATGTTTTCCCTGAATTTTTTCTTGTCGAGCTGCAACCCGAAAATTCCCCGTACAATAAGTTCGATTTTCACACCTGCTTTTGCCGCCCGGTACAATTGTTTCATCATACCCGGGTCAATCAGGCTGTTCATTTTTAGAATCATCCAGGATTTTTCGCCTGCTTTGGCCAGTTCAATTTCGCGCCCGATGTGTTCCGAAAAAATATCGCGCATAAAGAACGGACTGACCACCAGGTGTTTGTAGTTGTAGTGGCGGTAATTCTGTTTAAAAAATCCAAACACTTTTTCCACCTCGTCTGCCAAACGCGGGTCGGCGGTCAATAGTCCGTCGTCGGCATAAACGCGGGCAGTTCCCTCGTGAAAATTTCCGGTACCAATGTAGGCGTAGTTTCGGTATTTTCCTTCTTCAAGCCGTTTTGCCCAGGCCAGTTTGCTGTGCACTTTCATTCCCGGAACGCCGTTAATTACATCGGCGCCTTCCTCCTGCAGCTTGTTCGACCACATGATGTTGGCCTCCTCATCGAACCGGGCCTGCAGTTCAATTACCACAGTTACCGTTTTACCATTCCGGACAGCGTTCAGCAAGGCATTCACCACCCGGCTTCCTGGCGCCACACGGTAAATGGTAATGCCAATCTCCTTCACCTGCGGGTCGATGGCCGCCTCGCGCAGAAAGTCGATAAAATGGTTGAACGTTTGGTAAGGATAATGCAGCATTACATCCTTTTTGCGCAAAACCCGCAAAATACTGGTGTGCATGGGCAAATCCTTGTGCGTAAACGGGGGAAGTTTGGTATAATAGTGCCGCTTTTTCCCTATTTCCGGGAAATTCATAAAATCCTTGTGGTTGTGGTAACGACCACCGGGCACTGCATTTTCCTCGTTGTCGAGTTTCATTTTTTTTAGAATGAAGTCGAGCATATCCTGCGGAATTTCACGGTCGAAAATCAGCCGCACCGGTTTGCCCTTTTTGCGCTTTTTCAGGCTGCTGGCCATTTTTTCGATGAAGCTTTTGGAAATGTCGTCGTCGATGTCCAGCTCGGCATCGCGTGTAATTTTAATGGTGTAGGCTTCGTACATGTCGTAATCGAAGTAGAAGAACAGGTCGTCGAAGCAGTAACGGATGACGTCGTCGAGCAGCATTACGAAAGTTTTTTTGCGCTCTTTGGGCAACACCAGAAACCGCGGAACCGATCTGCCCGGAATACGAATGAGCGAGTAGGCAAAATCCGAAGGGTCAGCTTTTTTCATCAGCTTCACGGCCAGGTAAACCGACCGGTCGCGCAAATAGGGAAACTTGTTCTTTTTGCTGAGCATGATGGGCACCAGGTTGGGCAACACTTTTTCGTAAAAATATTTTTTCACAAAAATGCCCTGCTTGTGGTTCAGGTCCTTCTCACTGACAATGAATATGTTGTTTTGATTCAGTTCGACAAGAATATCCTGAAAAATCTGCTGGACTTTTTCCTGCTGGGCAGAAACAATATCCTGAATTTTTTCGTGCAGCTCGGGCGGAGTGAGGTTTCCCAACAGGTTTTCCTCATCTTTTCCGATGTCCACCATCCGGCGCACTGTAGCTACCCGCACACGGAAAAACTCGTCGAGGTTATTGGAAAAAATCCCGATAAAACGAATGCGTTCAAACAGCGGGGTGTTGGGGTCTTCTGCCTCCTGCAGCACCCGTTCGTTGAACGACAACCAGCTTATTTCGCGGTTTATAAAATTTTCATTCGAATACATACCAGACAACTTTTAAAAAAGCAAACGCTTCAGTTTTTGCTTTTGTGATTCCTTCCTAAAAATAGGAAAAGAAAGCTGACCGGCAAATATTTCCGGCAATTACTGACCGCCAAATTCCATGAGGTAGGCTTTTATCAGTCCGTCGAGTTCGCCATCGAGCACGGCATCCACATTTCCGGTTTCATAGCTGGTGCGCAGGTCTTTCACCATTTTGTAAGGTTGCAGCACGTAAGAACGAATTTGCGAACCCCATTCGATTTTCTTTTTCTGCGATTCGATTTCATTTGTTTTTTCGCGGCGTTTCCGGAGTTCCATCTCGTAAAGTTGCGATTTCAGCAAACGAAGTGCGTTTTCTTTGTTCCCTCCCTGCGAGCGGCTTTCGGTGTTTTCAATCACAATTCCTGTGGGAGCGTGGTGTAACCGCACCCCGGTTTCCACTTTATTCACGTTCTGTCCGCCGGCGCCACCGCTTCGGAAAGTATCCCAGGTAATGTCTGCCGGATTGATTTCGATTTCGATGGTGTCGTCCACCAGCGGCGCCACATAAACCGATGTAAACGAGGTCATTCGTTTGTTTTGGGCGTTGAATGGAGAAAGGCGTACCAGGCGGTGCACACCGTTTTCACTTTTCAGGTAGCCATAGGCAAAATCGCCTTCCACTTCCAATATGCAGCTTTTTATTCCGGCTTCGTCGCCGGGTTGCATGTTATCAATTTTTACTTTGTAGCCTTTGTCTTCGCACCAGCGGGTGTACATTCGAAAAAGCATTTCAGCCCAGTCGTTGCTTTCGGTACCGCCGGCGCCGGCATTTATCTTCAGTACTGCACTGAGTTTGTCCTCTTCATTACGCAGCATGTTTTTGGTTTCGAGTGCTTCCACTTTTCGGACAGCTGAATTGTAGGCTTTGTCCACTTCCTTTTCTGATGCTTCATCTTCTTCAAAAAAATCATAAAGCACTTCAAAGTCTTCAACCGCCCTGTTTACATCGTCAAAAGCTTTTGTCCAGTCTTTTATCGACTTGATGTTTTTCATCTGGGCTTCGGCCTCTTTCGGGTTCGACCAAAATTCAGGATCCTGTGTTTTGAGTTCTTCTTCTTTTAGCTGCAGTAACTTTGCATCGTAGTCAAAGATGCCTCCTCAGCGCATCCCGGCGCTCCAGGAGGTCTTTTACCTGGTCTTTTAAAATCATTTTCTTTTCATTCTTTTTTGTGATGTGCAAAGGTAATAATTATTATTTTATTATTTTTGTGAACTATATATATGAAATTTTAAAATGTTCAGTTCACAAAAAGCGAAAAGAGAGATGCTTTTTACCATTTATCAATCAAATAAATCGGTATTTCGGTTGAATGAAATTGCCATGCTTTCCAGAGAAACGAATTTCACTTCACTTAATCAAAAACTGAATTATTATGTACGCACCGGGAAACTGGAAAATCCGCGAAAAGGTGTATATGCCAAACCGGGATTTAATCCGGAAGAGCTGGCCTGTTCGGTTTTTACACCTTCATATATTTCCCTGGAATATGTGTTGCAAAGGTCGGGTATTATTTTTCAGTACACTTCAGTCATTACATCTGTCAGTTACCTGAGCCGGGAAATTGAGATAAACGGTAAGATATACCGGTTTCGTAAAATCAAGAACAATGTATTGGTTATTACTTCGGGAATCGTCCAAAATCCGGATTTTGTGAATATGGCTACTCCGGAACGGGCGTTTCTGGACTTGCTGTACCTTGAGCCCGGATTTTATTTTGATAACTTAAATCCGCTGGACAACGAAAAAATTGATAAATTACTGCCCGGATATCAGTCCAAAGCCCTGACAGAACGGGTAAATAAACTTTTTAAAAATGGTTGACATCAACAAACATAAATTTTTTCTGGTGCAATTGCTAAAAGCCATCTATTCCGATATTGAACTGGCTGGAAATTTAGGATTTAAAGGAGGTACCGCCCTAATGTTTTTTTATGATTTACCCCGTTTTTCCGTTGATTTGGATTTTAATCTGCTTCATTTGGAAAAAGAAAATCTGGTTTATGAAAAGGTTAGAAACATTGTATTAAAACATGGAAAAATATTTGATGAGGCCAAAAAGTTTTATTGGCCGGTTATAGTTTTTGATTACGGAATTGGGGAGCGAAAACTGAAGATTGAAATTTCAAACCGGATTTTCAATGACCGTTACGAAATAAAAAATTTACTGGGAATCAACATGAAAGTGATGGTTAAACAGGACATGTTTGCCCATAAACTTTGTACACTTCTCGACAGGGAAGTAATTGCCAACCGCGATATTTTCGATAGCTGGTTTTTTATGAAAAGCCAAACACCTGTAAATAAAGAAATCGTTGAATTCAGAATGAAAATGCCTTTTGAGGAGTACATTCAGCAATGTATTGACAGACTGGAAAAAATTGACGACAAACGAATTTTACACGGAATGGGTGATTTGATGGAAGAGGATTTAAAAAAGTTTGTTCGCACGAAGTTACGAAGGGAAACCCTTGAGCTGTTGAAGTTTTATCAAAAGTTTCCAATTTTTGAATAAGCAGAACTCTTGAATCACTCCATCACCTCGTTCAAATACCGGTGAATTATTTCGGGTTCGAAGCCGCGGTTCTGGGCAAACCGGATAAGCTGTCCCATTTTTTCAAATTTGTTTTTCTTTTTCACCTTTCGTGCTTTTTCTTTCAGCGTTTTGATGAGGGTTTCGTGGTATTTTTCTGCATCGATTTCGTCGAGTCCGTTTTGAATGAGTTCATCCGTCAGTCCCTTCATTTTCAGATAGTGACGGATTTTCACCTTTCCCCATTTGTTGAATTTGAACTTATCGGAAACATAGGAACGGATGTACCGCTTGTCGTCGATAAACTTTTCGGCTTTCAGTTTTTCGATGATTTCGTCTGCCTCGTCACTGCTCAGTCCGGCAGCCATAATTTTTTTATGAATATCGGTTGAGCACTTCTCGGAGCGGCTGCAAAGGGCGGCCATCCGTTTGAAAAGTTCATTCGTACTTCCTTCATTTTCTTTCATTGGTACCAGTAATGGATTATTTCATGCCTAAAAGTACAAAAAGTCAGTGAGAATAAAGAAGGTTGCGTGGAGTGTGTTATTTTTTGAACAGCTTTTTAACCTGGTTGAATCCGATGCGCAAACCCAGCGTCACAACAAACCCACCATCTGAATTCTCACTAAGAATTTCGCTGAATTTTTCTTCGTAAAATGGGACAGAAAGGCTTATGTAAGGTTCAGCAACAAGCTTTTGGGCCAGTTGAAATTTGTATGTCAGTTTTAATCCCGGCACAAATCCAACCGAAGTATATCGGTCAACCACACTGCCGCGGTAGAGTTCCGGTGCGTTCATGTATGCCAGGCCCGCATACAATCCCAGATTGAAACGCTGAAAACTGCTTTTGTTAAAATACTGCCGGAGCTCCAACGCAGCTTCGGTGCCGTAAGCAGGATGGAAAAATCCGCCCAACGGGAATACGAAACCTGCACCACCCCAAAGATTAAGTGTGTTCGACCGCGAAAAAGCCAGTTCGTAGCTGGCAATTCCTTCCAGCGAAACAACAGCGCCCATGTGGGTTACCGGAGTGTAAATGACATCGGCTTTGGAAAAAATAAAACAGAAAAAGAGAGACAAGGTCAAAAGAAAGTTTTTCAGGTTTTTCATTCTTTGGTTTTTCAGAAAGATGAGTTGTCGGCGAAAAAGGTTGCTTTTGCTTTACAAATCATTATAAAATGGTTTTTCCTCTTTCACGCCGGTAAAAAATTCTTCCAGCTCGGCCAGTGTGGTTTCGGTTCTGGGTACATCTTTTACCACTTCGCCTTTTTCAAGAATAACAATACGGGTGCACACATCGGCCACATGGTCGAGGTCGTGACTGGAAATGAGCAGCGTTTTTTCGCCGCTTGCTGCATATTCCTTAATAATTTCGCGCAGTTTGTATTGCGAAGTGGGGTCGAGATTGGCAAATGGCTCGTCGAGGATGACTGCATCGGGATTTCCCATAAAAGCGCCGGCCACACCCACTTTTTTCTGATTTCCTTTTGAGAGGTCGCGAATGAACTTCTTTTTCCCCAGAATTTCATCGTGAAAAAAGGTTTCAAACCGGTTTTTGAACAGGTGGATGTCGTTCTGGTTCATGTTGCGGAGTTCGCCCAGAAACCCAAAATACTCATCGGGCGTAAGGTAGCCAATGGTAAAGCTTTCGTCGATGTATGCACCGGTGAAACTTTTCCACTCTTCGGAGCGGGCCACTTCCACCTGGTTGCTGATCACTTTCCCTTTGGTTGCGCGAATCAGGTCGAGAATAAGTGAAAACAACGTGGTTTTTCCGGCGCCATTATTGCCCACCAGCCCGAAAACCTCGCCCCGGTTGATTTTCAGTTCAGGAATGTTCAAAACCGTTGTTTGATTGTATGCCTTTTGTAAATCAGTTATTTGTATCATAGTATTTTGATTTTATTTCTATACTTTTTCCATTCCTGGATTTCTTCCAACTTCTAACTTCTCTTGTAAGCAGCAATCATTTGATGTTTTTTGCGCAAATATTGCCTTGTAAAATAAGTGATGAACCGCGGATGCAAAATAATGCCAATCAATCCGAGTCCGCCGAGAATAAAGTAGGCCGCAATTTTTCCAAAAACCAAAGCCATAAGACCGTAAACAGCCATGGGGCCAAACAAAATGGGAAATGCGATAAGCCACTGTGTTGCGCCCATTCCCTGGTAGTTGAACATGGCGCGGGTGTCGAGGTCGATGGATTTCCGGCTGTTAAGGCCCAGCGCAAAAATCACCACCGAATTCACGCCCACATTGTAAAGCATAACTGCCAGGTGGATGTACAGCACTTTTGGCGATATGAACATATAGCCCAGCGAAAGCAGGTAAAACACCACATTGGTGGCCGCCATCAGAAAAAAAGCCGATAGCAGCACCTCTTTCATTTTTACATTTTGCGCCATCAGCAGCGGATAGTAGCGGCTGTGCCAGGCGGGAAAAAACTGCCCGTACGACATACTGAAAATGCCGGTCATAAACATTCCTCCAAAAACCAGAATGATTTCCGGAATTTCGCCGTCGTAATCTTTGTAAAGTAACAATCCGTAAAGCAAAAACAACACCGACATAATGGCTGATGTGCGCGGACGTTTGTTCCGCAGAATCATTTTCACCTCCAGCGACAACATTCTGCCGTATTCGCCAACCCTTGAAAGCCATGAAAAATCGTGCGCCGAACCCTGCTTTTTCTTTTCCGAAAGCTCGTCGGGGTAAAACCGGTTGAGGATGTACTTCTGGTTCAGAAAATAAAGGGCAACTGCAACGCCTGGAAACAATAAAACCGCAGCAGGATTTTGAACTACCCATCCGAAAAACCTCCCAAAAGTTCCGGCAAAATCAACTATTCCGAAATAATTGAGGGCAAAAACCGCCACTGCCAGTACCAGAAATCCATAAAAAAACCGGTCGTCATCGTTGGTACGCCATTTCAGGTAAATGGACAGAAAATGGTTGATTAAAATTAAAAAGAAAAGGCTTGAAAACCACACCAGAAGATTAATGCCTGAAATTTCTTTCACAGCCGATGTAAACAAAAAGGGCAGCACCATGAAAAATGGCAGAATGTTGAAAAAATGGAATACCGATTTATTGAGCATGTACCGGGCAATGCGGCGTTTTTTAACCGGAAGCACCAAAAACGGCTGAAACCCAAATGTAGGTAGGCTTTGGATGAAAATGCGCAAAACCAAATCGGCACCGGCGTATAACAGAATCATGGAATTGAATGCGGAAACAAGCGACTGGTCAGGGAATTTTTCAGCCAGCAGCATGCTCAGACTGAAACCAAGAATGAGAAAGGTTGCTGAAAAATAAACGGCCAGGAAAATAAGCACTCCCCTGGCGGCCATGTTTTTCCCGAAGGAGGCCGAACGGGTAAACTCCCGCCAGGCAAAAAAGGCAAAATTTCGTTTCATTTCTTTGAGTAGAACAATGGTTCGTTTTGAATTCGTTATTGTTTATAGGTTGTTTTTTAAACAAAATAATTACACGGCAAATTCAGGGAAAGTTTCAAAAAAGTGTTGTTTAATTTTTTGGGGAATAAAAATCATCTGGCCGTAAGTTAAAAATCCACAAGCAACCAGGACAAGCGAAATGCCCAATAATATAGTCGGATTTTCAATCCTTACAGTACTGTTTTCAACGTTTAAAACCAAATGGAAAACCAGGTTTGGAATTTGAAGAATTAAAATTAACAGCGTGCTTAACACTCCACGCAGATAGTCAATCAGCAAAAACTTTTTCTTTGTTTTTACTTTAAACCTCCGATTCCATTTGAAAAAAAAAACAACAACAAAAATGATAAGAACTAAAAAGTAAGCATAAAAAATTACCAGGCTGTTTTCAACCACCTGAAACAGGATGAAAAGGCCAAAAGTTAAAGCAATAGTCAGAACAAGCTTTGGCCAACGGTAAAACCCAATAAAATAGCTCCACATTAAACGGTTGTATTTCCGCTTCAATGCTTTTCTTTTCTGGTTTTTAATTTTGCTGAAACCATAAATACCGAACTTTTTGAACGTGCTTTTTAATGCTTCGTCGAACGACAAATCAGCATCCTTTTTCCACAATTCTTCAATTGCAGAGGCAAGATGGTCAACCAGTTCAATTTGCACATCATAATAATTTACAAAGTGATTCCGGCAAAAATCAAACAGTTTTTTGGTTTCTTCGGTAGTAATTGTACGACTCATTTCAGGTTAGTTTTGGGTTAAGCAGCAAATCCATGTGCTGGATAAATGTTTTCATCTCTGTTAAAAGGCTCGCTGTTTCTTTTTTTCCCTTCTCGGTAAGAAAATAATATTTTCGGCGGCGGTTGTTTACCATTTTCATTTCAACACTCAGTAAGCCTTTGGCTTCCAGCTTGTGTAAAGTGGGGTAAAGTGCGCCTTCGGTAATCACCATTTCGCCGGTGGTTATTTTTTCTACCTCGCGGGTAATCTGGTACCCGTACATTTTCCCGTTATCATTTAACAATTTCAGGACAATGGTGGAAAGGCTTCCTTTATATAGCTGACTATTTTGCATGAGATAAAAGTACAAAAATATATATACATAAGACTCTTATGCAAAAAATTATTTTGATTTAAGCGTTTACAATTTTGTTCAGTTGCCGGAGGCATCAAATGTTTATAGAAAGAAGTTGGTGAGGGGCAAGGTTCGACCCCGGCTGGGGTCGTATATCGTCCACTCAAAAATTTTCTATAAACATATAAACCCGCTGGGTTTAACAAAATAATACCTAATTCAATGATTTTTCCTAAAAACAGAAGAATTACTCCAACACATCCGTCAGCACTACCCCTTCTTTAAACCGGTGTACTTCACCGTTGGCATTGAAAATTTCTGCCATTACCACGTAAACACCGAGGGGTTGACGGCTTCCTGTTTCGTCTTCGCCATTCCACACAAATTCCCCGGTGGTTCCCAGAATTTCATTTTTAGCCAGGTGCTGCACAAACCGCCCGGCTGAATCGAAAATGGTGATATTGGCTACGTAACCGGGGTTAGGTACTTCATACCGAATAAAAAATTCATCGTTGTAACCGTCGTGGTTAGGCGAAAAGGCTTCCGGTTCGAAAATAACTTTGGGTTTTCCGGTCAGTTCCCTGCCGGCCTGCGAATTTTCGTAACCCGGTGTGCCATAACCTGCATCCGATGAAGCCGAATGCCAGTTGCCGGGGTTGTTGGTTGGTTGAGAAAGGGAAACCCGCTCCAGCGAAACGCCTTCCACATCGGCCAGAAACGGCGTGTGCATTTTTTCGGTATAGTAAAATTCGTCCACAACTTCCAACCCTTCATTCAGTAAAATCACATGTCCTTCGGCGTTGGGATACATGGGAACCCGTTCCATTTGCAGAAAACAATGCGGACACTGAATATAAAACCAGGGGAATACCGCACTGGTATCCCGGGAAAGTGCGAGATAATCTTTTGGGCGTAGCAATTTCCGGTCTTCGGTTAACGGAAATACCTGGTTTAGCTCCAGTTCTTTGTTGCGGTTGGCCAGGAACAGCCGGCTCAGGTCAATTAGTTTGTCCGAAAGATTGTAGATTTCCACAAAATCTTCTCCTCCCGGGAAAGGGTCGAAAAGCACTTCATTAATGACAACATCTCCCGGCTCAATGGTATTCCACTGAATGTCAAACCGGTTCTGGACGAGCGGATTACCGCATTCGTCGGTCAGGTTCAGTAGTTCGAGACTGTAATTTTTATTTTTTTGAAAAGAAGTAATAAATCGAAGCAGGATTTTTTCTTCGGAAACGCGGATAACTTCCGAAGGAAAGCCGGTGTCATTCAACGGGTAATTCACCGGATTTTTTAATTGAAGCGAGTCGATGGGTTCTGAAAAGACCACTTCAATTTCATTTTCAGAAACGGCAACTGCCCATTTTACAAAAGGCAGATCGGTATCGGGATTTTCACCTTTTACAGAATTTTCGGCGCCGGGAGTTCCGCCGTCGGGATTTACGCTTGCCTTCCAGTTGCCTGGCTGATTGCAGTGCCGGTGCGGATCAATCCGTTCCAGACTCCAGCCGCCGTTTTTTTTGTTTGCATCGGCATACCATGTGTCGGAGTAATAAATCCGGTCGATGATCATCCCTTTGTTATCCAAAATTTCAACGAGGGCACCACGGTTCAGCAATCCCTGAAATCCCACCACGTTTGAAACGTTTCCATACGGGCGCAGGCTTTCCAGTGATCCGGTGGCACATAAAACAAGATACCCTTGCGGATCAATCCAGTTCTTTTGCAGTTTTTTGGCCACTCCGTTGATGCGCAGTTCCCAGTTTTCGGTGTTTACCGGAAAATCGCGGGTATTAAAAAGTTCGATGTACTCCACCTCGGGCAAACCAACCGGTGGATTCGGGTCGGGCATCAGTTCGTTGATAACCACATCGTAAGGTTCAACCGGTGGAAGCGGACCCAAATCGTTCAAAACGGTCACTTCATCCAGAATCACCTTGTCCGAAGCATAATGCGTGGAAATGTAACAAACAATCTGCAGGCTGTCGCCCTTCAGCCCTTCACTAACAGCCAAAGCCGATCCCCAGTTGCCTGCATTTTCTCCGTTTTCATGGAAAAGGTTTTCATCGCCGCCATCCAGCCGGTAAAAAGCTTTCAGGTATTTGGTTTCGGTATTGGTGCCGCTGCCGGTTTCTGCGGCAATAAGTTCGGTTTTAACGCTGTCATATCCCGAAATATCAATCCACTCCGACCGCCAAATCACCTCCCCGTCGATATCGCAGGCCTCGAACCGGCCGCCTGAAGTGGAAACGGTTTTGGCGTAGTCACCCGCATCGGCCATATTCAGTTTGTCTTCATCGTAAGTTAACGACCAAGCCGAAATTCCTGAAAAGTCGGAACCAATGCTCCCGTCTCTGTTTCCCCAAATTCCTTTTTCGGGAACAGAAAAACTTTCGCGCCAGATTTCCTGTGCCGAAACCAGGTTAAAAGCACACAAAAAGGTGATTGTTAACATTTTTTGAATTATCCGGGCCATTTTGTATCAATTACCTGCAAAATAGTAATTTTACGTGATTAAATAAGAACTGAAAACGGAGTTTAATAAAAAAGTTTGAGTAATGAAAGTTGCAATTGTAGGAGTAAGCGGAGCAGTAGGACAGGAATTTCTCCATGTTTTGGAAGAACGGAATTTTCCGCTGGATGAACTGGTTTTGTTTGGTTCGGCCCGAAGTGCCGGAAAAGAGTATGAATTCAGAGGCAAGAAGCTGACAGTAAAAGAGCTGAAGCACAACGATGATTTTAGAGGCATCGACATTGCCCTGACTTCGGCCGGAGCCGGTATTTCAAAGGAATATGCAACCACCATTACCAAACACGGCGCCATTATGATCGACAATTCCAGCGCTTTTAGGTACGATAACGATGTGCCACTGGTAGTTCCGGAGGTAAACGCCGAAGACTCGAAAAACCGGCCGAGAAATATCATTGCCAATCCCAACTGCTCAACCATTCAAATGGTGGTTGCGCTAAAACCCATCGAAGATTTGTCGAAAATAAAACGGGTTCGTGTTGCCACTTACCAGGCTGCCAGCGGCGCCGGTGCGCAGGGAATTGCCGAGCTGGAACAGCAGGTAAAAGAAGTTGTGGAAGGAAAGGAACCCACAGTTAGCAAATTCCAGTACCAGCTGGCCATGAATATTATTCCACACATCGATGTCTTCCTTGAAAACGACTACACCAAGGAAGAGATGAAAATGAACTGGGAAACCAAAAAGATTATGCACACCGATGCCGAGGTGAGCGCAACTTGTGTGCGCATTCCTGTTGCCCGTGCACATTCCGAGGCAATTTGGGTGGAAACAGAACAACCACTTTCTGTTGATCAGGTAAAAGAAGCTTTCGAAAAAACCGAAGGATTAACAGTGATTGACAACCCGGCAGAAAAACAATACCCGATGCCGTTGTTTGTGTCTGGTAAAGACGATGTGTATGTGGGCCGTATCCGCAAAGACATTGCCGACCCCAACAGCATCACTTTCTGGTGCGTTGGCGACCAGATTAAAAAAGGCGCTGCACTGAATGCGGTTCAGATAGCCGAATGGCTGATTAAAGCAGGTGAAGTGAAATAGAGCACCGTCAAAATATTTTTTAAAAAGAAGTTGCCAAAAAAGTACTTTTCCGGCAGCTTCTTTTTATTTTTACACGAATAAAGCAACACTCAAATCATGGATAACATTGGAAAGGTTGAAGTGCGTCAGTTGAATATCGACGATTATGAGGAGATGTTTAAATCGTCGCAGGAGGCATATCCCAACTGGCCCGAGGATTACTGGGAAAAGAAAGACATTCGGAAACTGGTGAAAATTTTTCCGGAAGGGCAGTTTGCAGTGGTGGTTGACGATGTGGTTGTAGGTTCAGCACTGTCCATTATTGTAAAATACGAACTTTTTGGCGACGACCACACTTACGAGGAAATCATTGGTAAATACAGCTTCAATACCCATACGCCCAAAGGAAATACGTTGTACGGAATCGATGTATTTATTCGGCCCGAATTTCGTGGATTGCGCCTGGGACGAAGGCTTTACGACGCACGGAAGGAATTGTGTGAAAAGCTGAATCTGAAAGCCATTATTTTTGGCGGACGAATTCCCAATTACCATAAGTTTTCGGCTGAAATGTCGCCCAAAGAGTACATCCAGAAAGTAAAGTACCAGGAGATTAATGATCCTGTACTCAGTTTTCAGCTATCCAACGATTTTCACGTGAAAAAAGTGTTGCAGGGGTACATGCCCGGCGATAAGGAATCGAAGGAATTTGCCATTTTGCTGCAATGGGACAATATTTATTACCAGAAAATGTCGGACAAAGCCAGCGGCTATAAGTCTGTGGTACGGCTTGGACTTATCCAGTGGCAGATGCGGCTTTACAAAAACATCGACGAGTTGTTCACGCAGGTGGAGTATTTTGTGGATGCGGTAGCCAGCTACAATGGTGATTTTGTGTTGTTCCCCGAGTATTTCAATGCCCCGCTGATGGCAGACTACAATCACCTGAGTTATGCCGAAGCCATCCGGAAACTGGCCGAATACACCGAAGAAATCCGCGAACGTTTTATGAACCTGGCTATTTCGTACAACATTAATATTGTAACCGGCAGTTTTCCGTTGGTGAAAGACGACAAACTTTACAATACCGGGTTTTTATGCCGGCGAAACGGTACTTTTGAAACCTATACAAAAGTTCATATAACGCCCGATGAGATAAAAACCTGGGGCCTCTCGGGCGGCGATGTCGTGGAAGTTTTTGAAACCGATTGTGGTCCGGTTGGGGTGTTGATTTGTTACGACGTGGAGTTTCCGGAACTGTCGCGTATTTTAGCCCAGCAGGGAATGAACATTCTGTTTGTGCCGTTTCTGACCGATACGCAAAACGGTTATTCGCGGGTACGTTACTGCGCCCGGTCGCGTGCCATCGAAAATGAATGTTACGTGGCCATTGCCGGCTCGGTGGGCAATTTGCCCAAAGTGGAAAATATGGATATTCAGTTTGCCCAGTCGGTGGTATTCACACCCTGCGATTTTTCTTTTCCTACCACAGGCATTAAAGCCGAGGCCACACCCAATACCGAAATGATTCTGGTGGCTGATGTGGATATGGACCTGCTGAAGGAACTGCACAATTTTGGGGCGGTTCGTAACCTGAAAGACCGCCGTACCGATTTATACTCGGTTTGTCTGAACAGCGATAAAGTGCCGGTAAACAGCAGAAAAATTTAAAATTCAGAGGAAATTATTTCTCTTCCCAGGAAATGTCATACAGGTAGTCGTTAAACGGAAAACGTTGTGAATGAATTACCTTCACTTCGTCGTACAGCATTTTCTTTAACTCATCGATGTTTTCTTTTTGTTTTGCCGAGATAAAAACTGCCGGTACATTGTTTTTGGCCATCCACGAGTTTTCCCACTCTTCCAGCGAAAAGTTATCCCTGGTTTTGGGTGTTAAATCATCCTCGTCTTTTTTTACGTAGCTGAATGCATCGATTTTATTGAAAACATAGATATTGGGTTTGTCGCCCGAGTCAATATCTTTCAAGGTATTGTTCACAGTTTCTATTTGTTCTTCAAAACCCGCATGGGAGATGTCCACCACATGCACCAGAATATCGGCTTCGCGCACCTCATCGAGTGTCGATTTAAACGACTCCACCAAATCGTGCGGCAGTTTCCGGATAAATCCAACGGTATCGGCCAGGAGGAACGGAAGATTCACAACAACTACTTTTCTTACTGTGGTGTCAAGTGTTGCAAACAATTTGTTTTCTGCAAATACATCCGATTTCGAAAGTAAATTCATGAGGGTGGATTTCCCCACATTTGTATAACCTACCAAAGCAACCCGCACCAGTTTTCCACGGTTTTTTCGCTGGGTAGCTTTCTGTTTGTCAATTTTTTTGAGCTGTTCTTTTAGCCGGGCAATTTTATCGAGAATGATGCGTCGGTCGGTTTCAATCTGTGTTTCGCCGGGCCCACGCAACCCGATACCCCCGCGCTGGCGTTCAAGGTGAGTCCACATGCGGGTTAACCGTGGCAAAAGGTATTGGTATTGAGCCAGTTCTACCTGGGTTTTGGCATGGGCCGTTTTGGCCCGGTGTGCAAAAATATCGAGAATCAGGTTGGTTCTGTCCAGAACTTTGCATTCCAGCCGGCGTTCGATATTGCGCAACTGGGTGGGTGTGAGTTCATCATCGAAGATAACTGTATCGGCCTCCACCACTTTTATGTAGTTGCCAATTTCTTCCAGTTTGCCCGGCCCAACGAATGTGGTAGTGTTGGGCACAGCCAGTTTCTGGGTAAACTTTTTCAGTACTTCGGCGCCGGCAGTGTCGGCCAGAAATTCCAGTTCGTCGAGGTATTCCATGGCCTGCCGTTCGTCCTGGTCTTTATAAATCAGGCCAACAATTACAGCTTTTTCCGTTTGCGGAGCAGTTTCAATCATACAAATTCATTTAGTGAAAAACAGTGATTCCTGCGAAATTACATTTCAATTCAGACCACAAAAAACTCCTGACCCCATTGCGGGACCAGGAGCAATTTAGTATTTTTTTCTTTCTACTGTAATACAAAGTTAATTGGAACTGTGTAAGATACACGTACCGGTTTTCCACGTTGCATGCCTGGTTTCCATTTGGGCAGCTGGTTTACCACCCGCAGGGCTTCTTTATCGAGCGAGGGGTCAACTCCCCTTGCAATGCGTGCATCGGAAACCGAGCCGTCGGTATTTACAACAAAAGTAACATAAACCCTACCCTGGATTCCGTTTTCCTGAGCGATAACCGGATATTTAATGGCATTGGCAATGTACTGCCGCAGTGCCAGCTCTCCTCCCGGAAATTCCGGCATATCTTCTACAATGAAGAAAACCTGCGTTTCTTCTTCTTCCTCTTCTGCCGCAGTTTGAATAACAGGCGCCACATCAATTACCATATCATCGGTAACCTCCGTGTCGATGAACAGTTCGTCCTCAATTTCCACATCATCATCCACAATGTTTAGCACCTCAACTACCTGTGGCGGAGGTGGTGGCGGAGGTGGTTGAACTTCCTGCTCACGGGTAATGGGGATGATTTCTTCTTCAACTTCCTGCATTTGAATTTGCCCGAGCGACTCTGTTTTTTTGGGAGTTGCGGTGTATTCAAAAGCCGCCAGGATTAACCCAAGTGCAACAACCAAACCCAGCATCAGGAACAGGTTCCTTTTACTCTCAAGGTCTGCTTTTGGTGATTTTTTTACTTCCATAATACTTAATTTTTTTATTTGTTTCTTTTAAAGTTCAACCCCTGTAAAGAGGGCTAAAGATAAAAAATAATTGTCACTTGCAAATCAATTTTTTCGATATTTCAAAGTACAGGGCATTTTCCTGTTGTGAACACGGTTCACGAACGGATATCTTTTTTATCAGATAACTATAAAATGAGCTACAAAAACTTTACCACAGTTGTTGATTGAACCAAAATATTTTTTTTATATTTGCCCTCGCTTTTGGGGAATTAGCTCATCCCGATAGCTATTGGGAGGCCAAAGTGCCGGAATGAACATGTGGAAAGTTCACAAAAGTCGTTCAAAATGGTTCTTTAAATGAAATGGGGCATTAGCTCAGTTGGCTAGAGTGCTTGACTGGCAGTCAAGAGGTCACCGGTTCGACTCCGGTATGCTCCACAAGACAATTTATTAATCAATTGAAAACGAATACTTTAATAGTGTTCGTTTTTTTGTTTTAAAAAACCAGCCTTTCAATTTTTTCGTCAAGCATTGGGTTTCCGTAGGTAATGTTATGCCCTTTTTCAAAATCGAAAAGCGTGAGCACACGAAGCCTGTAATAAGCCACCCAATAACTTTGAATGGAGCGGATATAGTCGCGTTTTGCCTGTTCGCGTTCCTGCAGGGCGATGTTCAAATCGGTAATGCTCAATTCACCGTTCTGGAATTTACGGAGGGCAATCTGGTAGCCGTTTTCAGCAACCTTGTCGGCTTCGGTTGCCGTTAAAAGCTGGTCCTGCAACAGGCCGAACTGTTCCACCTGAACAATTACTGAACGGTCGAATTCCTCGATATCTTTATTTACATTGTAAATGGTAAGCTCACGTTCCGACTCGGCAAGTTTCACGGTGGAAGCCGAACGGCCCCAGTCGAGTATGGGAATGCTCAGCGAAATACGCAGCATCCGGTCGCGCTCGGGCTGGTCATATATTCCCAGAAAATTTTCGGCGCTGCTCGACAAGCCGAAACTGCCCCTGAGGGTAGTACTTAATCCGGTACTGTTTTTAGCCTCGGCCAGAGCACGATCGGCGTTAATCAGCCGGCGCTGGTAAAGCGAGGTTTCCTGGCGGTTTTCCCTTGCCCGCTCGATAGCTGTTTGTATATCTATTTCAAAAAAATGAATATCGAGAGGAATGGCCAGATCAATTTCCATCGATTGGTCGAGACCGACGTATCGCTTTAATTCAAAATCAGTGTTTTTAAGGTCCATACTTGCCTGGTTGAGTGCTTTCTGGGCGTTGAGCACCGAAAGTTCGATGCGTGAATAATCATTGTCGGAAATTTGTCCCAGCTCTTTTTTCGTTTGGGAAATACGCAGGTTGTCCTGACTGTTTTTCAGGTTGTTTTCGGCCAGTTTGTAGTTGGTTTGCACCATCAGATAATTAAAATAGCGGTGCGTTGCGTTGAGCGCAATTTCTTCTATTTGCTGTACAAATCGCTTTTGGGCCTCATCATAAATCATGGGTTCGGTTTTGCGGTACCACTTCATCCAGTTGTAGGCAAACAACGGTTGGCTGAACCCGATTACAAAAGGGCTTCCGGAGAACCCAATTTCGTCTTTGTTGAGGTTGCGGATGCCATGGGCTGTTGTACTGGCCCATATATTGGTTCCCAGCTGTGGAATTGACTGGTTGAGCGACAGGTTGGCCGAGGCTGCCAGATTGGAAACCTGCCTGAATTCGATACTTCCGTCGGGCTGGGTAATGGGCTGTGTGGTATGTGTGTAATTTGGTAAATCGCCGTTAAGTGTTAGCTGCGGCCTGAAACGGGTTTTAAAGTTTCGGTAGCGCCAGTAATAATTTACATTCTGATTTTGAATGTATTTGGAAGTAGGTGAATGTGTAAGCGCCATGTCGATAACGTTGTCAAGCGTAAGGCTATAGGCGGTTGAATCGTTTTGTCCATGTAAGGGGCTGTAGGTCATGAGCAGCCCCGTTATGAATGCAATTGCTGCTTTTCTCATCTTTTTTGTCGATTCTTATTCAAATTCAATTTCGTCCTGGTTTCTGTAGGCGTGCAGTCCTTCGGTTACTACAAGGTCACCTTCGTTTAATCCTGAAAGGATTTCAACATACTCGTTGCCAATAATTCCCAGTGTAAAATCTTTTTTTATGGCTCTGTTTCCCTCCATAACAAATAACCTGTGTTGCTTTCCATTCTCCAAATCTTTAAATTTTTTAAGACGAAGTGCATTCTCTTTCAGGTGGGTGATTATCTGTATTTCAACTTGTTGGTTGGCCATGAGTTTTGGGTGGCTGCTTTCTTTCAGGTGTACATTAAACTGAATCCGGTTGTTTTCAACCACAGGAGTAATATTTCCAACCGTACCCTCCAGTTGTTCCTGGTTGTCGATGTTTACCAGCACCCGGTTTCCTGTTTTTAGCCGGTTGGCGAATTGTTCGTCTATTGAACCGGTGATTTTGAACGAAGAGAGGTCTGACATGCGAACCAGCAGATGGTCGGTTCCCACTTTTTCTCCCGCGCGGCCGGCAATCGACAGAATAATTCCTGAGGAGGGCGCACGGATGCCCATTTTTTCAATGAGTTGTTCTCTCTCTTCCAGTTGTTTTTCTTCTATTCTGATTTGCAGAAGCAATCCTTTTTCTTCGGCTTCGAGTTGTTTCAGCCGGATGGAATTTTTTTCCACCAGGTTTTGCAAATCTTTTTCGGCCAGGGTTATTTCCTGTTTGGTCTGGTCGATTCGTGCCGGGGAGATTCCTCCTACTTCCAGCAATTGCTGGTGGTCAGCCAGTTGCGATTTTAGCGATGTAATGCGCAGTTTTTTCACTTCTTCGTTGTAGTCCAAATCGAGTCGTGTGCTCTGTGCATTCAGCCGGGTTCGCTCCAGGTTGTTTCGTCTTACCTCCAACTGGTCTTTCATGCGTTCAATATCGTCCTTTACATTATCGGTATCGAGCTGCATAATTAAATCGCCCCGGTTTACCCTGCTGCCTGGTTCGGCATAAATATTTTTAATGATTCCCGGTCCGGGGCTTAAAATGAGCACTTCGCTTTCCGAATCGACCACTCCGGTTGCATTTATGGTTGAAGTTACATTTCCTCTTTCCACCACTTCGGTAGTAAAGTTTTCCGGGCTGGCAGGAGTTGGGATAAGCAAACGCGAGGCATAATAAAATATGGCAACGGCAACAAGGCAAAGTGCTGCTATCAGGCCAACTTTCAGTTTCTTACTGGTTCCCATGGTTTATAACTGGTTAAGGTAAAAACTATGACAGAACAAATTCAACGAGGAACGGGTTCTGTCAACTTCGGTGCCAAAAATATAAAAAACCTTCAATTGCCACAATACACAACTACCTGATTTTTTCTTTGTACAAGGTTTGTATTTGCAGCAGGTATTCTTTGGTTATGGCATTGGAAAGGATGCGGACAAATTCAAGCAGCTTGCCGTTTTTATAGAACGATCCGCTGGCGGCATCAAATTCGTGGCCTTCCCAGTTGTATTTCACATCCATGGTCACTTTCACAAAAGCAGCAGGCTTCAGGTATTTCGGTATTTCAATATAGCCAAAGTTTTCGTCTTTCTCTTCCACATAAATTCCTTCGCCGAGTTGTTTAAGGTTCAGAAATTTCACAATTTTTACTTCAGCCTCCAGTTTCCCTTGTAGTTTTTTGTTCATGAGAAAACCAATGCCCTGTTTTTGATATGCTTGCTGAATTTTTACCACCATATCTACTTCGGGTAAATGCCTTAAACGGATAACATTCAGCAACTGCGAACCAATGAGCATATATCCTTTTCCCGAGTCGAAATTCCAGTCGTACTCTTTTTCAATGTTTTGGGTTGCCCGAAGTACCTCTTCCAGAGGATATTGCCTGTCGAGCACCAGGTAAATGTATATGGGGTATGGCTTGGTAGGTGTTTCGTGGTAATACCCCGGAAACTGGTTGAGTGCCTCAAAAACCAGGCTTCCCGGCAACACTTTTTCTTCTACCGAAACAACGGTAACTTGTTTGGTCAGGTTGGAGAAAACCTCCATTGTTTTGTTCTGTTCCATAATGTGGTATCTTTGGTTTTATTTTTATTTAAACGAATGCCGAACAAAGTAGTTCACTTTAAAAGCATAGGTCCGGTAACTTTTTTTCGGAACCGGCGGTCAAAAAGCATGAAAATTAGCGTTAAACCCGACAAATCGGTGTTGGTTTCTTTTCCATTTTTTGTTTCGGAAAAAGAGGTACTTGCTTTTTTGGCGCGAAATGAAACCTGGATACGGAAGCAACAGGAAAAGGCAGAAAAACAACAAATATCATTTAATGAAGGATTTTTTGTAAAAACCAGAATGCATACGGTTTACCTGCAAAAAGGGCTATCAACCGGTGACGTGAATGTTAAAAATAACGACGTAACTATTTTTATCAGGGACTTTCAATCGGAAAATGCCCGATTGGCTGTTGAATATACATTAACCCAGATATTCCGGATGGAAGCGCATCTTCTCCTGCCGAAGCGATTAACTGAGCTTGCGCATAAATTTGGTTTCAGCTACAACAAAGTATCTATTCGAAACAACAAACGCAACTGGGGGAGTTGTTCGTCGCGCAACAACATCAGCCTGAACCTTCAGATGATGAAACTGCCCGACCAGCTCATCGACTACATTTTACTGCACGAACTGGTGCATACCGAAATAAAGGACCACAGCGAACGGTTCTGGAAAAAACTGGATGAAGTTACCGGCAGCAAAGCACGGGAACTGGCTAAGGAGGTGAAAAAATATTCGACATACACATTGTGAAAATAAGAATGAACTGGAATCAATTACTTTCAACAAAGCGTTTGGGAATGGAAGAATGGAAAACCTCTTCCCGTCATGAAGACCGCACGCAGTTTCAGCGCGATTACGACCGTATTATTTTTTCATCCCCATTCCGGAGGATGCAAAATAAAACGCAGGTTTTTCCGCTGCCCGAGCACATTTTTGTGCACAACCGGCTCACCCACAGTCTGGAAGTTGCCAGTGTGGGACGTTCGCTGGGGAATTTACTGGCTGAAAAAACAGCGGTAGAATTTCCGGAAAATCCGCTGGTGCCGGAAATCGGAACCATTGTTTCTGCCGCCTGCCTGGCCCACGATTTAGGCAATCCGCCGTTTGGCCACTCGGGCGAATCGGCTATTTCCAGCTTCTTTCAAAACGGGGCCGGAAAAGAATTTCAAGCTAAACTTACACCGGCCGAATGGAGCGATTTTGTGCGATTCGATGGCAATGCCAACGCCTTGCGTATTTTAACACACCAGTTCAACGGAAAACGGCCCGGAGGTTTTGCGCTTACCTATCCGACCCTCGCCAGCATTGTAAAATACCCGTTTGAATCGCCGCTGGCCACCAAACAGAAATTCGGCTTTTTTCAGTCGGAAAAAGAAGATTACAGAAAAATGGCCACTGAACTGCAGATTCCTGAAAGAATTGAAGGACAACTCTCTTTTCAGCGCTATCCGCTGGTTTATTTAGTTGAGGCAGCCGACGACATTTGTTACCAGATTATGGATTTGGAGGATGCCTGCAAACTGGGAATCCTGAGTTACGAGCGGGTAAAAGAGCTGTTTCTTAACTTTTATGATTCTGCCGAAGATAAAAATGCATTGAAAAGCATTGAAGAAACACTGAATCGGGTAACCGACAGAAATGAGCAGATCAGCTATCTGCGGGCCGGCGTTATTGGTAAACTGATTCACGAAAGCACACGTATTTTTGAAGACAACTACGAAGCCATTTTGAGCGGGAGTTTTTCAAAAAGCCTGGTGGGTTCGCTGCAAAACAGGCAGGCAGAAGCTATGAAACAAGTGAAAGAAATTTCGTATTCAGAAGTTTACAACCACCGAACCGTGGTTGAGATTGAAATAGCCGGATTTAAAATTATAGGTACCCTGTTGGAAGAATTTGTTGGAGCGGTGGTTCATTCCGAAAATAAATACAACCGGAAAATCCTGTCGCTGCTACCCGAACAGTACCGGCCGCAGAGCGATAACCTGTACCATAAAATTCAGTCGGCAGTGGATTTTATTTCGGGCATGACCGATGTTTTTGCCCTTGATTTGTACCGGAAAATAAAAGGAATCAGTTTGCCGGGAGTAGTATAACTGATTAAAGTTCAGTGTTTAAAGTTTAAAGTTCAAAGAGAGTAGTTCAGCTGGTGACTTAAAGTTCACCTGTTTACCCCGTGGGATGAAATCCCTTTTGGGGCTGAATAGGAGAGTTGAAAGTTCATCCGGATAGATATCGGGACAAAGTTCAAAGTTTGAAAGTTCAAGGTTCAAGTTATGGCAACAGCCAATTTTTCCAGATCATGTTGGGTTCACCTTTCCAGCAAACTGTCGAGCAATCCCGGTCGTCCTTCCTTGCGGGTATTCCCGCCACGTGGCGACAGTTCGTGAATTAGTTTGCGGATGGGCATACTTTGCAGCCACACTTTTCCGGTGCCGCGCAAGGTGGCCAAAAATATTCCTTCGCCGCCAAAAACCATGGAACGCAAATTCCCTGCCTGCTGAATGTCGTAATCGATACCGGGTTCAAAGCCCACAATACAACCGGTATCCACCTTTAGTACTTCGTTGTTCAGATGTCTTTCAATTACCGTTCCGCCGGCATGAACAAATGCATTGCCGTCGCCTTCCAGTTGCTGAAGTATAAATCCTTCACCACCAAAAAATCCGGCGCCGAGCTTGCGATTGAATGTTACTGAAATTTTTGTTCCCATGGCAGCACACAAAAAGGCATCGCGTTGAACGATAATCCGCCCGCCCAATGCCCCCAGGTTTAGCGGAATAATGGTTCCCGGGTAAGGAGCGGAAAAAGCTACATGCTTTTTACCCCATCCCTGGTTGGTAAAATGGGTTAAAAACAACGATTCGCCTGTAACTAAACGCGAACCGGCTGACAGCAGTTTATCGAAAAACCCGGCATTGGGATTGGACCCGTCGCCCATTCGGGTAGTAAATTCTATTCCGTCTTCCATATACAACATGGCGCCGGCTTCGGCAATTACCGTTTCACCCGGGTCCAGTTCAACTTCCACCAGTTGAACGTCGTGGCCTATAATTTTATAATCAATTTCGTGCGACTGCATACTTTTTGGTGTTTAATTTTCATTGGGTCTAAAGTAAAACATTTTGAACTGATTTGAAACACCTTTTTACTCGTTATTTTTTCCGACCTTTGTGTAAAAATTGAGTAATCGTCATGAACAGAAATTTCAGTAAAGGCCGCACAGGTAAAGCAAGCAGAAAACCGTCTGTAAGAACTGGAGCGAAACAGGAACGTCCGCAAAGGGGAGGGCGCCGTCCGGCAGAGGGCAAAAAAGTAATTCAGCTTAAAAAGAGAACTGAATCAGCACCAAAAAAAGAAGTTCCGCTTCCAGGAAAAAGGCCTAAAAAAACGGCCACCACCGGCGAAATGCGACTGAACCGGTTTATTGCCAATTCGGGTGTTTGCTCGCGTCGTGAAGCCGATAAATACATTTCGGCCGGTTTGGTTACCGTAAACGGGAATATTGTTACGGAGCTGGGTGTGAAGGTAAAAATGAACGACGATGTGCGTTTCGACGGCAGAAAACTAAATGCCGAAAAGAAAGTTTACCTGCTGCTGAATAAACCCAAAGATTTTATCACCACCACCGACGACCCGCATGCCGAACGCACGGTAATGGAATTGGTAAAAGATGCCTGCGACGAGCGGATTTACCCGGTAGGGCGCCTCGATAAAACAACGACCGGCGTGTTGCTGTTTACCAACGATGGCGAGCTTTCCGACAGGCTGACACATCCCAGCCACAACATCAAAAAAATTTACCAGGTAACACTCGATAAACCGCTCACCAAAAACGATATGCTTCTCGTTGCCGAAGGCATTGAACTGGAAGACGGCCGCATTGCTGCCGATGCCATTAGTTATATCGACGGAAACAATAAATCGGAAATCGGTATTGAAATTCACTCGGGCCGCAACCGTATTGTACGGCGTATATTCGAACATCTGGGCTACAAGGTAAAGAGACTCGACCGTGTATATTTTGCCGGGCTCACAAAAAAGAATCTTTCACGTGGCAAATGGCGTTTTCTCGCGCACAAAGAAGTGCAATTTCTAAAAATGAAATAATTACAACTTGAAAAAACGTTCCAGTTTTTGGTCAAACTCTTCGGGCGGTGCCGTAAAAAATTGTTTCAGCCGGGGTTGAAGTTTCAACTGATTTAACTCGCAAAGGTGTTCTGTCTGGTTAACAAGAATACGCAATTCTTCCTGATCGAACCCGTAACTTTCAGCCAGTAAATCTTCTAAAAATACATGTAAATCGTGGTCATCGCCCAACTGGTCGGTAATTTTGTTCAACTGGTCGGTTTTCAGTTTGAAATAGCGCGGATGTAAGAACTTAATAAAATCGAGCTGGTACCACAATCGTTTCATTTTTTTTCGCAATTCGTGCCATTCCTCGGGATGTGGGTGGGCTGGTAATTGTTGATAAATTGAAATACTTTTCAGATACGACTGGCTCACTTCATTGAAAAACTGAATGCGAACAGGAAATTCATTGTTGTTTTTTGTGAGGATTTCATCAAATCCATCGAAAAATGTGCGGATGGTATTGTGCAGGTTGTTTTCCAAAAATCCACGTTCAACCAGCAATTTATTTTTTTGAACCAGCAGATCGCGGGCATTTCTTATTTTCTTCTCCGGTAAATGGTTGTTGGAGGAAATATTTTTGTCAAAAATATCCAGATCCACTGCTGATTCCCGCAGCGGAGCAAGCAATTTTCCAAAATTCCGGATATCCTGATTAAGCTGGGCAGCCGGACTGTCTGGTATTTCTTTAAAAAACCGAAGCAATGCCCGTAACCGCTTAAACCCGCGGCGCAGTTCGTGTACCTTTTGGTTTGAAGAAATATTTTCAGCAGCGCAAAAATAACCGGCCCTTTCCGCCTGGTGAGAAATTGTCTGGATTATCCTGTTCCCTATGTTCTGAACCATATTTATTATCAACGGTTTGGGCAAAAATAGGGATAATTCGTGAAAACCCGAATTTATATCATCTCAAATCCAGTGTAAGGCACAAGTGCTGCCGGAATTTTTATTCCTTCCGAAGTTTGGTTGTTTTCAAGCAAAGCGGCCACAATGCGGGGCAACGCGAGGGCACTGCCGTTCAATGTGTGCGCAACCTGAGGTTTTTTAGACCTTTCGTCGCGGTAACGCAGTTTCAACCGGTTTGCCTGAAATGCATCGAAGTTGGAAACCGAACTCACCTCCAGCCACTTTTGCTGAGCTGCCGACCACACTTCAAAATCGTAAGTAAGCGCCGAAGTAAAACTCATGTCGCCGCCACATAAACGCAAAATACGGTAAGGCAGTTCCAGCTTTTCCACCAGGCTGGCCACGTGACTCACCATCTCTTCCAGAATTTCATACGACTTCTCGGGGTGGGAAATCTGCACAATTTCCACTTTATCGAACTGATGGAGACGGTTCAAACCGCGCACATCTTTTCCGTACGAACCAGCCTCGCGACGAAAACAGGCACTGTAGGCCGTATTTTTTACGGGAAGGTCTTCGGCGTCGAGAATCACATCGCGGTAAATGTTGGTTACCGGTACCTCGGCTGTAGGAATCAGATACAAATTGTCGCCCGTAACATGATACATCTGGCCTTCCTTGTCGGGCAACTGGCCGGTGCCAAAACCTGAATCTTCATTCACCACCAGCGGCGGCTGAATTTCTTCGTATCCGGCCCTGCGGTTTTCATCCAGAAAAAAATTGATGAGCGCCCGCTGCAGTTGCGACCCTTTTCCACGGTAAACCGGAAAACCGGCACCGGTAATTTTTACACCCAGTTCAAAATCGATTAGTTTGTATTTTTGTGCGAGGTCCCAGTGAGGAAGTGCGTTTTCATCAAGCTGCGGAATTTCACCAGCTGATTTCACTACCTCATTATCTTCGGCTCCTTTCCCTGGCGGAACTGATACGTGTGGCAGGTTTGGTAACTGAATCTGCAGTTCGGCCACTTTCTTTTCAATCTCGGCAAACTGCCCGTCCAGTTGTTTTATGGTATCTTTCAATTCTGAAGTACGGGCTTTGGCAGCATCGGCTTCCTCTTTTTTCCCTTCGCGAAACAGGTTCCCGATTTCCCTCGAAATTTTATTCATTTCGGCTTTGGCCTGTTCAGCCTTTTGCTGCGCTTCATTTTTCCGCCGGTACAAGTCAACAATGCTGTTGACGATTTCTGTAGCGTCAAAATTTTTCTTCTTCAGTTTTTCAATTACCACTTCCGGGCAATCCTGTATAAATTTCAGGTTAAGCATATTTTTTTGATTTGAAGGTGCAAAGCTAATAAATGAATTTTATTGATTGAGGAGGCAACGACTTTTTATTCAAGAACTACATTAAATGAATAAACCTCACATTTCTCCAACCTCTCTTAAGGCTCTTTCAATTAATTGATTGCTCATTCTAAACTCTAATTTTGAAGATAAGAATTGCAAATCCGATTTTAAATTTGGAATCAATCCGTTCTTTTTTGCCTGAATAAGAATCCCTATTAAACCAACAACCTGAAGTCCGATTTCTTTGGCTATTTTTCTTCCTTTTCTTTCATCCATTAAAAGAAAGTCAGAGTTTTTTTCAATAGCCAAAATAATGGAATCAGCTTCACCTAAATCAAGTCGTTTTAATAAGATATTCCTTTTTTCAATATTTTCAATTTGAGTGATTTTAATCCAGGACTGATTCAACTTTTCTATATCGTATCCGAAGTTTTTGAGTGATGAAAGTTCTTTGAATACAGAGTGAGACATTAAAACCTGACCAAAAAGAAAATGGAGCAATTTTATTCTGCTTAATGCCAGTAAACCTGTAATAACTGAACTGTCGGCAACTACAACCACAGGACTATTTTTTAAAATTTTTTAATACCTCCAAATCTTCTTCTAAATCTTCGGTGTTGTAGTTGATAGACTCATCTCTCTTTCCCAATTCTCTTCTTAGTTCGATTTGTTTTACTGAAGCGAGCTCGCTGGCTTGTCCAATTGAGAGAATGCCTCTTTTATATAGCGAGACGGCCAACTCAATTAGAATTTCAGATTTGCTTAATCCTACTTCATCCAGAATGTTATTTTCAATTGTGATGGTCATAGCAATTCATTTGAAACAAACTTACAAAAAAATCTCCTGCTGACAACAACAGGAGATTTTCTCAAATGTAATATTATAAGCAGCTTATTGTTCGATGCCGCCTTTCAGGTGATCCTGAAGTTCTTTCAGTTCATCCCAGTTCCCATCGGCAGCCAGTTTAGCCTGCTGCGGCCAGGTGGAAGGATTTTTTGAAGCATAACGACTTCCGGCATCGGCCAGAATTTCTTTCAGTTTTTCTTCGGATGCATCTGCCAGTTCAGCATACGTATTGATTCCTGACTCGTTGAAAATTTCGGCAATTTTTGGTCCGATACCTTCAATTTTTTTCAGATCGTCCGCTTCGGCAACTTCTGTTTCAACCTTCGCGGCCACTTTTTCTGCTTTTGCAGGTTCAGCTTTGGCTTTCGGTTTTTCTTCAGAAATCGTTGACGGTGCTTCGGCAGTTTCTGTTTTAACTTTAGCTGCCACTTTCTCTGCTTTTGCAGATTCAGTTTTGGCTTTCGGTTTTTCTTCAATAACCGTAGCCGGTGCTTCGGCAACTGCCACATCAACATCCATCACAGGTTCAACCGATATGTATGAGCGGTTTTTCCTTTTTTTCTGAAACATTACGGTTCCGTCGATAAGTGCAAACAGAGTATGGTCTTTTCCTATTCCCACATTTTCGCCCGGGTAATGTTGTGTTCCTCGCTGGCGAACTAAAATATTACCAGCTTTTGCATACTGACCTCCGTAAATTTTTACTCCAAGTCGTTTGCTTTCCGATTCGCGTCCGTTTTTCGAACTACCTACACCTTTTTTATGAGCCATGGTAATTTATTTTTTAGTTATCCAACAATGTTTTCAATTTGAATCTGCGTGAACTGCTGACGGTGGCCGTTTAGTTTTTTGTAGCCTTTTCTCCGTTTCTTTTTAAATACCAGCACTTTGTCGCCTTTTACATGTTCCAGCACTTTGGCTGTTACTTTCGCACCGTTAACGGTGGGGGTACCTACGGCCACCTGGCCGTCGTTGTCAACAAGCAAAACCTTGTCAAAGTCAACCGAGTCGCCTTCAGCGGCTTCAAGCAATTGAACATACAGTTTCTTTTCTTTTTCAACTTTAAACTGCTGTCCGGCAATCTCAACAATCGCGTACATAATTTCAACTTTTTAATGTTACACCGGGAGGCGGGAAACGCTCTTGTTTCCTCTTGTTGAGCCTGACCGGTTCAAATTTTTCGGACTGCAAAAGTAGTTATTTTTAATACATTGGCAAATGCAGGGTGAATTATTTTCCCAAAACATTCACATTTTTAAGCCAGTATTTACAAAATGAAAACAAACCGCAATTTCCGATCTAATCCCAAAATGATTGTTATATTTGTTTTCACAATAAAAACCAGACTTGGGAGGAATGCAAAAAATACGACTGAATATTCTGGGACTATCAGTAAGCCAAACGCAGTCAGGCGCTTACGCTTTGGTTTTATCGGAAGAGAACGGAGACAGAAGAATTCCGATTATTATCGGGCCGGTTGAAGCGCAGGCTATTGCCATTCAGCTGGAGGGGTTGAAACCTCCGCGCCCTTTAACCCACGATTTAATTAAAAATATTGCCCGGGCATTTAATATTGTCCTTCTCGAGGTGGTTATTCATAAACTGGAGGAAGGAATATTTTATTCTGAACTGCTATGTGAAATGAACGGGCAGGAGGTAAAGATCGATTCACGAACTTCTGATGCCGTAGCCCTAGCGCTTCGTTTTAGATGCCCGATTTACACGACAGAAGACATTCTTAACAAAGCCGGTATTGTGCTTGAAGGCGATGAAGCCAAACCGTCTGATACAGGTAAAGCCGGAAAAAAACCAGGCTCCTCCGAGTCAAATCCATTTTCACGCTACACATTACAGGAGCTGGAAGAAATGCTCAATGATGCCGTGCAAAACGAAGATTATGAAAAGGCTTCAGTACTTCGTGACGAGATTGATAACCGAAAGAAAAATTAACTGGAAAAGATGAATAAATTCCTTGCCCTGCTGGTCTTATGTGCCGGCATTTTCTTTTTTCAGCCTGCAATGGCACAGCAACCTGAACCCGATACAAATGATGACAGGCCTGTTCTGGTGGAAGATTATTCTTCAGAAACTTCGGTAATTTTGCCTGATAAAGAACTGGAAAGCAATTTTTCGTTGAGTACTTTGTTGCGCGGAATGCTTGGTATGTCTGTTCTGCTGATGCTGGGATTTGTTTTGAGTACCAACCGTAAAAATATTCCCTGGCGAACCGTTGCTACGGGGCTGTTCATTCAGGTTTTGCTGGCTATTGGGGTGCTTTATGTACCCTTCGTAAGAAACGGATTTGAACTTTTCGGACAGATTTTTGTAAAAATTCTCGATTTTACCAAAGCCGGTAGTGAGTTTCTGCTGGGCGATTTAATGAACGCCGACACTTACGGATTTATTTTTCTTTTCCAGGTTTTACCCACCATCATTTTCTTTTCGGCGTTAACCAGTCTGTTGTTTTACTGGGGAATTATTCAGAAAGTGGTTTACGGTCTGGCGTGGCTGTTTACAAAAGCACTTAAAATTTCAGGAGCTGAAGCACTTTCGGTGGCCGGAAATATTTTTCTGGGACAAACCGAGTCGCCACTGATGATTAAAGCTTACCTCGAAAAAATGAGCAAATCGGAAATTCTTCTTGTGATGTCGGGTGGTATGGCCACTATGGCCGGGGGTGTGCTGGCTGCCTATATTGCTTTGCTGGGTGGCAACGATCCACAAATGCGGCTGGAATTTGCCAAACATCTGCTGGCTGCCTCGGTAATGGCTGCTCCTGCTGCCATTGTGTTTTCAAAAATGCTGGTTCCACCCACCGAAGCCATCAACAAACAAATTGAGGTAAGCAAAGAGAAAATTGGCAGCAATGTACTCGATGCCATTACTAACGGAACCAGCGAAGGCGTAAAACTGGCTGTGAATGTGGCGGCTATGCTGCTTACCTTTATTGCTTTTATAGCCATGTTCAATTTCATTATTGGGAAAATAGGGCAGTGGACTACTTTAAATGAAATAATTGCAGAAGGAACGAACGGACGGTACGAAGGACTTTCACTTCAATTTATTTTGGGCTACACTTTCGCACCCCTCATGTGGCTCATAGGGGTGGGAGCCGAAGACATTATTGTTGTAGGAAGGCTGCTGGGTGAAAAACTTATACTTACTGAATTTATTGGCTACATCAGTTTGGCCGAACTGAAAACCACGGCAGCTTTTACGCATCCCAAATCCATTATTATGGCTACCTATATTTTATGCGGTTTTGCCAACTTTTCTTCCATAGGAATTCAGATTGGCGGCATTGGTGCATTGGCACCGGGCCGGCGGGTTTTACTTTCAAAATATGGAGTGCCCGCGTTAATTGCAGGTACGCTGGCTTCGCTGATGAGCGCAACAATTATCGGAATGATTATGGGCTGATTCTAGACTGCCGGACAGGTCGCTTGAATAGTATTTTTTCCAACAGAACAATCAACCGACAATAAGTCCTTCATTTTTTTTTGATTTCTACGCAACCCCATTGCAACATCATGCATCAATAGATAACAACTGCCTGATGAACATCATCGGTTATTTTTTCGTTTGGAATTTAAGGTGTTCGTCTGCAGTGACTTGTAGAAACTAAATATTAATTTGTGTAAAAAGAAAGAAACATGAAGACAGAAAAAAAGATTTTGAAAAGTGTAGCAGTAATTATGATGGGAGCCTTGTTTTTTACCTCGTGCATCGACGATCCTGAGCCCATAGCTCTGGATGCCCTGGCAGATGTGTATGTACAAAAAGTGGTTCAGGACAGTGTTGAAATGTACGGTATCTCGTTTTGGGTTTTTGGAAACAAAGAGCTGGAATCGGTTACCGTTGAAGGACCGGAAGATGAAACCTGGACTCTGGAAAGCAATGAATCGAACAGCCAGGTGTTTAGTCTTTACGCCGAAACAGATGAATATGCCCAGTCATTCCCCGAACCAGGGAATTATTCTTTTACCGTAACAAGTACACAAACCGATGAAGCACCGCGTGTGATTACCGATAAGCTTGAGGAAGATGAACTGGATGCGGTGGTTGTAGATTCGATAAGATTTGCAGATTCAAAACTTGAAATCAACTGGCAGGAAGTGGAAGATGCAGATGCCTGTTTTGTAAGGCTGTATGACGAGTCGGACAAACTGATTTTCATGAGTCAAAAACTGGATGGGGATGAAACAGAATTTGCTTTTGGCAATGCGAATCAGGGCTGGACTGATTCGGGCCAGAAAGCCACAATAGGAGAAAACTACCGGTTGGAAGTTCTGGCTGTTTTGTATGAATCAGGCAGCGCAGCAAACAATGCAGATTACAATGTTCAGTTTATATCATTAGCCTCAGCCGGATTGGTGTGGGGTGAGTAAAATTATTTTAAACAATTTTTTTTGGGCGTTTCTGCAAAGAGACGCCCTTTTTGTTTTTTATCCAACCCCGAACCTGTGCATTTATATTACAGAATTCAACAATTGTTTGAAATACTTCTTCTGTCCGTTGCAAAAACACACAAAAGGTTTTGTGCCTTTCTTTTTCAAACAAAAAATTGAAGTTGTACCGCGCCGGAATAAATTCAGGAAATTTAGTTACATTGGCAATTATAAAAACAATAAAAGAGGTTAATACTTTGAATAATATGAAAATCACTCATGCTGTTTTAGTTTTGGTCACAGGTTTTCTCTTCTCCTGCTGTGCCCCGAAAGCCAGGAACAATAACGGAGAAAAACCGGTAGTAACAGTAAGCATTTTGCCATTAAAATCCTTTGTGGAGGAAATTGCGGGCAACGATTTTGAAATCAACGTATTGCTTCCCCCGGGGTCGAGCCCGGCAGATTTTACCCTGGTCCCTTCGCAACTGAAAGACATTACCCGTTCAAAAATCTGGTTTCGCATTGGGTACATCGGGTTTGAATATTCCTGGAGGGAGAAAATTGAGCAGGCAAACCTGAACATGAAAGTTGTGAATCTTTCGGAAGAGCTGGATTTGATTAGTGATGAAACCCTCCCCTCGGGTGAAAAAAGCAAACTTGCCGGCATCAATCCGCATACCTGGTTGTCGCCCACCCTGGTAAAACAGATGGCGGCCCGAATTACAGAAGAACTTGTATTGCTGAATCCCGAAAAGAAAGAAGAATATCAGGAAAATTTGAGTCGGTTTGTGAATAGAATCGATGAGCTGGACGCTGAAATCAGGACAGAACTGAAGGATTTTGAGGGGCGGCAGTTTATTTTGTTTCATCCCAGTCTTTCGTATTTTGCACGCGAGTATGGACTGGTTCAGTACTCGCTGGAACCCGGCGGCAAAGAACCCACCCCGCAGCGAATGGCAGCCCTGGTTGATTTTGCCAAAGCACATGACATCCGGGTTATCTATATCCAAAGCGATCTCGATCGGGAGCAGGCCCGTGTGTTTGCCGAAGAAATTAATGGCAAAGTGGTGCAAATGTGGCCCCTGAATCCGGCCTGGTTCGAGAATCTGCTGGAGATTTCACGCCTGCTTACAGATAATTTTTAACCTGCCGGCTTTTACCCAACAAAAAAAGGCAGGTGACGCCCCTGCCTGTTCAATCTACCTTTTGCAATCTGTTAATTGTCTGAAATGGTGTAGGTAACCTGCACCGAAAAAGATTCTGCTACCAATTTTTGGTACTGGTTGTCTTTTATATCCAAACTGTAGGTTAACTGGTGCCCTTTGCCGTCACCTGTTTCAGTATAGCAACTTCCAATGTCGTCGATAACCCAGGTTGTACCTTTATTTAACGATACTTTGCCAGTTGTGGCCTTTCCAATATCTCCGCTGCCTGAACTGGCCTGGCTGATTTCGAGTATCAAATCCAGCCCATTGGGCAAATTTTCATCAAGTTCTGCTTTTATTCTTCGGGTGCTCATATTTCCGCTGTTCCCTTTTGAGCTTGCTATTGATGTGTAGTTTAGCCACAGACTATTGTCGGTGGCAGTAGTAAAATCAACGGCTTCACCGGCCTCTAAATTTTCCGTTTGAGGTGTAAGCGAAATGGTAGTTCCCTGGCCCGAAGGACCGTAAACTGCAATTATGGCAAGGTCGGGAATGGTTATGCCAATATTATGCGAAGCTGTGTTTTCACCTTCATTAGTAGGACCATTTGCCGATGCAACTGTGGAAATAAAAAAAACGGATGCGATTATAAATACTAACTTCTTCATGATTTTGTGTTTTAAAAATTCTCAAATGGTTTATAAATTCTTCAAAGCGTTTCTGTAACCGTTCATAATCAATCAATGTGCCACAACCGTAAAAATCTGTAAATGAGGACTTAAATTTTTGCTTTGTCTGGCAGTAGTCTCAATTCTGGATAATAGTCCCAGCCTGGGACTATTGTGGGCCCTGGAGGAGTTTTTATGTCGCCAGAGTGATTAACAACTCGTTAACAAAATCGAATTTAAACCAATTAAAGAGCTTTTTGTCTTAATATAAGAAAAAGAAACAAGCCAAATAATTGAAAACAAAAAAGATGAAACGAACATACTCTATTTTAGTTGGAAGCCTCCTGGTTGGAGCTTTTTGGATGATTGTCCAGCCTGCCATGGGAGGAAACACCTCAGACGATACAAAAAACGCAAGAATTACCGGAGTAGTTGTGGACGAGGGGACCGGCACACGTATGGAATTTGCCAATATTGCTGTTTACAGCAAGTCGGACTCAAGCCTTGTTACAGGTGGGATTACTAATGATAACGGATACTTTGAAATCACCGGACTTGGATATGGAGAATACTATGTTGAGGCCCATTTTCTTGGCTTTCGCAAAAAGAATATTGACAATATTGTTGTAAACGAAGATTTCCCCGCTCCCGATTTGGGAAGAATCAATCTCGCACCGTCGGCTGTTGAGTTGGGCAGCGTGGATGTTGTGGCCGATAAAGCACAGGTTGAGTTTAAACTCGATAAAAAGGTGGTTAATGTTAGTCAGGTCATTAGTGCCATTGGAGGCACCGCTGTTGATGTGCTTGAAAACACTCCTTCTGTTCAGGTTGATATTGAAGGAAATGTATCGGTGCGGGGATCGTCTAATTTTACGGTTTTAATAGATGGCCGGCCCAGCGTTCTCAGTGGCAGCGATGCATTGCGACAAATTCCTTCATCGGCCCTTGAGAGCATTGAAATTATTACCAATCCATCGGCTAAATACGAACCCGACGGCATGGCCGGAATTATTAACCTGGTTACTAAAAAGAATTCCATGAACGGGTTAAGTGGTATTGTAAATGCTTCGGCCGGAACAGGCGATAAATACCGGGGCGATTTTACCCTGAATTACCGCACCGAAAAATTTAACTTTTTGCTGGGCGCCGACTGGCGCGATGAAACCAATTATGGCAGTTCATCATCGTCGAGGGAAACATTTTCAAATGATACCACGCGGTATTTGTTTATGGATGGTTCGCGAAATTTTAACCGCAGCGGACATAATCTGAAAGCGGGTGTTGAATGGTTTCTTTCTGATAAAACGACTTTGTCACTCTCCGGAGAAACAGGGAAATCGGTAAATAATCGCTACGGGAGCGGAGAAACAAACAGTTATACTGTACCGGGTAGCCAGGAAATTTTTTCTGTTACCGATGAAGAATCAGAACGGATAAACGATTTTTACAGCATCAATTTCAATTTTCTGCACAACTTTAACACCGAAGGGCATAAGCTGGAAGGCATGGCTTACTACTCGGGTGAAGAAGGGACTGATACGGAAGAAGAAAGTGAAGTCCTGGCCAATTTGCAGTTTCAACGCTCCAATACGTATCTGGAACGTGTATTTTCGCTGGAAACCGAAGAGGAAAAGGAGTTCAGGCTGAAATTGGATTATACATACCCATTCAGTGAAACCGGCAGGTTTGAAGCCGGATTGCTCAGTCGCATCGATGCAGAAACCGAGGGGTTAACTTTTGAAGTTTTCGACCAGGAAACCAATTCATGGATTGTAAACGACGATTTTACAAGTGTTACCGATTTCCGGCGCGATATTCATGCATTGTATTCCACCTACAGCAATGCTTTCGGGAATTTTGAATATATGGCCGGGCTCAGAGGCGAACTCACGTTGCGTGAGATTCAGAACACCAATGCCGCAACGCCATCCGAACTGAACCGTTTCGATCTGTTTCCCACCATTCATACTTCATACAAAATAAAAGAAAACAACGAACTGATGGCCAGTTACAGCCGCCGGATAAACCGGCCCTCGGGAAGAGATCTCGACCCGAATCCCAACTATTACAACCGTTACACCATTCGCATCGGTAACCCCGATCTGGAACCGGAATACACCGACTCGTATGAATTGGGAGCATTGAGACGGTTTGGCCGTTCATACATCTCGCTCGATGCCTTTCACCGGGTAACCCATAATAAAATCGACCGGTATCAAACTCTGGAGGACGATATTTTTTACCTGCGAACCGGAAATTTCGATAATGATTACGCTACAGGTATGGAGCTTACCGGAAATGTAAGCTTCACCAAATGGCTGATGGTAAATGCAAGCGCATCCATGTACAGGTACCGGATAAGCGGAACGTTGGGAGAAGATGCGTTCGACCGCTCGAGCACCAACTGGAATGGCAGGATGAACACTACACTTCGTTTCTCCGAAAGTTCCCGGATGCAGGTAAACGCCTTTTTTCGCGGACCTTCGGTTTCGGCCCAGGGCGAATCCAAAGCGATGTTTTTTTCCAACCTGTCTTACCGGCACGAGTTTTTCGACAAAAAGTTGTCAGCAACTTTAAGTGTGCGCGATCCGCTGGGTACTGCCAAATTTGAACGCGAATCCTATGGAGAAGATTTTAACAGTTGGTTTCAGTGGAAACGCGAACCGCGGGTTGTTATGCTTACACTGAGCTACCGGTTGAATAATTTTAAGTCGGAAGGGAGGAATGGTGGAGGAGACGGAGGCGGAATGGATATGGGAGGCGGTGAATATTAACCTTTTTCCAGAAATTGTGCTGCCAGTTCAACTTCTTTGTACCATTCTTCGCCGTATTTTCTGATGAGAGGTTCTTTTAGGAATGTGTAAAGTTTAACTTTTTGTGACTTGCCGCATTCGCGACCCGGCTTGCAAATCTTAAGCTCTTCGTAGTTTACGGCATCAAACCGTTTATATTCGGTAATTCGTATGGGAAAAAGATGGCACGAAACCGGCTTTCTGAAATTGGTTTTCCCTTCAAAAAAGGCTTTTTCGATGCTGCATTTTAAAATGCCTTTTTCATCGTAAAATGAATAGGCGCACTGACGTTTGTTTATCAAAGGTGTTACCAAATCGCCATCGTCGTCAATCATTGAAAAACCCTGTTTCTGAATTTCCTGCCGATGGCTTTCCGGCAGGTAGTTTTCAAAAACAGGGTAATCTTTTTCAATGATTTTCGCTTCTTCGGGAGTGAGCGGAGCACCGGAATCACCTTCAATACAGCAGGCTCCCTTACATTTCAGTAAATCGCAAACAAAATGTTGTTCGAATATTGCCCGGCTGAGTATGGTCCGGCCAATTTCTATCATGAAATCAGGTTTTTCCCGGTCATTTCTTTCGGAACTTCCAGCCCCATTATATTCAGAAGAGTAGGAGCCACATCGGCTAAAATACCGTTTTCCAGTTTCACATGGGTTTTGTTGTTGCTCACAAAAATGCAGGGGACCGGATTTAGCGAGTGGGCTGTATTTTCCGAGCCGTCTTCATTTACCGCATTGTCGGCATTTCCGTGGTCGGCAATAATCATCACATCGTAACCGCCTTCCAGCGCAGCCTCCACCACTTCTTTGGCACACTGGTCAACAGCCTGTATGGCTTTGTAAATAGCCTCGTAAACCCCCGTATGGCCCACCATGTCGCCATTGGCAAAGTTCAGGCACACAAAATGGGCATCCTGGTTTTTCAACCTTGGAACAATGGCATCTTTTACTTTTGGCGCCGACATTTCGGGCTGAAGGTCGTATGTGGGAACCCTGGGAGACTGAACCAAAATACGGTCTTCGCCTTCAAACGGTTCTTCGCGTCCTCCGCTGAAAAAAAAGGTAACATGGGCATACTTTTCGGTTTCGGCAATCCGGATTTGTTTCAGTCCGGCTTTGGAAACCACCTCACCCATGGTATTGGTAACGTTTTCCTTGTCGAAGATGACGTTGATGTTTTTAAAGTCGGCTTTGTAGTTGGTCATGGTGTACCACTGCAAATTCATGGTATGCATGCCGTATTCAGGCAGGTCTTTCTGGGTGAACGCAATGGTTGTCTGACGCAGCCGGTCGGTACGGAAATTGAAGCAGATAACCACATCGCCATCTTCGATTTTAGCTAAGGGCTCACCACTTTCATCCACCATTACGATGGGTTTCATAAACTCATCGGTAACGCCATTGTCATACGATTTTTGCACCGCTTCCAGAATATCTGTTGCTTTCTCGCCTTTTCCCTGGGTGTATAAATCGTATGCCAGTTTCAGGCGGTCGTAATTTTTGTCGCGGTCCATCCCAAAATAGCGGCCTATAAGCGAAGCAAATTTGGCATTGGTTGGTTTCAGTGCTTCCAAATCATCCTTTATGAAACCATAACCCGAACGGGGGTCAGTGTCGCGTCCGTCGGTTAATCCGTGAATGAAAATATCTTCCAGGCCCATGTCGGTGGCAACCTGGCAAAGCGCCACCATGTGTTTACTCAGTGCATGTACACCACCGGGGCCAATGAGGCCGATGAGGTGTACCTTTTTGTTGTTTTCTTTGGCGTAAGAGTACGCCTTAACAATTTGTGGATTTTTCCAAAGTGATTTGTCTTTGATGGCGAGCGTAATTTTTACCATGTCCTGGTAAAGTACGCGCCCGGCGCCAATATTCAGGTGACCTACTTCGGAGTTTCCCATTTGTCCGTCGGGCAAGCCAACATGTTCGCCCGAGGCAAGCAGTTGGGAGTGCGGGTATTTTTCCAAAAGTGAATCCATAAACGGGGTGGGAGCCTGCGAAACGATATCGCGTTCAGAACCGTCGCCAATTCCCCATCCGTCGAGGATCATTAGTAATGTTTTTTGTGCTTCAGCCATTGTATAATTTTCTAATAAAATTTGGCTCTTTCGTCTTCCACCTCTGCTTTTTCGCGGTGCACATTGTATGCCTGCGATGTAGCCCGGAAGGTAAGGTTTTGAGCCAGCCTCAGTTTTTCGTTTTCCACATCCTGGTCTTCACCCTCGCTAACTGAAGTAACTTTAACAATAAATACTCCGTTGTTCCCTTTCACCGGACTTGAAATTTCGTTAGCCGGCAGGTTTGTTGCTACGCCAACTACTTTTGGTTCCATGCCAATGCCGGGCACCTGAATGGAAGTGAAATTGATGCTGGTGGCATTTCTTACGGTTGTTCCCAGCTCGGTAGCAATAGCATCCAGGTCGGTTTTACCTTCCATTGCTGCTTTTGCTTTATCAGCCAGAAACTGCAGTTTCTTTTCTTTCAGCACGGCCAGTTCAACCCTTGTTTTTACCTCTTCAAAACTTGCAACTCCCTCTTCGGTTGCCGAAACGAGGGTTGCAATAACAAAATTGTCGCCAAGGTCGAAAATGGTTGAACCCTGCACATCCTGAATGATTGTTCCGGGTTTTGAGCTGTAAGCTGCACGAATTAAGGGTCTTGAATTAGGCAGTCCCGGTATTTGCCTGTCGGTTTCTCTAACAGAAGCGGATCTTTTGTTCAGGTTTTGTTCAGCTACAGCAGCGTCGAAATCACTTTTTGTGAGGTTTTTCCCGGCAAACTCGCTTGCTTTTGCATACACATCCTGGTAAGTTTTGGTGCTCGGTGTAACGTTTCTTACGAGGTATGCCACCTGCACCTGTTGTGTTTCCCTGCCGCGGGCGGTAGTTTGAACAATATGAATTCCAAACTGGCTGTTAACAATGGTAACTTCGTTAACTTTGTTGTTAAATGCGGCATTTTCAAACGGTTCTACCATCATGCCCCGGCCAAACCAACCTAATTCTCCACCCTGAATGGCAGAGCCCTGGTCGTCGGAAAATTCCATGGCAAGTGCAGAAAAATTGCTTCCGTTTTCGATAGCTGTTTTCAGGCTGTCGGCCAGCGCCTGCATTTCAAGCAATTCCTGCTGGGTTTCAAAACGCAGTAAAATGTGTCTTGCTTCAACCGAGTCGGGCATCATTTCCGAGGCGTGCAGTTTGGCAAGTTTGTAGGCATCGTTTTCAAAATAAGGTCCGAAAATATCGTTAATTTCTGCTCCGGTTTCAAAAATCCAGATGCCAATATCTTCGGGCAGGTCTTCCTGTATATACCAGTTGCCGTCGAATCCTTCGTCGGAGTTGGAATTTACGAAAGCAACATTATCGGTTGCCGATGCAAAATCGGATACAATTCCGTTAATCCATTCTTCGGAAGCGCTGAAATCCTGGCTGGAGGGAGTAACCTCAAAAGTGATGTATTCTATCTGTCGCAGCTTTTCCTGCTGGTAGTTGTTTTGGTTTTTATTGTAGAAGTCTCTCAGCTCCCTGTCGGTTGCCACTACCTGGCTGTCGGCCACTGTGTTGTGGCTTAACATGATATAGTCGAAATTTGCCTGTTTGTTTCTCGATTGCAGACTTTTCTCTGCTTCGAGGTTAGTAACAAACAGTCCCTTGCCAACCAGATTATTGTATTTGCTTTGAATCCGCTCGTCCACAATCTGGTTTTCAAGGTAGAGCCAGTATTGTCTTTGCTCGGGAGCTACGCCGGTTTCGAGGTTTCTCAGAAACTGTATAACAGCCCCGCGATCGACCTGGCCGGTATTGGGATTGCGGAAAAGTTGCTGAACAATTGGGTGAAGGTTAGTTCCCTGTAGCATATCGAAAAGCTCGTCGGAGCTAACGGTAATTCCAAGTTTATCATACACGTCATTCATAACCAAGTCGCGCACCATGCTTTGCCAGGTTTGTTCGCGTACCTGTACCCATGTGTTTTCATCCAGCTGGTTTTGCTGACTATTCATCCGGTAAATGTCGCCCAGCCTTTCAACCTCCTGCTGGAATTGCGGATATTGAACGGATTCTCCATTGATTTCACCAATTTTCAAACGGTTCCTTTGAAAAAGGGATGTACCTCCCTGAAACATGTCGCCCAGGATAAAGGCAGCAAGTGAAATACCAATTACAATTGCCACCAGCAGTCCTGCTTTTGTCCTAATCGTTTGTAACGTTGCCATTGATTTACAGTTCTTTTAATGCAAAATTTACTTTATTTTTTTCGAGCTACGAAGATAGCAATTTTCAAAAGAAACCATGAGAAATCTTTTTTTTTTGGAATGTGTTTTGACATGTGTAGCTATCTTTTTGTATTTTAATATATTGCACCGTTTTCAGATTTTTTTATTTTTTAACCTTAGGCCTGATTTTTAAATTGAAATGGCGTAAAAATGTCAAAAACCGGCTGAGGTTGGTTAATTATTGATTCCAACTTTAAAGTGCGCGGTTACAAACCGAGTGGCCCTGTGGCTGAAGTTGGTTAATTATTGAACCGAACCGGTTGCTGACCGCTTTGCGGTGAAGTCTCGGGCCGGGGTATTTGTTCTGCCGTATCGGAAGAGGCAGGCGGTGTATCCTCCACATCAATATAAATTGTTCCGCGCGGATTTTTAATTCTCCAGTTTTGCATAGCCTGGTCCGACTGAAATCCAATTCCTGTAATGATTTGGTCGGGCCGGATGATTCGGACAAACTCTTCAGTATAAATAATTTCCTCTTTTTCTTCCCAAATAAGATGCTCGGTTTTCAGTGTATCCCCCTGGGCATTGGTAGCAATTACATTGTTTTTAGCTTCCCACTTTTCTTCTTTTTCGAATTTTTTGGCATAGTCGGCAGTGATGCTTGAAATAACCGTTTGCTTTTCATCGTATTTTACCAGTTCAATGCCTTCCGGAAATTCGAGGTAGGTTTTGCCTTCCGTTTCAAACTGCAAAAGTTTCGGGGCTTTTATATGGAATCTTACTTTTCCGCTGTCGGTATAAAGGGTTTCAAATTGTTTGGCTTCTACCTGCGGGAGAATATCGACAGAACTGAAAGCCTTTATTTTTTCGATGTTGTTCTCGCAGGCAAAGAAAAGAATTGCAGTCCCTGAAAAAAGGACTGCAATTCTGAAATAGTAAAATATTTTTGCGGTATTAGAACCTGACTTTCGTTGTTTCATTAATCCATCCTCCCACTCTGTAGGTTTGACCTGCCTGTAAGCTACGGAAGAAAGCTTCTTCCTTATCGGGGAAATACCTGCGATAGTCGCTGGCTTTTTTGGTGGCGTCAACAGCACAGTCGGGGTTTGTCCGCGCTCTTTCAAAGTAATCTACGGCAACCCAGAAAACGGTAGCTTTCTCAAAATTATCTTCGCCAAACGAGCGGCTTGCAGCAATATATATATCTCCAATCAGCATCAGCGCTTCGCAATAATCGGATTTAATATCCAATGCTCTACGGGCATAGGTACGGGCTTCCTGCAAGGCGTGTTCTTTGGCATAAATGAACAATGCATATTCGTAGTAATATTTTGCCAGCAGTTCCTTGTCGGTTTCCTGTTCCATAGCCTGCTGGTAATAATTTTTTGCTCTTTCGGTATCGTCTCGTTTTAAAAACCGGCGGGCCATGTTGAATGCAGCTTCGGCAGAAGGTTCCAGTTCGTAAAGCTGTTCGGTAGCCTCTGCAAACAATGGAGTTTCCTCACATTTGGCACTTCCCAGCCTGCGGAGCATATTTTTAATAAAATCCACATCGTTTTTATTCTGCTCATACTGCGGGGTGAAGATGGTAATCAAAGCCTCGCAATCGGCTGCGCCTGAAGTACCGAATATATCTTCGATATAGGCCTGCACGTCGCTAACATTCCTGGCCAGTTCTTCTTCAACCTCTCCCTGTTCTAAAATCGCCTTCAGAGTAGAGTTGCAGGAGTCGTAATTTCTTACTACGGTCTCTTTTGGCAGTTCTCCCAGTTTGAAAAGTGAACGGGTGGTTTGCATCAGCAGCACCAATACGGGCAGTTCGGTTTCGTCTCCTCTTTCGTTTACCGATTCGGTGAGCCAGTCATAACCCTTCTTCAGGGTTTCCTGCATATCTCCGTTATCAAGCTCCCTGTCGGTATCGAGTTTATGCTTGAGCCAGGATGCGGCTTTTCTTCCCAGCACATATCCTTTGTCGCCAAAGTATTTGATTCTTTTGTCGTAAACTTTCATCAATTCGCTGATGTGCTGATTTTTTTCTTCCGGGGTATCAGCTTGCTCAATCATTTTTTCATACATGTTGGTGCCATGAATGTATAAATTGAGTGTTGATTTCGGATATTTGTTGAAAATAATTTTCCAGTGTGGCAATGCCGATTCAAAATTGCCTTGTTTATAAAACTCGTTGTATAATGACAATTCATTCATGAAATCTCTGTCCTGGTCACGAATTAATTCCTCGGCTGATTTCAGCACAACGTCTCCTGATTCCTCTTCTTCATCTCCCGGGTAAATGCCATCGAATGCAAAATCGATTACATCGCTGTCTGAAACGTCGATTCGTTCTGAATCGCTGATAAATGTAAACTTGATCCATCTTGTTTTTTCGTGGGCTTCAACTTCATATTTACCATCGAAACTGGTCATCATCGAGCCGCCACGATGAGCTTCTACGTTAACACCTGCGGCAGGTTTTCCTTCGCGGTAAACAGTGCCTTTAATTACTCTTTGAGCCTGCAGGGTTGTAGCGGCTGCCAAAACCAGGGAGGCTATTAAAAGAGATATTCGATATACAGCTTTCATAGTTTTTAATTTATCTTTTGTTAATTTTTCCTAATCGTATCTTCGCTGAATAAACCATAAGTCGTATAAATTAACACTCAGGTTCAACGATGCATAATTTTCAAGAACTAAGCTATTTTGTTTTGTTCCTCTTCTTCCAAGCTCGGCCGAAATGTTAATGGTTGAATTGGAACGGTAAACCGGTAGTCCCACTCCAAAACTTATGCCAAAATCATTAATCTGCTGATTACCAAGAATCAAATATGATTTCTCGTATTTTAGCCCGGCACGATAGGCTATTCTGTTCAGGTAGCTGCGTATGGAGAACCTGTCGGGAATCCATTCGGCACCGAGGGCAAATTTATTCAAATCTGTTAAAACCGGATTGGTTGAACCGAAAAATTTTGCATTCGACCAGGCCTGGTGGTAATAATCGGCATTTATTTCAAGCGAATTGTCTTTTACATAGGAAATGCCAAATCCGTAAGTTAACGGAAATTCAATGGAGCTTTTTTCTTCGTTTTGAAAATTGATGGTATCCCGGTCGGTTCGGGTAGTGCTTTGAATTAGTATGGAAAGCTCTTTACGGGTAAGGTCGGAATAAAAACCGGTAAATGCGGGTTTGTTTTCGAATACAGCTGCCAGTATCAGGCGCTGGTTGTCCTTTAGCGGGATGGTTCCCTGGGCGCCGAGGCTGAAGTTAAAATCGCGCAGACGGATGGTTTCATATTTCTGGTTGTTGTAGAAGTCGCTTCCATCCAAAAACCAGGTTTCTGCGTTTCGGCTCAGGCTACCAAACATGTAATTCAGGTTTGCGCCTACCGAAATGTTTTTCACCGGATCGACGGCAATGCCCCAGTATGCTTTCGATATGGAGCCTTCGCCCCAGTATTTGTAAAGAATATTTCCCGCATTTTGCACTTCGTCGTTTACCTCCAGGTCGTACCCTACATCGGAATATGGTGTTAACCCCAACGAAGTAGCCAGCCAGTTTGTAAACTGAAAATTCATTGCAAAATACCTGAAATTGATGTCGTTGGCATTCATGCTGGCAATCTCGTTTGAAAATTGGGAGAATTTACCGTACACTCCAAACTCGAACATAAACCCCAGTGAATCGACTGCGGTGTAGGAAGCAGGGTTGGACAGGTTGATTTGCTGACTGTTTCGGCTTGCAAGGGAAGCACCTCCCATTGCCGTAGTGCGTCCGAAGCTGTATGGCTGAAGGTCGCCCAGACCAAACCGTGAATACGGTGAAGTGGTGGCGTTGTTAAATTGTGCAAACAAGAAAGCCGGCAGCAAAACCAATCCGGCAAGTAAAATTACTTTTCTAAATATCCCCATTATATTCTAATATGCGGTTTAATCCTATGGCTACTAAATTGAAATGTACAAAGAAAGAATTTTTTAATTTCTTATCAAAAAAATCGGCATCGCCGCCGGTAATAATAACGATTAAATTTCTATAAAATTCCTTAAATGTATCGATGGCTTTATCTGCCTCAAAAACAACGCCATGCTGTACTCCGGCCAGAATGGCTTCCTTTGTGGACTGTCCAAACAACCTCGGAAACGCCTCTTTCTTTACCAATGGCAACCGGCCGGTAAAGGTATGCAGTGCTTTAAAACGCATCTCAATACCGGGTGAAATGTTGCCGCCAAGGTACTGTTTTTTTTCGGTTACCAAATCGTAGGTAATGGCAGTGCCGGCGTCAATGATTAAGACATTATTCCCGGGGTAAAGGGTTGCTGCGCCAACTGCCGCTGCTATTCTGTCTTTTCCCAGCGTATCTTTTGAATGGTATTGGTTTTCCAGCGGAAGGAGAGTGCCGGCATTCAGTTCCACAAAGGGCTTAAACCGCTCCCGAAGATATTCTTTTAATTCCGGTGAATAGTCTCTAACAGCCGAAAGAATGGATTTTTGAATGGAGGGGTGTTCTTTTAACAGCACATCGACGTGGGAAGGTAAAAACTCATCCACCGGCACCGAAATCATTTCTTCGCCGTTATGAAATACCGAAAATTTGGTTCGGGTGTTTCCTATGTCGATCACCAGGTTCATGGTTAGTCAATAATTCTTTGGGTGATGTCGAGAGCTCTGACCGAATGGGTTAGGGCGCCTATCGATATGTAGTTAACCCCGGTGGCCGCAACTTTCCTGATTCTTTTCAGGGTCATATTTCCCGAAGCCTCAATTTTTGCCCTGCCATTAATAAGTTCAACTGCCTCTTTCATCATTTTTGAGCTCATATTGTCGAGCATAATAATATCCACATCGGCTTCGAGCGCTTCCCTGATTTGGTCAAGGGTGGTTGTTTCCACCTCAATTTTTATGCTTTTCGGAATTTTGGAACGGATGGCATCCACCGCTTTTTTTATACTTCCTGCCACCTGAATGTGGTTGTCTTTAATCATCACCATGTCGTACAGGCCAAACCGGTGGTTTGAAGCGCCGCCCATCCTAACGGCATATTTATCCAGGTAACGGTATCCGGGCAGGGTTTTTCTGGTATCCAGAATCTCCACGTTGTGTCCTTCAATTTCCTTCATGCATTTATTTGCATAGGTGGCAATGCCCGACAAACGCTGGAGAAAATTGAGTGCTTTACGTTCTCCTGTCAGCAGGGCGCGAAAAGTTCCCCTGAATTCGGCAATTACATCGCCAGGGCTTACTTTGCTGCCATCGGGCAATAATTCTATCCACTCAATATTTTTGTCGAATTTTTTAAAAACCATTTCAGCCACCGGCAGCCCGGCAATCATTCCTTCCTCTTTGGCAACCAGAATGGCGGTTTTGCTAGATTCGGGCGGCACCAGGTTGTTGGTGGTAATATCGCCGTCACCAATATCTTCTGCGTAGGCCATTTCAAATAAAACTTCGGCCGACTTCAATGTTTTTTCGTCCATCATTGTTTCTCTTTTCTAACAGGTTGAAAGTTAATTTTTTTGTTTTTTTGTTGTACTGAATGTACATTAAACCCGGGGTTTTCGTTCGGAAAGTCGGTGCGGATGTGTCCCCCCCGGCTCTCTTCGCGTGTCAATGCCGCCTTCGCAATCAACCGGCTGATGGTGGCGCTGTTTTTAACTTTCAACAGGTTGTATTCATTTTTGCAATTTTCATATTTTTTGCCTGTTTCTTTAAAAACAGCAAGCGCTTTGTCCAACCCGGTTTTGTTTCTCACAATTCCCAGGTTTTTCATCATTTGAGCTGCCATTTCATTTTGAACATCCAGAAACACCTGTTCGTTTTTAACGTCAACGGTAATAGGGTGAATTGGCGGCAGGTCTTCCTGCGACCACGGCAATCTGGCCGATTTATCGCTTGCACGTTTGCCAAACACAAGGCACTCGAGCAGCGAGTTGCTGGCGAGCCTGTTGGCGCCCATAACCCCGGTACTTGCTGCTTCTCCACAAACAAACAACCCTCTAATATTGGTTTCGGCATCGAGGTTTGTTCTGATGCCGCCAATCATGTAATGTGCGGCAGGCGAAACCGGAAGAAGGTCTTTTGTTAAATCGAACCCCAGTGCTTTCACGTTTAAATCGATGTTTTTAAAACGGGCTTTGATTTTTTTTTCATCCAAATGTTTCAGCGATAAAAATACATACGGATTTTCCGATTGCTGAATTTCCCGGAATATGTGGTAAGCCACCACATCGCGAGGGGCCAGCTCGGCCAGCGGATGAAATTTTTTCATAAACCGCTCTCCCTTTTGGTTAAGCAGCCACGCGCCTTCACCGCGAACAGCTTCGCTGATTAAATAGGCTTCCCCGCCCGGAACATATAGCGCCGAAGGGTGGAACTGGATAAATTCGATATCGGAAATTTCAGCTCCTGCTTCCCAGGCAAGCGCAATTCCGTCGCCGGTGGCCGTGTGTGGGTTTGTGGAGCGGGCAAAAATGCGGGATAATCCCCCGGTGGCTAAAATCACGGCTTTTGTCTTAAAAAGCATGTTTTCACCGGTTTTAAAATCCAGCGCCTGTACCCCGGCAATATTTCCGTTGTTTTTGAGCAATTTTACGGCGGTGGTGTATTCAAAGGGTGTAATGCCAGTCTGTTCCTGTACTTTTTTCAGAAAAAAGCAGGTAAGTTCCTGCCCTGTGGCATCTCCCCCGGCATGCAAAATGCGGCGTCTGCTGTGGGCGCCCTCCAGGCCAAGCACCAGTTCACCGTTATTTTTGTCGAACTGCATGCCCATTTCAATCAGTTCAAGTACCCGCTCTTTGCCTTCGGCTACCATAATTCTTACGGCATCCTCATCGCACAAACCTCGTCCGGCAGCTACTGTGTCGTTAAAATGAAGTTCTGTGGAATCGTCGGAGGCAATGGCTGCTGCAATTCCGCCCTGGGCATAGTATGAATTGCTGGTATCGAGCTCCGATTTGGTGACAATAGCCACCGAACCGTTTTTTGATGAATGGTAGGCAGCAGTGAGCCCAGCAAGTCCACTTCCAATTATAACTGTATCAAATTCAAGTATTTGCATGAAATAGTTTCTCGTAAATGCGCGGCAAAGTTACTATTTCTTTCAAGTAGTTGTATTTTTTTAGTCAAAGCTTTTTTTATTCGGGAAGATAATCGGGCCGAACCGGATTAAATATTTCCAAAACCACGGAATCCTCAAGTACCTCAACTTCATGCTCAGCATTTGTAGGGACGCTCCATCCATCTCCCGGTTCGGCAAGGTGCCATGTGTTTTCAATTCTGAAATTTAATTTTCCTGATACAAGCGTGCCTGTTTGTTCGTATGGATGCCGGTGTGAGGGCAGCCTGTGTCCTTTTGCGAGCCTGAATTCGCAGAGATTGCCTTTTTCTCCCATAGCCACCGGTCGCATGGTAACTCCTTTCATCAATTCTCTGTATTGGTATGTATTGCTTTTAGAAAACATATTGGTGTTTCATTTAAACGTAATCCATAATTCTTCCGGCTATCTGTAACAATGAAATTTCGGCCAGCTTTGTCTGAAACTTGATGGAGATTAACCGTTCTTCTGCGTCGAGGAGGCTTTTTTGCACTTCGCGAAGTTCGAGTCCCGAAAGAGCTCCCAGTCTGTATCGCTCCAGCGCAATTTCAAGATTCTCGCGTGCCACATCCAGATTTTGTTCCTCCATTTGCACCAGTTTCAGGTTGTTTTCGTAGGCATAATACACGGTAAGAAGGTCTGCTTTAATTTCCTGTTCAATTTCATTAAGCCTGTACATGCGGTTTTCCACCTCAATTAAAGCATTTGTTTTTTCGCGCCGCCGGTTAAATCCGTTAAAAATTTCCATGCCCAGTGTTAGCCCGTAGTTCAATGTGCGGTTTTGCTGGTTGCTCAGGGCCAGCTCGCCGTAATCGCTTATGGTTCCTGTACCATACCCCCGGTAAGAATAATTATATCCCGACGACAGGTTCAGGTAAGGATACGACCTCGATGCAATGATTTTGTAATCGAGTTCAGAAATGAGTTGGGACTTTTGGGCAATCTGCAGGCTGGTATTAAAATCAAGCGTCGAAGCCAGCAGTTCGTCGTAAAGCAAATCGGGGTTGAAAACAATAGAAGAGTCCAGCAGCTGAATTTCCTCTTTCAGGTTTTCCAGTGCCATCAGTTTTTTTAATCTGATTTCCGATTCGAGGATGGCTTCATTTTGCCGGGCAAGCCGCGAACTATCGGCATTGAGGTAAACGATTGACTGCAACAGTTCCAGTTTGGATGAAGCTCCCAGCAGATAACGCTCCTCATCAATCCGCACCCGCTCCCTCGAAAGTGAAACGGCGTATTGCATATTGTTGAAATAGTTGTGCTGCTGAATGTAGTAATAGTACTCGGCCACTATTTGTGCTACCAGGTTCTCCATCGACATCTGGGTATTCAGTTCACCCATTTCTTTCAGTTCATGTAATTTTTGCCAGGTGGTTTGCACATTAAACCCACGGAACAACGTCATATCGAGATTCAGGGCAGCGGAAGCTGTGGTGTTGTGAACTCCGCTTGAAACGTTTTGCGTACCGTTATTCATGTTTTGAGTGGTTGTGTTGATGTTCCCGCCAAAACGGTTTGTTGTGGTCACAGTGGGCAAAAACCCTGCATTTCCGCGGGTAACATTGTTTCCGGCAATTTCTTCCTGGTTGCGTACAACTTTTACCGAAAAGTTTTGTTCCAGTCCGGTAACAATGCACCGGCTCAGATCATAAATATCCTGCGCATGCATCTTGCCGGGCATGAGCAGTAATAATGCTGCCGGTAAAACAATTTTGATTTTAAGCAGGTGTTTCAGTTGTATTAAGTGCAGTTGCATCTTGTTTTATATTTTTTGATTCACTTGAAATAAACAGATAAATTCCCGGAACAACATATAAGGTAAGGAAAGTGGCTATAAGAAGTCCTCCCACTACGGCGGTACCCATTGCCACACGGCTTTGGGCGCCTTCGCCCAGCCCCAGTGCCAGCGGCATAATGCCGAGAATGGTTGACAAACTGGTCATCAGAATTGGCCTGAATCGGGCAGCCGAGGCAAACTTAATGGCTTCAAACTTATTCATACCGGCAATTTTCCTTTGGTTGGCAAATTCCACAATCAAAATTCCGTTTTTTGAAACAAGCCCGATAAGCATGATGATGCCAATCTGGCTGAAAATATTCATAGTAATATCGAAATACCACATAAATAGCAGTGCGCCGGTTAGTGCCAGGGGAACAGTCATCATTACAATGATGGGGTCTTTGAAACTCTCGAATTGGGCCGAAAGCACCAGGAAAATAAGGATGATGGCCAGCACAAAAGCAAACATCAGGCTCGATGAGCTTTCCATAAAGTCCTTGGAATCGCCGTCGAGCGCTGTGCGGAAGCTTTCGTCGAGCACTTTTGCGGCAATTTTGTCCATCTCTTCAATTCCCGCGCTGATGGTAGAACCGTCGGCCAGGTTCGACGAAATGGTGGCCGAAACAAACCGGTTGTACCTGTATAGCTGCGGCGGTGCGGTGGTTTCCTTCAGCGTAACAAAATTGTCGAGCTGAACCATCTGTCCACGGTCGTTTCTCACATACAACGATTTCAGGTCGAGAGGCTTGTTGCGGTCTTGCCGGTGAAGCTCTCCCAAAATCTGGTATTGTTTTCCGTTCATAATAAAATAACCGAACCGTTGTCCGCTGAGCGCGAGCTGCAGGGTTTGCCCAATGTTTTGGGTAGAAACACCCAACAGGTTTGCCTTGTCGCGGTTAATTTCAATCTGAAGTTCAGGCTTTGTAAATTTCAGGTTAACGTCGGCTTGCACAAAAATCGGATTGTTTTGAACTTCGGTCATAAATGCAGGTAATATTTCCCGCAATTTTTCAATGGTTGGAGCTTGCAAAACGTATTGGATGGGCTGACGTGCACGCCTTCCGCCAAATGTGGATTGCTGAACAACTCCGGCCCTTGCCTTTGTTTTTTTTAGAAGTTCAGCAGAAAGGTCGCTGACGATATCCTGTTGGGAACGTTCGCGTTCTGAGGGCTTGACCAAAGCAGTGCGTACAAAAGCCCAGCTACCCCTCACAAGGGTAACAATGTTTCTGGCTTCTGGCACTTCGTCTTCCACCAATTCGCGTATATCTTCCACATAATCGTAATTGAATTCATAAGTGGCTCCTTCGGGAGAAGAAACATTGACGTTGAATTGCGAACGGTCTTCCAGCGGAGCCATTTCTGCCGGAATAACGCTCCATAAAATAGAAATAAGGACCCCAGCCCCGATAAGGATAAATAAAGAAAGGTATCTGCGCCTGAGAAACGATTCAAGTGAATTTTTATAGATGTTGTTCAGCTTAACAAAGTACTTTTCTGACCAGTTGTAAAAACGGTTATGTTTCTGTCTCGATTTTAGCAGTTTGGTCGATAGCATAGGTGTAAATGTAAGTGCCACAAAAGAGGAAATCATCACGGCTCCGGCAATTACAATACTGAATTCGCGGAAGAGCCTTCCCGTCATCCCTTCGAGAAAAACAATCGGGAAAAAAACGGCAACCAGTGTAATGGTGGTGGCAATAATGGCAAAGAATATTTCATTTGCGCCTTCAAGACCAGCCTGGCGGGGTGTCATACCCCGCTCAATTTTCACATAAATGTTTTCCATCATCACAATGGCATCGTCAACCACCAACCCGATGGAAAGCACAATGGCTAAAAGTGTAAGCACATTTATGGTGAAGCCTGCCAGATACATGATGAAAAACGAACCTACCAGCGAGATGGGAATAACGAGCATGGGAATAATGGTGGTCCTCCAGTCGCGCAGGAAAAAGAAAATAATTACTACCACCAAAAAGAAAGCGATATAAATGGTAGTTTGTACTTCCTGGATGGAGGAACGAATATAATCAGTATTGTCGAAACCGATTTCAATTTCCACATCGTCGGGAAGGTCTTTTTTTATGAAGTCTAAACGTTCATAAACATCATCAACAATATCAATATGATTGGCCCCAGGCTGGGGAATAATTACAGTGGCTATCATAGGAATGTTGTTCATTTTCATAATACCACGCAAATCTTCCGGTCCAAGTTCGGCCCGACCAATATCTCTGACCCTGATAAGCTGGTCGCCCTCTTGTTTTAAGATCAGGCTGTTAAATTCTTCAGGAGTAGTCATCAATCCCAAAGTTCTGATGGTCAGCTCGGTTGTATTCCCCTCAATGCTACCTGCCGGAAGTTCCACATTCTCGCGCATGAGAGCATTGCGAACATCGAGCGGAGTCATCTGATAACCGGCAAGTTTAGCAGGGTCGAGCCATATACGCATGGCATACCGTTTCTCTCCCCATATACCAACTGAACTTACTCCCGAAACAGTTTGAAGCTGCTCTTTGAAAGTTAGCTCAGCGATTTCAGAAAGTTCGAGCAAGGAACGTTTCGGGCTTTTAACGGCAACCATCAAAATAGGGCTGGCATCAGCATCAGCTTTTGAAACAGTTGGCGGGTCGCAGTCGCGGGGAAGAAAACGCTGGGCCTGCGAAACTTTGTCGCGCACGTCGTTAGCGGCTGTTTCCAGGTCAACCGAAAGTTCAAACTCTACGGTAATCCGGCTTCGGCCCTGGCTGCTGCTGCTGGTAAGTGTGCGGATTCCCGGAATTCCGTTGATGGATTGTTCCAGTGGCTCGGTAATCTGCGATTCAATCACATCGGAGTTGGCTCCCGGGTATGAGGTGCTTACCGAAATAATGGGCGGATCGACACTGGGAAATTCCCTTACTCCGAGGAAAGTCATCCCGATTCCCCCAAACAGCAATATAACAAGGGAAAATACGGTTGCCAGAACCGGCCTTTTTATACTTAATGATGAAAGACTCATATTATTCGTTCACATTTTGCTGGTTTGTAACTAACGTGTCAAGCTGTACCGGAAGATCTTCCCTGAGCTGCAGAATTGCTGTGGTGAGCAGTGTGTCGCCAAAATTCAAACCTTCACGGATTTGAATGTGTGATTCGGTGCGAAGTCCGGTTTCAACTTTAATTTCTTTTGCCTTGCCATTTTTGTAAATGAAAACTTTTTCACCCGACATTTCAGCAATTAGTGCTTCGGTGGGTATTGAGACGGCATTTTCAATTTGCGAGAGCCTGGCCCTGATGCTGGCATACCGGCCCGGTTTCAGCTCTTCATTTGTGTTAGGGTAAAGTGCCCGCACAGAAATGGTTCGGGTGTTAATATCCACTTTCGGATCAATGGCATATACTTTTGCTTCAAAAGACTCGGGAAAACCATCAATATTAAAGGAGATTGGAAATCCCGGTGTCACTTCACCTGCGTACCTTTCAGCTATAGAAAATTCAATTTTTAAGGGGCGAATTTTTACCAAACGCACAATTTTGGTTTGGGTGGTGGCAAACGCTCCTTCTGAAATCATACGTAAACCCACAATTCCATCGAATGGCGCCCGTAATTCGGTTTCTGCAATACGTGCTTCAATGAGCATTATGTCGGCTTCTATGGATTGAAGTTCAGTGGCTACCTGGTCGTAGCTTTCGCGACTGATGGCGTCGCGGTCGAGCAACTGCCGCTGACGGAATTCACGTTCCTGCACAAGTTTCTGTTGTGCTTGTAGTTTTAGCAACTGGGCCTGCAAAGGCCTGTCGTTTATTTTAGCCATCAATTCGCCTTTCTTCACTCTTCGGCCTTCTTCAAAATAAAGGCCTACTACTTTTCCCGAGGTTTCAAAAGCCAGATCAACTTCCTCGTCGGGAAGCAACGAACCGGTACTGTATATCAGTTCGTTCATGTTGATGGGAACCAGTACATAACCACTTGCAAAAAGCGGCTGACCCCCACCCATGGCTCGCATTCCCGGCTGTGGCCCGCCTCCTTCGTCTGAAGTGAATATCGGTTTTAACTTCGGATAAAAAATAATTGCTGCCAGAACCAAAAACAGTAAGATGGTAATGGAAACTCTGAAAATGTTTTTACTTGCCACGTTTTTATATTATTAAAATGAATATTCAACTTGGTTTACACCTTTTCTAAGCAGGTTTGACTAACGAAGTTTAAAAAGGTTAAATCAGGGAAACGGCAAATTTAGAAAAAAGTTTTGGGAATTATTCCGTTTTTACAGCAACCTCCCCAATCATCTCCTCCAAAATATACCCGGCAGTTTCCACGTTCGGAACGTTGGAAAACGTTAGAGTGAGTTTGTGATTTTTCTCGCGCATTTGTCCTTTGGTTTTGCCTTTTTGCACATACTGCACAATTTGCATAAACAGTGCCGACTGGTAAAACGGCGACTGCTGGTCGGAAATGAAGTAGCAAATCATTTTATTTTCCTTTAAAAAGATTTTCTCCATCCCCAGTTCAATCGCTTTCCAGCGGAGTTTCACCACTTCGAGCAGCTCGCGGGTTTCCGGGGGAAGTTCACCAAACCGATCTTCTATTCCAGTGCGGAATTGTTCCAGTTGTTTTTCGTTTTCAATGTTGTCGAGTTCCCGGTACAGCAGCATCCGTTCCGAACTTCCGGGGATATAACTTTGCGGAAAAAGCAGTTCCATGTCGGTATCGATTTGGCAATCCTGCGCGAAGTTAATTTTCAAAAAAGCTTCTGCCTGTTTATGACCACCTTCTTTGAACACGCCCTTAAACTCTTCCTGTCGAAGTTCCTGAACCGCCTCGTTAAGAATGCGGTGGTACGTTTCAAACCCGATGTCGGCAATAAAACCGCTTTGTTCGGCGCCCAGCAGGTTTCCTGCCCCGCGGATGTCGAGGTCCTGCATGGCAATGTTGAAGCCGCTGCCCAAATCGGAAAACTCTTCGATAGCTTTCAGCCTGCGCCTTGCTTCGGGACTTACTGTTGCCAGCGGCGGGGTAATCAGGTAACAAAACGCCTTTTTATTGGAACGCCCCACGCGTCCGCGTAACTGGTGCAGGTCGCTCAACCCATAATTTTCGGCATGGTTGATAATCATGGTATTGGCGTTGGGAATATCCAGTCCCGACTCGATAATGGTTGTTGCCACCAGCACATCATAATCGCCGTTAATAAAACCCAGCATCACCTTTTCCAGTTGGTGTCCTTCCATCTGGCCGTGCCCCACAGCAGTGGAAACGCCCGGCACAATACGTTTGATGGTGTTCTCCACTTCCACAATATTTTGCACCCGGTTGTGAATAAAAAACACCTGACCATTCCGGGCCACTTCGTATAAAATGGCCTCACGTATAAGTTGTTCGTTAAATCCGTGCACCTCGGTAATAATGGGATAACGGTTGGGCGGCGGAGTTTGAATGATGGACAAATCGCGGGCACCCATCAGCGAAAACTGCAACGTGCGCGGAATGGGTGTGGCGGTCAGCGTCAGTGTGTCCACGTTCACTTTCAGTTTTTTCAGTTTTTCTTTTACCGAAACCCCGAACTTCTGCTCCTCGTCGATGATAAGCAATCCCAGGTCTTTGAATTTTACATCTTTGCTTACCAACCGGTGAGTGCCGATGAGAATATCCACCTTTCCTGTAGCCACATCGGTCAGCGTTTCTTTTATTTGGGCTGAAGATTTAAACCGGCTGATGTATTCCACGCGTACCGGGAAATCGGAAAGCCGTTCAGAAAACGTTTTGTAATGCTGCAATGCAAGAATCGTGGTGGGCACCAGCACCGCCACCTGTTTGCTGTCAGTTACCGCTTTAAACGCAGCCCGTATGGCTACTTCGGTTTTGCCAAAACCCACATCGCCGCAAACCAGCCGGTCCATGGGAATTAATTTTTCCATGTCTTCTTTTACGGCAGCGGTGGCTTTTTCCTGGTCGGGCGTGTCTTCGTAAATGAACGAAGCTTCCAACTCGGTTTGCAGGTACGAGTCGGGTGTAAAGGCAAAACCTTTTTCGGCCAGGCGTTCGGCATACAGGGCAATCAGCTCTTTGGCAATGTCCTTCACCTTGGCTTTGGTGCGGTTTTTCATTTTCTTCCAGGCGCCGGTGCCCAGTTTGTTCAAAGTGGGTTCTGTGCCGTCTTTGCCTTTGTATTTCGAAATGCGGTGCAGCGAGTGAATATTCACCAGCAGCGAATCGTTGTTTTTGTAAACCAAACGAATGGCCTCCTGCATTTTGCCATTGGTTTCAGTACGTACCAGTCCTGCAAATTTCCCGATACCGTGGTCGATGTGGACCACATAATCGCCAGGATGCAGCATACTCAGCTCCTTCATGGAAATGGCCTCGCGCTGGGCTTTCCGGGTTCTCAGTTTAAACCGGTGGTAGCGTTCAAAAATCTGGTGGTCGGTGTAGCAGCAGATTTTCAGATCGTGATCCACAAAACCTTCGTGCAATGTAAAATTCACCGGGGAAAAACACACCGTTGCCTTGATGTCGCGAAAAATGGCCTGCAACCGTTCAATTTGCTTTTCCTGGTTCGAGAGGATAAAAACCTCGTATCCATCGTTTTGGTGTTCTTCCAGGTTTTCGCCGAGTAAATTGAAATTTTTATTGAAAACCGGCTGGCGTGCAAAAGAAAATTTAAAAACCGAATCCGGTTCAAAACAGAGGTCGGTGCCCCAGTCGCACACGGTTTTGGGTTGCAGTTGTTTTTTTAACACGTCGCCCGTCACAATCATTTCCAAGAGGTTCTCTTCTTCGGATTTGACCAGGATAGTTTGCCGGTGAATGTCGTTTACCAGGTGAAAACACTGGTTGAGATTGTCGCCAAACCAGAGGGTGTTTTCCGGAAGAAATTCAAACAGCGAAACCCGTTTGCCTTCCAGCTTTTCATTTTGAATGTTGGGGATAATGGTAATTTTTTTGAAGGTTTCTTTTGAAATCTGGTTGTCGATGTTGAAACTGCGGATGGATTCCACTTCGTCGCCAAAAAAGTCGAGCCGGTATGGGTCTTCGTTGGAATAGGAAAACACATCCACGATGCTTCCCCGCACTGCAAACTGGCCGGGTTCATACACAAAATCCACCCGTTCGAAACCGTATTCATACAAAAATTCGTTGATGAACTCGATGGAAATTTTGTCGCCGGTGGAGACCTGCAATGTATTTTGTTCCAGGTTGGTTTGTGAAATCACGGTTTCAATCAGCGCTTCGGGATATGTTATTACAATATTTGTGGTTTCGGTGTCGCGCAGTTTGTTCAGCGTTTCGGTTCGTTGCACAATGTTTTCCTGCTCGGGCTGCCCGTATTGTATGGAACGTTTGTAGGACGACGGAAAAAACAGGATGAATTCCTCCAGTCCCAGGTTGGTTAAATCGTCGTAAAAATAAGCGGCTTCTTCGCGGTCGTTGAGCAGGAGTACCATGTTTTGGCGGAGTTCCTGAAAAAGGTTGGCCGATAAAATGGTTTTGGCAGAGCCAATAATTCCATGCAGGTGAATTTTCTCACCCGGGGGGGCTGCCAGTTTTTTTGCCAGTCCGGCAAAATGTTTCTGCCCCTTAAAGTTTTTCAGAAACGTTACAGGTTCCAATTTTTCCTGAAAATTTTGGCAAAAATAAAAAGAAAGAATGAATCGGTGACTGTTGTACTCATTTTGTTTGGATTAAAAAAAATGAAGGTTGATTATGTTTCTGGTAGTGTGAAATATTGGATAGGTTTGGATTACAACCAACAGATTTGGCAACAAGCTAAAAAATAAAACCACTGCAAGTATGATTGAAGTATTTAAATATTTTCAACAAACTTTCAATCATAATTGAAGAAAATACTATATTTGTTTGAAATTTAAAATATAGATGAAATGATTGAATACATCGAAAGACCTCTTTATATGGATAGATTGAAGCCCTTTATTGGTAAATCATTGATAAAGGTGTTGGTTGGGCAGCGGAGAGTTGGGAAAAGCTATCTGTTAATGCAAATAAGAGACGTCATTAAAAAACAGAGTCCTGATACCCAAATTATATACATCAATAAAGAGCAACATGAGTTCTCAACAATAACGAATTCAGATGACCTGTTTCAATATTTGAAAGAAAATGTAAAGGGGAACGGCAAAGTAGCGCTTTTTATTGACGAAATACAAGATATTGAATCTTTTGAAATTACATTAAGAGACCTTGCTACGAGAGGTAATTACGATATCTATTGCACAGGAAGCAATGCTAATTTACTTTCGGGCGAACTCGCGACATTTTTAAGTGGCAGATATATTGAAATTAAGGTATTTGGACTAAGTTATACTGAATTTTTAGTATTTTATAAATTACAGGATTCAGTAGCTACATTTCAGAACTATTTAAAATTTGGTGGATTACCATACTTAATAAATTTGAATACTGAAATAGAAGTTGCATACGAGTATTTAACAAGCATTTATAATACCATATTGCTCAAAGATGTAGTTGCCCGGTTTAAAGTTAGAAATGTAAAGTTCTTAGAAAATTTGATTGCATTTTTAGCAGACAATATGGGTAGTGTTGTTTCCTCAAAGAAAATCAGTGACTATCTAAAATCTCAAAAAATAAATATATCAACCCAGGTCGTAATTGACTATCTTGGATATCTTGAAGCATCATTTTTAATTTTCAAAGTAAAACGAACCGGGATAGAAGGTAAAAAAGTATTCGAAATAGGTGAAAAGTATTTTTTTGAAGATATTGGTATTCGTAATGCAATTGTTGGTTATAAAACAAGTGATATACATAAAATTTTGGAAAACGTTGTATATCTGCACTTACGAATGGCCGGATATTCGGTAACAGTTGGTTTAGAGGGGAAAAAAGAAATCGATTTTATCGCACAAAAGTCTGGAGAAAAGATTTACGTTCAGGTTGCTTACATGTTAACAAATGAGGGAACAATAAACCGTGAATATGGAAATTTACTTGAAATACCAGATAATTTTCCAAAATATGTTGTAACAATGGATGAACTGACCGAAGTATCAACACATAAGGGAATTAACCGAATGCATGTTAAAGATTTTTGTTTAAAAATGGTGTAGTGCGTAGCAATATTCATTGAATTACCAAAGTGTTTAACCGTATGTTTGGATTAATGAAAAAATTCATAATTTTAAACGCAAAAAACTATATGAACTGAAAAACCAAAAATGAAACTGCCGCACAAAATAATCAGGAGTTACCGAAACAAAGACTCTTTGGGCCGCAGAAAATTTATACCGCATATTAATAAAGAATTTAAAACGTTTGCAATTCGATTGGGGAATGGGATTTATTGGATAGCGGAGGATAATAACATTTACGAAATGAAGAAATATTGGATAGTTTTGGGTTACAGATTTTATAATTACCGTAAGGTTGAATGACAACAAAAAGCACTTATGTCAGAAATATCTTCCATGAAAAAAGGTGATACTTTCGAGGAGAAAGTTTTTCATATAATTAAAGATTTGGTTGTTAATGAAGAATTCTTTGTGAGTGGAAAGAATAGTAAGGTATTTTGGAAAAAGAAATATTCTTCTATTAAAACCAATAGTCAAGTTGAAGTGGATATTTCAATAGAAACATATCTAAAAGGAGCAGAAAAATATTCATTTCTTATTGTAATTGAGTGCAAAAATTATAAAGGTAAAATTCCAGTTAATGATATTCGAGAATTGGGCTCTGTATTAAATGAAATCGGTGAACATAACACTAAAGGAATTTTAATTTCGAATTCTGCATTTCAAAAAGGAACAATTGAATTTGCAAAATCCACAAAGATTGGATTAGGTAGAATAAATTTCGCAAATGAAATTGACTGGATTAATCATAGACTAGACCAAAAAGAAAAAGTCCTTAGCTTAGAAAAATCAAATCAGCAACTAACCTCCGAATATTTGGAGAATACAAATTTTATTGCAATTAACAATAATCATGTATTTAATAGTTTGCCCGATTTTTTGATAAATGCTGGTGTTTTAGATAGATATTATAATCTTCCCAAATACATTAATATCCCCTATAAATCAGAAGAAAATATTGAAAATTCTGTAATTGAGATTTTTGATAGGTCACTTTACAATAATGGACAATTAAATATTGCGAAAGCGTGCTTGAAACTAACTGATTTGTATAAAGTTGAATTTCTTTTTAATGAGAAATTACCAATTCATATTTTAGGAAAAATTGAATTTAATCCATTAAAGATTTTTATAACCAAATCCTTGCAATCTGATATTAATAGATGGCGATTTACTGTTGTACATGAATTTGGACATTTAGTTCTCCATAAGCAATTATTAAATAAATATATTGTCAAAAAGGTGGATAATGTTGATGCACTATCATTTATTCAAAGTGATACTTTTTCAAACAACAAAAGATTAGAAATACAAGCAAATATTTTTGCAAGTATTGCATTACTTCCATACAATCCCTTGTTGAAATGTGTTGAAGAATTTTTTGAAAGAGAAAATATTTACAAAGGAAGTTTGTTTTTGGACAATCAACCTATTAACCAAAGGCTAGTATTTGGATTTTTAAACGAATTAAAAATGAATTTTGGTGTGTCAAAAGATGTTGCAAAATATAGGTTAATTGGATTGGGACTTTTAAGAGATACAACTGATATTTCAATAACAAATATTATGAGAAATGCATGAAAATTAGACGATGTATATGTGTAATATTCATAGAGGGGTTGATGTGTCATTTTAGGAAAGTAAAAACGATTGAGATTGATAAGGAATGAAATAAAAAATGAATCAAAAAGTATTACTGTTTCTTGCACAAGGATTTGAAGAATACGAAGCTGCCGTATTCACTGATGTTATCGGCTGGAGCAGAGTATTGGGTACAGAACCGGTTGATTTGATAACAACAGGACTTAGACCCGAGATAAAATGCAAATGGAATTTTAATGTCCAGCCCGAAATTGAATTTGATAAAATCGATACCAGGGATTATGCTGCATTAGCCATACCAGGTGGATTTGAAGATGCCGGGTTTTATGAAGATGTTTTTGATGAACGGTTTCTAAACCTGATACGGGAGTTTAATAAAGACGGAAAGATAATAGCAGCGGTTTGTACTGCTGCAATACCTGTTGGAAAATCAGGAGTTTTAAAAGGAAGAAAAGCAACCACATACGATTTATCGGATGGTGTGAGAAGGAAGCAACTGGCAGGTTACGGTGCACATGTTAAGGATGAACATATTGTAACAGATAAAAACATCATAACATCTACCGGGCCGGCCACAGGATTAGATGTTTCCTTTAAATTACTGGAGATGTTAACTTCGGTAGAAAATGTAAATGCAGTTAAAAAACTTATGCGGTTTACAGAAAAATGATAATATGATTCAGGAACAAAAATATCAGGGTTTGATTGCAGCATGTGGCATGAACTGCGGATTATGCATTGGATATTTGCGGGAAAAGAAACCCTGTGGTGGATGTTTTAAAAAAGATGATTTGAACAAACCCAATGTTTGCAGAAGTTGTACCATCGTAAATTGTGAGTTATTAAAGAAAACAGAATCCGGATTTTGTTACGATTGCGATAAATTTCCATGTTCAAGATTAAAACAATTGGATAAACGTTACCGGACAAAATACAGCATGAGCATGATAGATAATCTCAATTTCATTAGAGCGAATGGAATGGAAAGATTTCTTGAAAATGAGCAAAAGCGATGGACTTGTGATGTCTGTGGTTCAGGGATTTCAGTACACCGGGATTTTTGTTTGAACTGTAAAACAGAATTAAGGAAATAACGCGTGGTAGTAGCAAAACAAAATTCCATTCACATAAAAATATAACTTTTGGTGAATATGCTCATCAAAAGTTATAATCGTTGCAACAAAAACAATGAATTCCGGAGGAAACCGAAGGGAAAAATTTTCGGATTTTAATTTAAGTGGCAAAAAAAGAAAAATCAAAAATTACCAAAAGCATTTACCACCCGGAACGATGGACTGGAGGAGATTATTTACACGAACCTTCAGTATAAAGCAAATGCCAACCACGTGTAGATAGAAATTTATTTGCACGTGTTTTGATTTTGTATTAGATTTACACTATAAAATTAATTAATTGGAGGAGTGTTAAATGAATACAAAGCTGACACTGACTATTGAGCAGTCAGTTATTGAGAAAGCCAAAAAATATGCTTCAGAAAAAGGAAGAAGCCTGTCTGACATCATTGAGAATTACCTGAAAGTGATAACAAAAGAAGAAGAAGAAAAAAAGGATATTAAATTAACACCATTGGTAAAATCATTAAAAGGGTCTTTTAAAGCTCCCAAAAACTTCGATTATAAAAGTGAACTCTCAAAAAATCTTGCAAAGAAATACCAATAAATTATGAGAAGAGTTCTTGTTGATACCGACGTTATTCTGGATTTCTTTTTTGACAGAAAACCTTTTTCAGATGAAGCTGCTAAGATTTTGGCTCTTTGTGAATCAGGAGACATTTCAGTATATGTTACTTCTGTAATTATAAGCAATGTTTATTATTTGCTTAGACAAACAGCCAGGCATGAAAAAGTTATCGAAAAACTTAACCAACTAATATCCATAGTAGAAGTCCTGATAACAGACAAAGAAATAATAAGGACTGCTTTGAGTTCGGGTTTCAAAGATTTTGAAGACGCTTTACAAAACTACTCTGCTGAAATTAGTGGGGATATTGATGTTATAATTACCCGGAATATCAAGGATTTTAAAAACAGTACATTAGGAGTAATGACTCCGGAGAATTACTTAAAAATAAAAATTGCAGACCAGAAATGAACTCAACTTCTTCTAAAAAGGATCTCCCAAAATTTGGCATCGCTTTAAGTGGTGGCGGAGCCCGCGGAATTGCGCACATTGGCGTTTTGGAGGCGCTGGAAAACTTTGGTATAAAACCGCAGGTGGTTTCCGGCACCAGCATGGGCGCCATTGTGGGCGTGTTTTATGCTGCCGGCTTTTCGCCCAAAGAGATGCTGAAAATTATGATGGAACGCAAATTCCACAAAATGATTAACTGGCACAGACCTTTCAGTGGATTGATTGACATGGGGCAGGTGCAAAAGGTAATGGCCGAAATGATTGGCAAAGATGACTTTACTTCACTTAAAATACCCTTTTACTGTGCCGTTACCAACCTGAACAGCGGGCTGGAAGAAATAAAATCGGAAGGCAAATTGTTTCAGTGGGTGATGGCATCGGCTTCCATTCCTGTGGTTTTTGAACCGCAGATTATTGACGGGCAGACTTATGTTGATGGCGGGTTGCTTAATAATCTTCCTGCCGTGGCCATCCGCGAAAAATGCCAGGTTTTAATTGGCGTTCATGTAAACCACAACGGGCCCGAGGAAGAGGTAAAAGGATTGAAAGCCATTGCCGAACGTGCTTTCAGGCTGGGCATTGCCCAAAATGTGGAGGACAGCAAACGCATCTGCGATTTTGTGATTGAACCGCCCGAGGCACGAAATTACAGCACTTTTGCTTTCAATAAAGTCGAAGAAATTTACCAGGTGGGTTACGATACCACAGTGAAACAGATTATGAAACTTTTTGAAGACATCGATTTGGAAAAAGTGAGGGAGCTGAAGAAGCAGTAAGGCAGAAGCTAATATCGGCGTTACTTTCGGATGTGTTTCAAGGTAAAAACGTCAACCCAGGAACTGAAGCCGTTGCCCAAATATTCCATCCTGTATATTTCCGGTTTTATAGACCTCCCTCCCGTTCACAAACGTAGAAACCACTTTGTGCGAAAACTCCTGTCCTTCGAAAGGTGACCACCCGCATTTATACAATATATTGCAGGATGAAACCTCCCAGGATTGGTTCGGGTCAATGAGAACCAGGTCGGCAAAATAGCCTTCGCGAATGTAACCGCGGCGGTCGATGCGGAACAGGTCGGCTGGTGCGTGGCACATTTTCTGAACCACCTTTTCTTCAGTTATAATACCGTTGTTACTCATTTCGAGCATTGCCACCAGTGAATGTTGTACCAGTGGTCCGCCTGATGGTGCTTTAAAATAAGTATTGTTTTTTTCTTCGCGGGTATGCGGGGCATGGTCGGTGGCAATTACGTCAATTTTATCTGAAAGCAGCGCTTCCCAAAGTGCCTCCTTGTCTTTTACCGTTTTAATGGCCGGGTTCCATTTAATAAAATTGCCTTTTGAAATGTAATCCCGCTCGTCGAACCACAGGTGATGGACGCAAACTTCGGCAGTAATCGTTTTTTTCTTTACGCTGCCCGAAGAAAACAGGCTCATCTCTTTGGCTGTGGAAAGGTGCAGAATGTGCAGCCGGGTGTTAAATTTTGAGGCCAGTTCAACCGCTTTTGAAGAAGATTTGTAGCAGGCTTCATCGCTCCGAATGTGATTATGGCGCGAAACCGGCACATTTTCACCGTATCGCTGCCGTGCAATTTCGATATTCTTTTGAATGGTGGTTTCGTCTTCACAATGGGTGGCTACCAAAGTAGGTGCATTCTTAAATATTTCAGAAAGTGTTTTTTCGTCGTCAACCAGCATGTTGCCGGTAGAGGAACCCATAAAAACCTTAATGCCACACACTTTTGTCGGATCGGTTTTCAGTACTTCATCCAGGTTATTGTTGGTGGCACCCATGTAAAATGAATAGTTGGCCGGCGAAACTTCGGCAGCCCGTTGATATTTTTGTTCAAGCAATTCCTGCGTTACGGTTTGCGGATTGGTGTTGGGCATTTCCATAAATGAAGTAACCCCGCCAGCCACGGCAGCCCGGCTTTCGCTTGAAATATCGCCTTTGTGGGTTAGGCCCGGTTCCCGAAAATGTACCTGATCGTCAATTACTCCGGGAATAAGATACAAGCCTGATGCGTCGTGAATTTCCACTGTTGACAAATTAAAATCCGGAGGAACAGCGTAAGGGAAAACCCGTTCAATTTTTTCACCGTCGATTAAAACACTTCCTCTGAATTTCAACCCTTCATTTATAATGGTAGCATCCTTGATAAGCCTTTTCATTCCTTAGCTTTTTTGAATTTGCATTGTTTTTGTCAACTGCCTGTTGCTCATTGCCTGTTAATATTGCCAATTGCTTACTGATTTTTGCCTATTGCCAACTTTCTTTCGCCAACTTCCTTTTATTTTTGCTCTTCGCCCTCAGCCCTCAGCCCTCAGCCTACTGTTTATAGTCCCTGGACCAGCTTCGCCACTTCATTTTCATCACTCCCCAAAGCGCTTCATTAAAAATTCCCCCACTCATTTTTGAGGTTCCTTCTTCCCGGTCGGTAAATACAATGGGCACTTCCACAATGTTGAACCCATATTTCCAGGCGGTAAATTTCATTTCAATCTGAAATCCGTAACCAATGAGTTTGATTTTTTCAAAATCGATGGTTTCGAGCACTTTGCGCCGGTAGCATTTGAATCCTGCGGTGGTATCCATTATTTTCATGCCCGTTACAATACGTACGTACAACGAGGCAAAATACGACATCAACACACGGCCAAGAGGCCAGTTGATTACATTAATTCCGGAAATATAACGCGAGCCGATGGCTACATCCGCGCCTTCAACGGCTGCTTTATAAAGCCGCTCGAGGTCATCCGGATTGTGCGAAAAATCGCAATCCATTTCAAATATATAATCATAACCGTGTTCCAACGCCCATTTAAAACCTGCAATGTAAGCCGTTCCCAAACCCAACTTCCCTTTTCGTTCAAAAATATGTAACCGTTTTGGGAATTCTGTTTGCAGCTTTTTTACAATGGTGGCAGTACCATCGGGCGAGTTGTCTTCTACAATTAATAAATGAAAAGGCGTTTCCAGCGAAAAAACCTTGCGGATCATTTTTTCAACGTTCTCCTTTTCATTGTAAGTGGGAATGATGACCAGATTTTTTGACACAATATTCAGATTAAGATTTAGGGCGAAGTTACACTTTTTAGAAAATAATACTACATCCTGAATTGATGAATATGAAAGGAATCATTCCTGTTAACCGGTCTGGATGAATCATTCTTTTGAGAAAATGGATGATCAGGTTTTTTATAAGCATTGCAGTTAACATTTGATTAATGCTGTTTGTGTTTGTTTTTCAGCTTATTGGAGAAATCATGATAAAAAGGGCTGTAAATTATTCATCCGATTGATTGCTGGATTGAAAAACACTTTACATTTGCAGCCGCTTTTAAGCGTTGTTCATTGAGAAGCTGATTGAGACAAAAGACAATGATTAACCAAATGTTAACTTGTTTGTTTTCAGAGGGTGTAAGTTTATAAATCTTACACAATGGTTAAAACCTGAAAAAAACTTCTGAAAATCTTTGTCACAATGAAAAGAGCTTTTACATTTGCAGCCGCTAAGAGAGCGGGGTTCATTGAAGGGATTGTACAGTAGTAGCGTGATTTAGTTGTTTTTTTGATTGGATGGGAAGGTAAGCGGTTAAGTTTACCGGACTTGTTTTCAGGAAATCAAAAAAGTCAAAAAAAACGTTCAATTTTTTTGGCGGATAAAAAAGAGTTACTACCTTTGTCGCCCCGAAAGAACGGGAACAAAAGTTACGGTAGAATGAAGAGGGGTTAAAGCCCGGTCTGAAAACTACCGGATACATAGGAAAGAACCAGAGATAGTCAGCATTGGGAAAAAAGGTGCTGATTTTTTATGGGGAAGAAAGAAAGAGTTCTTTAAAATTTTGTAGAAATAAAGCATTAAAAAAGCAAGGTGTACCAACTTTGTTGATTTCTGAGAGG
>CAZLGT010000020.1:0-70404 GCA_964559175.1 uncultured Mariniphaga sp. | reverse complement strand
AAGAACTGTATTATTTCTTTTTAGGTGAAATCATCATTATCATTCGTTTTCCTTCCAGTTTGGGCATTTGTTCCACAGTGCCCAAATCCTCGAGTTCGGTGGCCAGCCTGAGCAGCAGTATTTCTCCCTGCTCTTTAAACAAAATAGACCTGCCTTTAAAAAACACATAGGCTTTTACCTTTGCCCCGTCTTTCAGGAACTTTTCGGCATGCCTCATTTTAAACTCGAAGTCGTGTTCGTCGGTTTGCGGCCCGAAGCGGATTTCTTTTACTACTACTTTCACCGCTTTTGCCTTCATCTCCTTTTGTTTCTTTTTCTGTTGGTAAAGAAACTTGGAGTAGTCGGTAATTTTGCATACCGGCGGATCGGCTTTGGGTGATATTTCCACCAAATCCAATTCCAGCTCATCGGCCATTCGCAACGCATCACGCAGGGGATAAACTCCCTGGTTTTCAATATTCTCTCCAACTACCCGCACCTGCGGCGCGGTAATATTTCTGTTAATCCTGTGTTGCGGTGCTGTATCCCTTCTCATGAAAGGCCGCCCGCCTCCTCTTCTTTTAATAGCTATAGTTAAATCCTCCTATTATTTAGTTAGTTATACAATCCGGATAATTGATTTCTAACTTCATCTGAAATAAAACCGGCAAACTCACCAATTTGTTTAACTCCTATATCTCCTTCTCCCTGGCGGCGGACCGAGACCGTTTCCGATTCCTGTTCTTTCTCGCCAACAATCAGCAGATAAGGTATTCTTTTCAGTTCGTTGTCGCGTATCTTTCTACCAATCTTCTCATTACGGTCGTCAACAACGGTGCGAATATCGGAATTATTTAGCAAACCTGAAACTTTTTGGGCATAATCGTTAAACTTTTCACTGATTGGTAAAACAACCGCCTGCTCGGGAGCAAGCCAAAGCGGAAATTTCCCGGCGGTATGTTCAATCAGCACAGCTACAAAACGCTCCATTGAACCAAACGGCGCGCGGTGTATCATTACGGGGCGGTGACGATTGTCGTCTGCTCCGATGTATTCAAGTTCGAAACGTTCGGGAAGATTATAATCCACCTGAATGGTTCCCAACTGCCAGCTGCGGCCCAGCGCGTCTTTAATCATAAAATCGAGTTTGGGCCCGTAAAATGCAGCCTCGCCAACTTCAGTAACTGTTTTCAGGCCTTTTTCTTCGCAGGCTTCAATAATGGCCTGTTCGGCTTTGTCCCAGTTTTCGGCTTTGCCTATGTATTTTTCCGGGGTATTCGGGTCACGCAAAGAAATCTGGGCGGTATAATCATCAAAACTCAAAGCTTTGAAAATGATAAAAATAATATCGATTACTTTTTTGAATTCGTCCTTTAGCTGGTCGGGCCGGCAGAAAATGTGCGCATCGTCCTGTGTAAAACCACGCACGCGTGTTAATCCGTGCAGTTCGCCGCTTTGTTCGTACCGGTAAACAGTACCGAACTCTGCCATGCGAACCGGCAAATCTTTATACGAATGCGGTCTTACCTTGTAAATCTCGCAGTGGTGCGGACAGTTCATCGGCTTCAGCAAATATTCTTCACCCTCGGCAGGTGTGGTAATGGGCTGAAACGAATCTTTCCCGTATTTTTCGTAGTGGCCTGAAGTTTTGTACAGTTTCACATCGCCAATATGCGGTGTAATAACCTGGTCGTAACCATACAATTTTTGCACCTTTTTCAGGAAATCTTCCAGCTGCATACGTAACTGTGCACCTTTGGGCAACCAGAGCGGCAGCCCCTGCCCTACGGCTTCCGAGAAAGCAAACAACTCCATCTCTTTGCCAATTTTGCGATGGTCGCGTTTTTTGGCTTCTTCCAGCATTATCAGGTACTCTTCCAGCATTTTTTGTTTGGGAAAAGTAACTCCGTAAACGCGGGTAAGCATCCGGTTGTTTTCGTTGCCCCGCCAGTAGGCACCGGCAATGGAAGTTAATTTTATAGCCTTTATGTAACCTGTGTTTGGCAGGTGCGGCCCGCGACACAAATCAATAAAATTTCCTTGTTCATATAAAGAAATGGTTCCGTCTTCCAGTTCACCGATGAGTTCCTGTTTCAGCTCGTCATTTTTTTGAGTGAACATATCCAGAGCATCTTTTTTGGAAATCTCTTTCCGTACGATGTCATTCTTTTGACGGGCCAGTTCCAGCATTTTCTGCTCAATTTTCTGCAAATCCTTTTCGGTAAGCTGCTGTCCGTTGGGCAAAGCTATATCGTAATAAAAACCTACATCAACGGTTGGACCGATACCGAATTTGGTGCCCGGGTAAAAATGTTCAATAGCTTCGGCCATCAGGTGGGCCGATGAATGCCAGAATGCTTCCTTCCCCTGCCGGTCGTTCCAGGTGTGAAGTTTTATTGTTGCATCCCCGGTAATTTTGCGGGTTAAATCCCAGATTTCGCCGTTCACTGAAACCGACAAAACATCTTTTGCCAGCCGCGACGATATGGACTGTGCAATTTCCAGACCGGTAACCGGTTCCGGAAAAGCTCTCACACTGTTATCAGGAAGCGAAATATTAATCATGTTGTTCATTCTTTTTTAAGAGGTGCAAAGATAATGATTCATATAAAATTACAATCGAACCGGAAGGTTTGTTTGACAAATGTTGAGATTGATTTTGCAAACCCTATTTTTGAATCCTTGCTATCCCCTTCCTGTTGTAATTCATTTCAACTGATCCTCCTGTTTATTAACCGCTTACAGGCAGGGGTACAGGTTTTTCTAAACCGGAACGGAGAATTGCGCCCGTGTGCCTTTTCCCTTTTCTGACTCGAGAGAAATTTCACCCCCCAGCAATTCAACCAACCCTTTTGCGATGGATAGTCCAAGACCACTCCCTTCATGTCCGCGGGAAGTACTTGGGTTTTCCTGTGTAAAATGTTTAAAAACTGTTTTTAGCATGCTTGCATCGATTCCAACTCCGGTATCTTCCACAAAACCATAAAGGGTTTCATCTTTAACCAGGCAGCCGAAAGAAACGGTTCCCTGATTCGTGAACTTTATGGCATTGTCGAGCAAATGTACAAATACTTTTTTCAGAAGTTCTGCATCAGTAACTGCTTTAATACCTTCCAGCGAGTTCAAAGAAGGAGTAATTTGAAGATTAAGTTCTTTTTCCCGGCATAGCGGTTCCACCAGTTCGTTTACTTCATTCATCCAGGGCTGCAACGGAAACATTTTTTTAAGCACCGGCATATTGCCTGAAGTAATGAGCGAAATATCCATAAACGAGGTAATGGTCTTGATTAACCGGTAACTGCTTTTTTGCAGTATCTTCAGGTACTGTTCTTTTTCAATTTGAGTTAAATCAGGCTGAACAAGAAACTGACCAAAACCTAAAATGCCGTTCAGTGGCGTTCTTACTTCGTGCGAAATGTTGTTAAGAAAAGCCGTTTTGAGGCGGTCGGCGGCTTCGGATTTTTCTTTTGCTTCAATCAGGTCGTGGAGCATTCTTTTTCGTTCAGTAATATCTTCTTTTATTGATACAAAATGTGTTATTTCACCTGCTTCATCAACCAACGGAGAAATGCTTTCGCTAACCCAGTAAAGTTCGCCGTTTTTCTTTTTATTTTCCAGTTCTCCATGCCATTCTTTACCCGACAAAATGTTGTCCCACAGCTCTTTATAAAGAGCCGCGGGCTGTTTACCAGACTTCAATATGCGTGGATTCCTGCCTTTCACTTCTTCCGGTGTGTAACCCGTGAGTTTGGTAAACTGTGGGTTTACAAACTCGATGTTTCCATCAATGTCTGTAATGGTGATACTTACAGGACTTTGAACGACAGCTTGCGATAGTTTCCGAAGCTCTTCCTGCACCCCCTTTCGCTTTGAAACATCGCGCGAAACTCCTAAAATACCAACCGGGTTTCCTTTTGCATCGAAGGAAACGGAGACCTTAACTTCAACCCAAATGGTCGTTCCATTCTTTTTTAAAGTTTCCAGTTCAATCACCATAGGCTCCAGTGACACCTTACCGCTTTGCATTTTTGGCAACACCCCTTGAAATATTTCTTTGACTTTTTTAAAGGAAGCAGGTGTAAGTATTTCTGAAATTTTTCTGCCAACTATATCTTCAGGGGTAAACCCGCGCATGGAATAAATAGCCGGACTGATATATGTGTAATTCAAATCGAAATCAAGAGTAAAAATCACATCGCCGGAATTTTCGGCCAGCAGGCGGTATTTGGCTTCGCTTTCGGCAAGGGCTTTTTGCTTTCTGAATAATTCGCAATGCTGAAAAGCACTGGTAATGAGTGAAGGAAGGCGTGTAAGGTAATTTTCGCGTTTTACCAGATAGTCGCTGGCGCCTATTTTTAGGGCCTGCACCGCCACCTCTTCATTGCCGTGGCCGGTAACAATCAGTATGGGAATGTCGAGATGCCGCTCCTGCCTGATTTCCTTGATAATCTCAAGGGCATTCATCCCAGGCAAACGGTAGTCCATTAAAACCAACTGATAATTCCAATCTCCGGGCGCGATCGCAACTCCGGGGAGTAATTCAAGCGCTTTTTCAGCGCTCGGGACATTGGTAATTCTGATGAAGGGAGCATAGCGCATCAGGTGACGCCGGGTTAAATCCACATCGGCGGCATTGTGTTCAATATACAATACATGGATGACGTCTGATGCCCGTTCGCTGTATTTTCTATAATTTTCCAGGGCAAGTTCAACAGTTTGCGGTACTTTGTCCGTGTATCCCGGGTGTTTCACGGTGTAATCGTCGGCGCCGGCTTTCAGTGCGGCTACGGCCACTTCCTCGTCGCCCGAGCCGGTAAGCATGGCTACAGCCAAATCCAGTTTCTTTTGTCTGATTTCAATTAATACATCCATCCCGCTGCCGTCGGGCAGTTGCATGTCGAGCAGGGCGATATCAAATTCAGGTTTCCCGGCGAGAATTTCTTTGGCTTCCCTTATTGTGACAATGTGCTTAACTGTACAACCCGTCCATGTTTTTTTCAGGGTTCGGATAGTGAGTTCTGCATCCGCGGTATTGTCTTCAAGCAGTAAAATTTTCATGAATTCAGGTATTTTAAAAATCATCCGGCCTGTTTAGCACTCTCCAATAAAGATCAATTTGTTTGGCCACGTCTAAAAATTTTTCAAAATCAACCGGTTTTACGATGTAAGAATTGGCCCCAAGCTGATATGCCTCCCGCACATCGGATGTTTCAGAAGAAGTGGTTAGTACGACCACCGGAATTGTTTTAAACGCAGGATGCGATTTGAGCACCTTTAATACTTCCAAACCATTTACTTTTGGCATTTTCAAATCGAGCAAAATAACCACGGGCCGTGGCTCACCCTTTTCCCAAGTTTCGATATAAGCCAGCGCTTCTTCACCGTCGCGCGCTGTTAATACCGGGTTGTCGAGTTTTTGCGATTTAAATGCCCGCATGGTGAGATCCAAATCTACCGGATTGTCTTCAACCAGCAAAATGGGTTGATTGTTATTTGTCTCGGTCATATTGATTCAATTTTTGGTATTTCAATAAAAAAAGTTGATCCCTTTCCAGGTGTGCTTTTCGCCCAGGCTTTTCCCCCCATACGCTGCAGTGCTTTTGCTACCATGGCCAGACCAATTCCGGTGCCCGAAAAATCTTCTGCCCGGTGCAGGCGCTGAAATATTTCAAAGATACGATCGTGGTATTTCATATCGAAACCAACGCCGTTGTCTTTTACGAAAATAATCCAGCAATCGTTTTCTTCATAAAAACCAATTTCGATGGAAGGGGCCGTTTTACCCCCTGAAAATTTCAGGGCATTTTCGATGAAATTACGCAGGGCAATGGAAAGCCCGGTAGAATCGGCGATAATCTGTTTTTCAGGAATTTCCGCTTTTATTACCGTCCCAGTTTTATTAAACTCGCTGGAATATCCTGCCAATAATTGCTCAACAAACGGCTTAATGGCAATTTTTTCCTGTTTTATCTGGCTGCGTTCCAGCCGGGAATAGCTTAACAAATCATCGATGAGCTGGTTCATTTGCAGCGTGGAACTGCGGATGGATTTGATGAAATGGGTCGCTTCTTCGTTTAAACTTCCGCCATATTCGTCGAGCAGGAGTTTACTGTAGCCGTCGATCCCCCGCAATGGGGCTTTTAAATCGTGCGAAACCGAGTAGGTAAACGTTTCCAACTCTTTGTTTGGCGCCTGCAACTGCTCCGTACGAAGTTTTACCCGGTCTTCCAGTTCGGCATAAAGATTTATGTTTTCTATGGCACGGGCAGCAGCATCGGCAAGGGTTTGCAGCAACTGCATTTCGGTTTCGGTGGGTGTATATTTTTCTTTCCAGTAATTCCCGATGGCGCCAATGGGTTCCGAGATATTTACCGGAACCATGGCGAGGCTTTTTATAAATGTAGGATTGTAAACCTCTTTAAGAATGCGCTCATCAGCATAAATATCTTCAATAATGACAGATTCCTTATTGAGCATTACCCATCCGCTGATGCAATCATTTACCGGAAAACGTTTTCCTTTCCATAGCGGTTGAATGGCATCTTCGTTCACATAAAAGCAATAGTCGTTTTCTCTGAAAACCAATGTAGCTCCATCGGCGCCAATGAGTTTGCGGGCTGATTTGGACACAATATCCTGAACACTGTCAAGCGATTGTGCCGAAGAAAGCTGTTGAATCGAATCAATCAAAATCTCAAGCCGATGGTTCAATTTTTTGATTTCTTCTTCTTTTCGTTTTTGCTCGTTAATTACCTCGGTGTAAACGATAATCCCGCCAATAGAACCGTTGGCTTCGCACCACGGGCGGCACTCCCAGCGGGTCCAGTCGATTGTACCATCTTCACGTACATATTTATCATCATCAGCCTTTGAAACAATTCCGCGCAACGCTTTCTGATGGACTTTTCGCCATTTTTCAGGAAGGTCGGGAAAAACCTCGTAGTGATGTTTTCCAATTACATCCTTTTCTTTCACCTTGTAATCGTCCAAATAACGTTGACTTACAAATATATAATTCAGATTATTATCGTGAACAGCCACAGCACTTTGGTTGTGTTCTATGATATATTTCATCAATTCATGAGAATGGGATAGCGCTTCTTCGGCTTTCTTGCGGTCGGTTATTTCAAGAAATGTGGAAAATACCTGGAAAGGCTTTTTTTCGCCGGCTTTATACTGAGGAATAGAGTTAATCAAAATCCAAACATATTCGTTTTTTTGGGGATTAAAGATTCCCTGGGTAAAATTTTTCACTTCTTTTCCGGTTTGCAGTGCAATCATTGCCGGGTGCTTTTCGCCGGGAAGAGGATCTTTATTCTCGTCAACCGCTTTCCACTGTGGGTCGATGGATGTCCTTCCCATCATTTGGTCAATGCTCAACCCAAGAATCTTTTCTGCAGCCGGGTTGGCTGAAATTATTTCTCCGTTTGCACTTTGATAAACCACACCCTGAGTCATGGTTTCAAAAAGAATTCGGTACTTTTCTTCGCTTTTTTCCCTGGCCTCTTCGGCTAACTTTCGTTCGGTAACATCGGTAATAATTCCGTGCCAAAGGGTGCTTCCGTCTTCCAGCAATTCGGGTTTGGCGTTGGAGTGCCTCCATCGCAGACCCTGTTTCGGAAGAATCACACGAAACTCACTTTCGTAATTCGTTTGATTTTTAGCCGATTCGGTGATTGTTTCCACAATGTAATCGAAATCATCGGGGTGAATGCGGGAAAAAACCGGTGATGCATCTTTCCTGACTTCTTCGGGAGTTACTTCGTAAATATCCCACATTCCGGGGCTGGCGTATGGAAAAGCCGAACTTCCGTCGGGATAAAGCCGATACTGATAAACCACGCCGGGAACCTGTTCAGCAAGGTTGTTTAAAAGATTTAAACTTTTTATTTGTTCTTCAACAGCCTTTTTATATCCGGCGTCATCAGCATCGGATCTTTTTTGCGGAATCTTTTTCTCTGGCTTTTTCATATAGAAATTATAAACCTGGTTCCCCTGTCCGTTTCACTCTTTACCTGTAATTCAGCATCATTTTTATCCAGAAATTCTTTGGCAAGGATCAGCCCGATGCCAGCTCCTTTTCCGGTACTTCCCTTTTTGTAACTGAACAGCTCATTTACTTTTTCAGGGCTCATCCCTATCCCGGTGTCTTCTACCTCGATGACGGTTTTATTATCGTGTTGGTAAGCCCTGATGAATATTTTACCTCCTGCTTGATTAAATTTTATGGCGTTGGAAATGATATTTCGCAGGGAGGTAACCAGCATATTCTCGTCGGCCAGAACAACTATTTGATCCTGACTAAATTTCTTAACTACCTGAATTTCTTTCATTAAGAAAGCCTGCTGAAAATAAAAAAGCAAATTTTCAATCACCTGAACTACATTCACAGAATGCATATCCGGCTCCAGATCCAGCAAATCGTTTTTCGACCATCTTAAAAGACTTTCGAGGGTTTGGTAGGCCGAACCGGCATTCTGACTTAGCGAATGTAAAATCATTTTCAGCCTCGGTTTATCGTAATTATCGATGTTTTCGATGGTTAGTTTTAAAAATTCGTCCAAAACGCCAATACCTCCCCTTACGTCGTGTGAAATAAGTGAAAGAAACCTCGATTTAATTGTGTTCGTTTGTTCCAGTTCGTTGTTTTTTTCGGCGAGTTCTTTGTTGGCTACCAGTAGCTGCAAATCGGTTTCAATGTGGTTTTTCACCTGGCTGAGTAAACCGATGTAATCCGGGTTATACCTGTTTTCTTTGTTATCGAGCAGGCAAACCGTTCCGAAAACTTCACCGTCGGGCCAGTTGATGGGCAAACCGAGGTATGAAATCATATTTATATCCACATCGGGGTTGTTTTCATTCCAAACCTTACTTTTAGTGGCATCAGGTATCAACAGTTGCTTCTGTGTTCCAATCACGGTTTCGCAATACAACCCGTAAATGAGTTTTGATTCTTCACCTGCTTCGTAAGGATTTCCATCGGTGTTACTCTTCACAAAAACCTCGATGGCATCTTCGTTCAGCTTCATAATTAATCCAGATGGCACATTCACAATTTTTGCAGTGACGTCGATGAGTGACTGCCACTTTTTTATTACAGAAGAAACAATTTCAGGTTTAAGCCTCGAACCGATTTCAACTGTTTTGTGTTGTCCGCTTTCTCTGATTCGTATTTTTGAATAACGCTTTTCCATAAAAAATCAGGTAATTTCATTTCATTTCCAAACCTTCAATCCCCGGTTAAAATGATAAAAATAACAATTCTGCATAAATTTGCTGAACAATTCAATCTATTGTTCAGCATAAAAACAAATATTTACACTGAAAAAACAGTTGCAGAATCGAAAAAGTTCTGAATGAATGCCGGAGGAAAGTAAAACACATTTCAGTATTTTTTCACTCTTCCGATTTAGCCTTCTCCCAAATCACATCCATCTCTACCAGAGTCATTTTGTGCAAATCTTTCCCTTCCATCAGTGTCTTACTTTCCAGATAGTTGAATCGCTTGATGAATTTCAGGTTGGTGCGCTCCAGGGCGGCTTCGGGGTCAACTCCGTAAAGGCGGGCGGCATTTACCATGGCAAAAAACAGGTCGCCAAACTCGGCTTCTATTTTGTCTTTGTCCACCAGGTCGATTTCGTGTGCCAGTTCATTAATTTCTTCTTTCACTTTATCCCAAACCTGCTCTTTGTATTCCCAGTCGAAACCCACGCCACTGGCTTTTTCCTGAATGCGGTTGGCTTTTACCAACGCCGGCATGGCGGCAGGAACGCCTTCCAGCACGCGTTTATTCCCGCCTTTTTCTTTCAATTTAAGCGCTTCCCAGTTTTCTTCCACTTTTTTGGGCGAACCATTCACATCCACATTGCCAAACACATGCGGGTGGCGGTAAATCAGTTTTTTATTGATTCCTTCCAAAACATCGCCCATATCAAATGCTCCTTTTTCGGAACCAATTTTGGCATAAAAAACAATGTGCAGCATCAAATCGCCCAGTTCTTTTTTAATTCCCTGCAAATCATTTTTTAAAATGGCATCTGCCAGTTCGTAGGTTTCCTCTATGGTTAGCTTTCTAAGCGACTCCAGTGTTTGTTCCCTGTCCCACGGGCATTTTTCCCGCAGTTCGTCCATTATGTCGAGTAATTCTTTAAATGCCTTTACTTTTTGTTCCATAATAAAAAAATGTTGCTCTGTTTTGAACCTTTCGGTTTTCGCGTGTACTTTTATATACTTTATTTACGAACTTTAAAGATGGAAATTTTTAATCGGAAAAAAGCCACTTTATTAATTATCATTTTATTAATATTGTTTGCCGGATTCTTTTTAATGGCAGGGCCGATGCCGGAAAAAGATAACTTTAATCCTGAGATTTACAGTTTTAGGCGAATTACGCTGGCACCGGTTGTCATTTTATTATCGTATTGCGGAATTATTTTTTTGATATTAAAACGAAAGTGATTTTTAACCGAAAAAATATAAAAGAATTAACTGACGAAACGCTGATGAAAAACATCGGAGGGGGCGACCGGCCGGCATTTGACGAGTTGTATGACCGGTACCACGAGCGGCTTTTTTACTATTTCTACCGAATGCTGGGCAGTTGCGAAGAGACAGCCAACGACTTTTTACAGGATATTTTCCTGAAAATTATAGACAAACCGCAGCTTTTCAATCCGGCTTACTCTTTCCAAAAATGGATTTTTTCGGTAGCACACAACATGTGCAAAAACGAATACCGCAAACGAGTGACGCGCAATACCGTTTTACAGGCCACTTTCTCCGAAAATGTACCGGATGAAACTGATTTTAGCGAAGAGAACAAAAGCCGGTTACTCGAAACCGCTTTTAGTAAAATGAACGGACTTTCTGAAAAGTCAAGGGAAATTTTGGTGCTAAAATACCGCGAAAACTTTAGCCTGGAAGAAATTTCAGAAATTTTAAATCTGCCAAAAGGGACGGTAAAATCAAGGCTTTTTTATGCCCGGAACGAATTGGCAAAACTTGTAAAAATTCAGCAGGAAAAGGAGGGTTAGACGATGAAAAATGAATTGACAGATAACTATTTGAGTGAACTATTCAGGAATGACGAACTGGATTGCAAACCGGATGCTTCGGTAAAAAACCGGCTTGACTATTTCTTTATGCTGAAGGAAAGCCGGAGCAATATCAGGCAGAATTCATTCACCGGTTTGTTTGGGTGGTTTTTTTCGCTGAAAGGTATTCCGGCCAAAGCAGCGCTGGTATCGGTTATTTTGTTTTTTTCGGTTTTCAACTTTCAGCAAAAAACCGGAAACTCCAACATACCTTCCGCCGATTCAGCATCGATTCTGATTATCCCGTTCAAAACCGATTCGGTATTTAATCAGCCGTTTAATGGCGATACGTGTGCTTTCCCGGGGATATAGAACTTTTTACAAGCTATCGCTGAAAAGTATAGCAAAATCTTCGAAGCTCTGCTTTGCATCAGGAAACTTTTGACTCAACTTCCGGGAATGTATGAGTTGTAAAAGTTGCTGGTAATAATACATTTCGGTCATAATGTCGAAATTCAACGCTTTCTGTTGGCGTTTTTCAAACTGCGCATAATAACTCAGGTTGGCTTGTACCGATTGCAAAAAACCATTCAAAAACTGCAACCCCGAATCGTTTAATCCGGCGTCGAACAATAATTCGATTTGTTGCAACGAGTAGTTATTATATTGAAATACGGAAACAGGGAAAAGCGAAATGCTCTTTTTCAGCACAGCACGGGCTTTTTCAGTTTTTGCTTCTTCAAGCAAATTATCGGCCAGCGAGTTAAAAACATTCTGCAACTGGAAAACTCCGGTATTGTACTTCGAAAAATAGTCAATATTCACATCAGGATTATCGATATTTCCCCAGGAAAACTCCTCCATCAGTTGCGAATACAAACGATCGGTATCTGCCGGAGGGTTTTGCATCGCATGTTTCAAATCGTTTTTTTGCGGCACAACCCGGTAAACCAATCCCTCCTGCCTGAGGTAATTCAACAATCCGTGATTTTGCGCTTCCGCTTTCGACACAAAACATACAGGGCGGGCAGTCGCATTGGAAACCACAATATCCCAGAAAGTAAGTTCATGTTTATACAACGTCTCCCTGTTTTTCAGTGAAACCGGGATTTGCCCTGTTTCACCATCTGCCAAAACATTAAAATACAACTCTTTGGAAGGTATAAATCCAAGAGAATCCCCACTTCTTGTTTTCAGTTTAGTTCCCGGTTCGTCGCCGGCTACAAACCTCAGCACTTCTTTAAAATCAACCGTTCTGTCAATTCTGTCAAGAACGGCCACATAATCCAGTTTCCCTTCATCAATTGCCCTTTGCGGAAGCTCCATTTTCAATCCCTCAGACTGGTTCTTTTTCATTTTTAACTGATTAATAAACCAGTTTGCACTCACAAACGGCATTACAACCACACGCACATCGGTCCTGATATTTTCTACTTCCTGGCAATACAAAACCGGATAAGTGTCGTTATCACCGCTGGTAAAAAGTATAGCGTTGGGCGGACAGGAATTAAGGATATTTGCGGCAAAATCGCGCGTTACGTAACGGTTCGAACGGTTATGGTCGTTAAAATTTTGCGAGAGCAGCAAAGCGGGACTTCCCAAAAAAATAACCACAAACAACAAAATTGGTATCGACTTCGACGAAACTTTGCGGCCTGTAAGCTCAGTGAGACCGGCAAAACTGAACCCAATCCAAATACTGAAAGCCATAAAAGCGCCCACATAAACGTAATCGCGCTCGCGGGGAACCAGCGGGATTTCGTTGATGTAAATCACCAGGCCTATTCCGGCCAGTAAAAACAGCGACAAAACGCTGAAAAAGGAAACCTTGTCCTTTTTATAATGATAAGCAGCACCGAGAAATCCGAGTATAAAAGGAATAAAAAAGTAAGTATTCCGGGCGCGGTTATTTCTCATCCAGTGTGGCATGTTACTTTGCGGGCCAAGCCTTAACGCATCGATGGGTTTTATCCCGGAAATCCAGTTTCCTTTTGTTGGTTCTCCCCTGCCCTGAATATCGTTTTGCCTTCCCGAAAAATTCCACATAAAATAGCGCCAAAACATGTGCCCCGCCTGAAAACGGAAAAAAAATGCGATGTTCTCTCCCAAAGTCGGGATGGTAAGTAGTTCCGTTTGCCCGGCACCGTTAACCGTGCGAACTCTTTTCCCTGTAATATTTACCCAGTTTTTGTAAGCTTCCGTATGACCGGGATCGCTGCTGTACATCCGTGGAAAAACAGTACAGGTTTCCGGAGAGAATGTATAAACAGAAGACAAATCGCGCTCCACATAACTGTTTCCGTCGAAGTCTCTGGTTTTCCGCTCTTTCACTCCAATAACCGGCGAATTGTAGTTTTGTCCGTATAAAAGTGGTCTTTGGGGATACTGCTCCCGGTTCAGATAATCAATTAATGAAAAAATGTTGTCGGGTTCGCCAAAATTTACAGGTGGACCGGCCTGCGAACGAACAAGATTAACCGCGTAAACCGAAAAACCCGTTAAAACAAGCGCTGTGGAAAAAACAGCAAGCGCCACTTTCGGGCTTCCATTCTTATGAAAAAAATAAATACCATAAGCAACCAAACCGCCGAGAAAAAGAACACTGAAAATTATCCCCGAATTCAATGGCAGATGAAAGCGGTTGATAAACAATGTTTCTGAAACAGAGAAAAACCACATGGTTCCGGGAATCAGAACATACAAAACAGTCAAAAGAAGGCCACATCCCAGGAAAAAAGAAAGCAAAATATTTTTAGCCGTTTTTTTACGCGATTTCAGAAAAACAATAAGGGTTGCCGAAGGAATAACCAACAGGTTCATCAGGTGAACGCCAAGCCCCAAGCCAGTTAAAAAAGCAATAAACAAAATCCATCGGTTGTTGCCGGATTCGCCAAAACCTGTTTCCCATTTCAAAGCAGCCCAAAAACATATCGTTAGAAAAAACATGGAAAGTGCGTAAACTTCACCCTCAACTGCCGAAAACCAAAATGAATCGGTAAAGGCAAAAGTAAGCGAACCGATAACCGCACTGCCAACAATTTGAAAATTATTTGTACTTATTTTCTTTCCCAAAAAAACAATTATCCTAAACAGAAAAAAAACAGTGAGCGCACTGAAAAAACCTGACATCAGATTGATTGACCATGCAATTTTTTGATTGTCGCCAAATGATAAAAAAGTAAAAATTCGCCCCAGCAATACAAATAAAGGCGATCCGGCAGGATGATTTACTTCGAGTTTTGCAGCAGAAAGAATAAATTCTCCGCAATCCCAATAACTGACTGTGGGTTCGAGGGTTATTAAATAAACGAGAAATGATGCTATAAAAACGGCAATAGCTGTAAAATGAACCGGTGATTTAATCTTCATTTTTAAAAAACAGTACACTCAATTGTCAAAAAGTTCGATTTCATAGAAAAGTCGTTATTTTTGTAAATCATTATAAAGGCAAAATTATTGGATAAACAAATTCATTTGGAAGGGATTGACCCGCTGGAGTTTTTCGGGATAAACAACGTAAAAATGAACCTTATCAAATCGTTGTTCCCCAAAATAAGCATTACGGCACGAGGTCATTTACTTTACATTCAGGGAGAAGAAAAAGAGCTGAAAATCTTCGAGAAAAAATTCATTCAGCTTCTCGACCATTATTACCAGTTCAATGTTATCACCGAAGAAACCATTCTGCAGATTCTTTCCACCGGATTTTCCTCGCTGGATGAAAACGGGACTGTTGATAAGGACATTATTGTTTTCGGGAACAGCGGAAAACCGGTGAGGGCCCGCACACCTAATCAACGGGTGTTAGTGGATGAATGCAATAAAAACGATTTGATTTTCGCCATTGGTCCTGCCGGAACGGGAAAAACCTACACGGCCATTGCACTGGCAGTTCGCGCCCTGAAAAACCGGGAAATCAAAAAAATTATTCTCAGCCGTCCGGCAGTGGAGGCGGGTGAAAACCTGGGTTTTTTGCCCGGCGATTTGAAAGAGAAAATCGACCCGTACCTGCAACCATTGTACGATGCCTTGCAGGATATGATTCCGCCCCGCAAGCTCGAAGATTTTATAAAAGACGGCATCATCGAAATTGCCCCGCTGGCTTTTATGCGCGGGCGAACCCTCAGCAATGCGTTTGTCATTCTGGATGAAGCACAAAACACCACAATCAACCAGTTGAAGATGTTTTTAACACGTATGGGACTGAATGCCAAATTTATTGTTACCGGCGATGTTACCCAGATTGACCTGCCCCGACGCAGCAACTCGGGGCTGATTTTCGCAATGAAACTGCTTCAGAACATTGAATCCATTTCTGTTGTTCAATTCAACACCAACGACATTGTGCGCCACCGGCTGGTGCGGGATATTGTGGATGCCTACCAAAAATATTATGAAGATCAGGCAGAGGAAAAAGCAAAGTCAGATGAAACCAGAAAAGCCGGTAAAAGAAATGAGTAGAGAGTACAAAGTATTTAAAAAAGAGATACCAATCAGGAATATAATTTTCTGTCGGTAAAAAAGAGGAAAGTTGATTATCTTTGATTCATGGAAAGTTTTATTGACTATATCACTATTTCAAATTTTAAATCTATCCGGAATTTAAAGCTGGAAGAGTTTAGTCGAATCAATTTATTAATTGGCAAACCAAATGTTGGAAAATCAAATATTCTGGAAGCTTTTGGTGTGTTTAGTTTACCCTATTTAGAATTGAACTCTAATAAAAAACTTTCTTCTTTAATTAGGGTTGAATATCAGAATGAACTATTTTTCGATGGTAATTTTGAAAATTCAATTGTTATAAATTCAAATCTGGGAAATTATAGTATCACTAAAAATCCTGATTACATTGACCCAAATTCCGGAAACATAGAAAAACTGAATACAAACATATTAGAAATAATTCTTGATAATCGGGAATCTTTATCTCATTTATATTTTAATTCTAATCTCGGGCTTAATTTAGGAGGGCTTTCTCCCTTTAAAAAGAAATCAAGAGAAACTCTAACTTCCAAATGGATAAATATTAAATACTATAATTTTTTAAAAGGATTAAATACGAAAGAATCACATTTAAATTATTTGATACCTCCCAACGGAACAAATCAAATGCAAATTATTGAAGACATTCCAGCATTAAAAGAAGAAATTGTAAACTTGTTTCATGAATATAATCTGAATTTAGTGTTCGATAAATCAAGTCAAAAGTTAAAAATCACCAAACCGCCACAAAACGGTGAGATTTTTCTTATTCCTTATAATTCAATTGCCGACACGCTACAACGTATAATTTTTTATAAAACGGCAATCGCTTCCAACCAAAATTCCGTTTTAATTTTTGAAGAACCGGAAGCACATGCTTTTCCGCCCTACATCGTTCACATAACGCAAGAAATAATCGACGCCAAATCAAATCAATTCATCCTTTCTACACACAGTCCTTACGTTCTTGATTATTTTCTTGAAAATGCACGGGATGAATTATCCATTTTTATGGTCGATTATAAAAATGGGGAAACAGTAGCCAATAAACTCAGCAAAGAGGATATGGATAATATTTACGGTTATGGCATCGATCTATTCACCAATTATGAAACGTTTCTGAAATGAAGGTGAATTATGCCATAATTCCTGAATGTTATACTGATACCAACCTTGTTGAAACAATAACCGGTTCGTTCAATACTTTTAATCATCAAAAAAGTTGCAACGAGGTTTCTAAAACGATGCAAAAAAAGTTAGCCGATTCATTTGCCGTGGGTATAATCGACAAAGATAAAAGGCAGATTAAATATTTGGAAGAATTTGAACTTGTTGCTTCTTCAGGAGATTTATACCTGTTTAAACATCCTTTAAAACATCATTATATTATACAAATTACTCCTGCTGTTGAATCATTCATTTTAAAATCGGCAAATGAAGCTGGAATTAATCTTAAAAGTTTTGAATTACCTGATGATTTAAACAGTCTTAAAAGAATTACCAAAAGGCAAACAAGCAGAAACAATCCAAATTTGCGTCGTCTTTTTTCACAGTTGAAAAACAAAAAAGCGTCCCAAATTGTAACTCTTTCTAACTGGATTTCATATCTAAAAGAAAAGAATTACAAATCAAAAATTGAGGAATTGCAAACAATTATAAAATAAAAAACAATGAGCAACGCATTAACAAAAACTGATTTTCGTTTTCCGGGACAAAGAAGTGTCTATCATGGAAAAGTACGCGATGTGTATAACATCAACAACGACTTGCTGGTGATGGTGGTTTCCGACCGCATTTCGGCATTCGATGTGGTTTTGCCCGAGGGTATTCCTTACAAAGGGCAGGTGCTGAACCAAATAGCTGAAAAGTTTCTGGATGCAACTTCCGACATCGTGCCTAACTGGAAAGTAGCCTCACCCGACCCAAATGTTACGGTTGGCCATATGTGCGAACCGTATAAGGTGGAAATGGTTATTCGCGGTTACCTCACCGGCCATGCCTGGCGCGAATACAAAGCAGGAAAACGCACGCTGTGTGGAATACACCTTCGCGAAGGAATGAAGGAAAACCAAAAATTTGCAGAACCCATTCTTACTCCAACTACCAAAGCTGAATTCGGCCATGACGAAGACATTTCGCGTGAAGATATTTTTGCCCAGGGTTTGGTTGACAAGGCTGAATACGAAATGCTGGAAGATTACACCCGCAAACTTTTTCAGCGGGGAACAGAAATGGCTGCCGAAAAAGGACTGATTCTGGTGGACACCAAATACGAATTTGGAAAAAAAGACGGCAAAATTTACCTCATCGACGAAATTCACACGCCCGACTCATCGCGCTATTTTTATGCCGACGGATACGAAGCACGACTTGCTGCCAACGAACCACAAAAACAACTTTCAAAGGAATTTGTGCGCCAGTGGCTTATTGCCAACGGGTTTCAGGGGAAAGAAGGCCAGACTATTCCTGAAATGTCGGCAGAATTTGTAACCTCAGTTTCAGACCGGTACATCGAACTATTCGAAAACATTACCGGGGACAAGTTTAAAAAATCGGATGCCTCGAAAATCCAACAGCGCATTGAAATTGCCGTCAACGAATTTTTGGTGTCACAATATTGATTGGCATAAATGTAAATCCCAATTTTTAGTCATAGTATCACTTGAAGCGATGCTATGACTTTCTTTTTGATAAATTATGAAAACAAAACTTTCACTACTGATTCTATCCTTTCTTTTTGTTGCTGCTCATCTTTTTGCTCAGGACCAGTTTACCCTTGCAAAAGAAGGCCAGCCTGCACCTGATTTTTCATTCGAAATGAATGACGGGAAAACTCAAAAACTTTCAGATTTGAAAGGTAAAGTAGTTTGGATTACCTTTTTTGCCACCTGGTGCGGCCCCTGCCGGAAAGAGTTGCCGCACCTGCAAAAAGATGTTTACGAAAAGTTCGGCAACCGAAATGACTTTGAATTGCTGGTCATTGGACGCGAACATACATGGGAAGAAATCAATAAATTTAAAGCAGAGCAAAATTTTAACCTGCCATTCTATCCCGATCCAAAACGCGAAATTTTCTCCAATTATGCCACACAAAACATTCCGCGTAATTTTATCATCGACAAAACGGGAAAAATTGTGGTTTCTTCGGTGGGTTTTACCGAAGAGGAATTTCAGAAATACATTGAAAAAAAGGCCTCGCTTCTGGCAAAATGAAAAAATTCAATCTGTAATCAACCCTCAAAAATTAATTGCAAATAAAAACATTTGACATTTCATGTTTTAGAATTTATTCGGATATTGCAACATAAATTTTTAAATTCTAAGCAATGAAAAAACTTTTTGTACAATTCCTGACGTTTTTTTTGCTTGCATCGTTTTTCCACGCGTGCAATGACACCCTGGTTGAAGAACAATTTGCAGACGATGTTGAGTTGAAATCAGCTCAAAATGGAAAAATCAGTTACATCGTTGTACTGAACGATGCAGAACTGAATGCAGAACTCTCGAACCTGAAAGGGTACGAAAAAAGGCAGCAGGCAGCGCAAAAAGCTGCTGAAAAAGTAATGAAACGCGCCGGAATTACCGACGGCGAGCTGGATTTTGTTTACGGAACCGCCATTCAGGGATTTTCCGCAAAAATTCCTCCGGGACAGTTGAAAAAGCTGGAGAACGATCCGGCAGTGGTTTCTGTCACCGAAGATAAATTAATAACGCTCATAAAACCTGGAACAGAGGAAGTTTCCATCACTTCCACACAAGCAACTCCCTGGGGAATTACCCGGGTAAACGGTGGAGTTAATTATTCAGGAACAAACGTTGCATGGGTAATAGACACGGGTATAGATTTGGATCATCCTGATTTGAATGTGGATGCAAGCAGAGGAAAAACTTTTGTTACGCGGACTTCTACTGCGAATGACGATAATGGTCACGGTACTCATGTTGCCGGAACAATTGCAGCAATTGACAATTCAATAGGTGTTGTTGGTGTTGCCGCAGGTGCAAAAGTAATTCCGGTAAAGGTTCTCGATCGCAGGGGAAGTGGTTACATGTCCTGGATTATTGGAGGAGTTGATTTTGTGGCCGCAAATGGCAAATCTGGCGATGTGGCAAACATGAGTCTTGGCGGAAGTTATTATAAAGATTTGAACGATGCTGTTATTACAGCGGCAAATAAGGGAATCAAATTTTCGCTTGCAGCAGGCAACGAGAGTACTAATGCAGGAACCAAATCACCGGCAAGTGCTGAGGGACCTAACATTTACACTGTTTCGGCTATGGCACAGAGCGATTTATGGGCTTCTTATTCCAACTATGGCAATCCACCTGTGGATTTCTGCGCACCCGGGTCCAGCATTTATTCCACTTACAAGGATGGCGCTTATGCAACTTTAAGTGGTACGTCGATGGCTGCGCCACATGTTGCCGGCCTTCTTTTACTTGGAAACACCACAACCAACGGAACAGTTAAAAACGACCCCGATGGCAATCCAGACCCTATTCTGGTGTACAACGGAACCGTAAACCCTCCACCTCCACCAGATAATGTTGCGCCCACAGCCAACTTTACCTGGTCGGCAACAGAACTCACGGTGAATTTTACGGATGCAAGCACAGATACAGATGGCAATGTCGTAGCGTGGAACTGGAATTTCGGCGATGGCAAAACTTCCACATTGAAAAATCCGGAACATGATTACACAGCAGCAGGTACATACTCTGTGGCACTAACTGTTACTGACGATGATGGGGCAACCGGAACGGTTTCGAAAAGTGTAACCGTTACCACCAATCAAACATCCGACATTGTCTTAACTGCAACATTGAGGAAAGTGCGGGGAGTGAGGTATGTTGATTTAAGTTGGACAGGAGCCGAGGGAAGTAGTGAAGTTAGTATTAAAGTCAACGGCTCAGTGTTAACTAACACAACCAACGACGGTGAACATACTCTGGATATGGCACGATCAAGTGGAACATTTACTTTCCAGATTTGTGAAACAGACAATTCTGCTTGCTCAAACGAAGTTACGTTAGCATTATAAAAACATTTTTCATAAAAAATTTAAGCACAGTCTTTACCGGCTGTGCTTTTTTTTGTCCTGCAACATAAAATACCGTTTTGTCCTTATTTTTGAATTACCTATTTTTGCGGCGCAATTTTTTGTATTGAAACCATGCAGTTACACAATATAATAAACAGGGACAAACCAGCGAAAAATCATTTCGTTTTACCGGTATTTTTATCTGGAAAATCCGCAGGAATTTCGCGACAACATTTACCGCGATTGGTTTGCGCTGAACTGTTTCGGGCGTATTTATGTAGCCCGCGAAGGCATTAAGGCGCAAATGAGCGTTTCTGAACATCACTTCGATACTTTTTTGAAAACACTCGAAAAATATGAGATTCTGTTGGAAATTGATTTTTGGAAATTGTTGACTGGAATTTAAGTATGAATAATTTTTGGCAAGAAATAAAAAGTCCCGCATTTTTGCTGGCACCCATGGAGGACGTTACCGATACGGTTTTCCGTGAAACTGTGTCGGGGATGGCAGCACCGGGCAGGCTGAATGTTGTTTTTACCGAATTTACTTCGGTGGAAGGCATGAACCACCCCAAAGGCAGGGAACGGGTTTCGGAGCGGTTGATTGTAAATGAATCGGAACGGAAACTGCTGAAAAAACTGAATATTAAGTTAGTCGCCCAGATTTGGGGTCGCAATCCGGAAATTTACAACACAGTATCAAGGTACATTTCAGAAAATTACGATTTCGACGGGCTCGACGTCAACATGGGTTGTCCGGTAAAGAAAGTGATTAAAACCGGCAGTTGCAGCGCACTGATTGGCGAATCCAACCTGGCCAAAGAAATCATTCTGGCCACAAAAGAAGGAACCAATCTTCCTGTGAGCGTAAAAACCCGTACGGGAATAAAACAACATCAAACCGAAGAGTGGATTTCACATTTGCTTGAAACCGTTCCTGCCGCCATTATTTTGTATGGCCGAACCCAGCGCATGCAAAGCGAAGGCGACGCCGACTGGGACGAAATTGCGAAAGCGGTTCAGGTGAAAAACCAAATCAGGCCGGAAATTCCGCTCCACGGCAACGGCGATGTTTTTTCGTATGCCGATGGTCTGAGAAAAGTGGAAGAAACAGGTGTTGACGGTGTAATGATTGGGCGCGGCATATTCCAGAATCCCTGGTTTTTTAATCCGGAAAAAACAGAGATTTCAATGGAAGAACGGATTACTAAATTGCTTGAACACACCCGCCTGTTCGAACAAACCTGGGGCGGTATTAAAAATTTCAACATCCTGAAACGGTTTTACAAAATTTACCTGAACAGCTTCCCGGGAGCAGCCAAAATGCGGGCCGACCTGATGGAGGTAAAAGGTTACGACGAGGTTTATGGCTATTTCAACCCAAAATAAGGATGTTCATTCTTTGTTTTGAGGCATTCGTTGATTTTCTTTACTTTTAAATGTAACTTCGGAGAAAAACCGGATACCATTAAACAAAATCATTGAATAATACCAAAATGAAGCAGATTATCCTTTTTATCCTGACAGCCCTCATTTTTTCGTGCAGTAAACCGGAACCCCAAATCTACCAGTGGCGGGGTGACAACCGAACCGGCGTTTATCCGGAAACAAAACTGTTAAAAGAGTGGCCTGAAAATGGCCCAAAAGAACTCTGGTTTGCCGAAGGGCTGGGAAATGGTTACGGCTCGCCAACGGTCACTGAATCAGAAATTTTTATTACCGGTGAAAAAGACAGCCTGGCATGGATGTTTTGCTTCGGACTAAACGGTGACCTGATTTGGAAACAACAATACGGAGAAGAGTGGGCCAAACATTATCCGGGTTCGCGTTCGGCACCCACCGTGGTTGACGATTTGGTTTATGCCGGAACAGGAATGGGAATTATCTCCTGCCTGAAACGTAAAACCGGCGAACTGGTTTGGACCAAAGATTACGTGGCTGATTTTGAAGGTGTTCTTCCTTACCACGGCTATTCGGAAGCGCCGGTGATATTTGATGACAAAATTTTTTGTACCCCCGGCGGAACGGAAAACAATGTAATTGCATTGAACCGCTTTACAGGTGAACTGATTTGGTCGTGCAAAGGCATGGGCGAGCGAATGGGCTACAATCCCGGAAATCTGATTGAACTGCCGGACCGGAAAATTTACATCACCTTCTCTGCCTATCATTTACTGGGAATCGATGCCGAAACCGGCGAATTGCTCTGGACACATTTGCAGGACAACACACCGGTGGAAGACCGGGAACCCGGGGTTGGCGACACGCACAGCAACAACGGAATTTTTGAAAATGGAATCATCTACTACGCTGCCGGCGACGGCAACCGCGGAGTAAAACTTCAGCTATCAGAAGACGGATTGCAAATCACCGAAATCTGGCGAACTACCGATTTGGATACTTACATGAGTGGTTTTGTGAAACTGGGCGATTACCTGTACGGTTGCGGCACGCGAAAAAAAGAACTAAAAAGCTTTCATGTTGAAACCGGAGAAGTGGTGGATTCGCTCAGGGCTGGGACAGGTGCAATTATTGCCGCCGACAATATGCTGTATTATTACAATTGGGGTGGCGAACTTTCACTCATCAGCTGCGAAAACGGAAAGCTGACTCAAAACAGTTCATTCAAAATTACCCGCGGCACCAGCGAACATTTTTCCCATCCGGTGATTAAAAACGGGATCTTATATCAGCGCAGAGGCGATGCACTTATGGCATTTGACATCCGGGCAAAATAGAATAAAACTTTCATATCCCTCAAAACCAATACACAAGGCTGCCACCGCCAGGAGGAAAGCTCCGGTTACCGGAAAGGTAAACGATGAAAATCCTTTCCTGCGAATACTATCCGTTATACAAACTTCATTTTTCCTATTTTTGCAGGATGAAGAAAACATTCGAAGAGCTAAAAATAGCCAAATCGATACTGAAATCGCTGGACGACATTGGTTTTAAAGAACCGACGCCCATTCAGCAGCAGGCCATACCGAAAATCAACTCGGGTGCCAACGTGGTTGGTGTAGCCCAAACCGGTACCGGCAAAACAGCGGCTTATCTTTTGCCTTTGCTCACCAAACTGAAAAAGCCCGAGGGAACCGATCCTCGTGTTTTGGTTCTGGTGCCCACACGCGAGCTTTCCATTCAGGTAGGGGAGGATGTGGCCGAGCTGACATCGCTGTCGGAATTGCGCCACGCGGCAGTTTTTGGCGGCATTGGCTGGACTAAACACGCCGAACTGCTGACGCCGGGCATCGACATTCTTGTGGCAACACCGGGCCGTTTGATGGATTTGTACCAGGCCGGCGTACTCTCGCTGAAGAAAGTAAAATACCTGGTGATAGACGAAGCCGACCGCATGCTCGACATGGGGTTTCAACCACAGCTTCGCAAACTATTTGAAATACTGCCTTCCAAGAGGCAAAACCTGCTCTTTTCTGCCACCTTTTCAGAAGCGGTGGAAAAACTTACGGAGGAATTTCTCGATTTTTACGAAAAACTGGAAGTTTCTCCATCAGCAACAACCGTGCAGGAGGTTACCCAAATTGCCTATAAAGTGCCCAACTACCGCACCAAACTCAACCTGATAAAACACCTGCTGACCGATGAAAAAACCTTTTCGCGAATTGTCATTTTTGTAAAAACCAAAGAACATGCCGACGGCGTATTTAAAGTCATTCAGCGAAAAGTGGAAGGTGAAAAACGAATTTTGCATTCAAACAAAGGACAAAATGCGCGGATAAACGCCATTCGGGCATTCAAAAACGGCGAGGTAAGAATTTTGATTACCACCGATGTTTCAGCGCGGGGAATGGATGTGAGCCAGGTCAGCCATGTGATAAATTTCGATGTGCCACCCAATTACGAAGATTATGTGCACCGGATTGGCCGGACGGCCCGAGCTGGCAACCGCGGTGATGCCATCACGCTCATCGACCCGTCGGAGGAATGGCACTGGAAAAAAATTGAAGAACTGGTGCGTATGGAAATTACGCCGCAGGAAATTCCTCCGGGGGTGGAAGTGATTGAAAACGAATTTGATGAGCGGCAAAAGCAGCTGCGGGAAATTGACCGGCAAAAGAAAATTGACGACCCCACATACCAGGGGGCTTTTCATCAGCGTAAGAAAAGAGAAAAGCCAAAACATTCGTTTGATGATAAATTCAAACGCACAAAACCACGGCAAAAGCAATCACGAAGGCGGAGGTAAATTTTTTTCATTCGCGCAATTAAGGCATATTTGTATCTCTTTTAAAGAGCAATGGAATGTATTTTTTAAACGGAGACCGAATCTATATAAAACCTGAAACAGGATGTACATCAATTGATAATCAATTGTTCAGCTGCATTCAACAATTGCATCAAATCAATTCGGGCAAACGGATTTTTAAACTGAATTTTTTTGCCGACACTCCGTCGAACAAAGCGTATGTCAACCTCCGTGTTAAATTGGAAAAGATGGTTTCTGAAAAATTTGAAACCCCGGTAATTTGCGCGCTCATTGCCCAACCACCGCTGACCTGTCGCATCCTCGTAGAGGCTTTTTATTTCGATCCGGAGTTGTGGAATCAGGAACTTATCGGTTCTGAACATGGCTCGGCCATGCTTTTTAAAAGAGAAAATGCCCGGATTTTGATTGGAAACGTGCAGTCTGATACTTCTTCCGGATGCAGGGAAAATGCCGAAACGGTTTTCAATTCTTTTAAAAACCTGTTAACCCATGCAGGTATGACTTTTCAATCGGTCATCCGGCAATGGAATTACATCGAGAATATTATCGGTTTTGAGGAAGGTAAACAGCGCTACCAGGAGTTTAACAACGTGCGGGCCGGTTTTTATGGTGAAAATTTTAATCTGAATGGATTTCCGGCAGCAACCGGAATCGGAATGAACATGGGAGGTGTCATCATCGAATTTGTTGCTGTTGATACCCCCAAAGCGGTGAGCCTTCCGCTCAACAATCCGAAACAAACAGCTGCCCACGGGTACAGCGAAAAAGTGCTGGTGGGAAAGCAGGCAGAAATGAAAGCAACCCCCAAATTTGAACGCGCCCGTTACCTGGAACTGTTTGGAAAAAAGCAGGTTTTTATTTCGGGAACCGCAGCCATCAGAGGCGAAAAAACGGTGGGAATTGACAATCCGTCAGAACAAACCGAAATTACTATTCAAAACATGCAGAAGCTCTATTCCGAAGAGGTTCTTTCTCTCCTCCCCGGCCATTCCCTTCAGCCCAAATACGGTCATGCCCGGGTGTATGTAAAAAACCGGAAAGATTTTGCAGCCATCAAAAAAACGTTTAAAAGCTATTACGGAAATCTGCCCGTGGTCTATATCATCGCCGACATTTGCCGGGAAGATTTGCTGGTGGAGATTGAAGGGAAGGTAATTTTGGAATAATCTCCTAAAACTTCAAATCAACCCCCAACATAAAATGCCTTCCGGCCTGCGGAAAATAACCATCCATTTTATAGCGTTCGCCTCCTAAAATGTAGGAATATACCCAGGCATTGCTTTCGTATTCTTCGCTAAACAGGTTATTTACCATAAGGTGGATCGAAACATTATCGAACAAACCTGTTTTGAAAGAATAATCCACTTTCAGGTTATTCACAAAATACGCATTCAGGCTGCGGTCGTCGCTGGCTGTGTTGTCAATAAACTGTTTGCCAACGTAGGATGAAATAAATGCAAAATTCAGGTTCTTCACCGGTTCGTAAACCAGTTGGCTGTTGGCTATTACGTTGGGCGAAAAAGCAATGTCGGTGGTTCCCAGATGAAATGATTCCTGCCCGCCGGTATCCCAGTTGTCCACATATTCGGTAAAATTTTCAATGTTGTTTTGGCTGAATGTGGCATTGGCCAGCCACTGCAGGTTTTTTGTCAATGCCAGTCCCGTCTGTAACTCCAAACCCGTTCGGTGACTTTTATCCACGTTGGTCATAATGGGATTTCCCACATCGTTGATTTCCCCTGTGAGCACCAGTTGATTTTTGTAGCTCATGTAATAAAAATTGGCACTGCCCGAAAACCGGGCCGATTTATATTCGTAGCCCAACTCCCAGTCGTACAAAGTTTCATAAACCGGCGGTTCTGCATCCTGCCGGGCATCGATGTAAGCCGAACGGTTAGGTTCGCGATTGGCTGTGGCAAACGACAAATACAGATTCTGATTTTGTGCCGGTTCGTAAAAAACACCCAGCTTCGGATTAAAAAAGTTGAATTCGTGTTGTTGCGTAATGTTTCGCAAATCGTCGTCAATGCCGTCGATAGAATAATTGATATGGCGGTACTGCATGTCGGCAAACAGGTTCAGCTTTTCGGCTACCTGGTAGTTGTATTTGGCAAACAGGTTAAAATCTTTTTTCAAGCCTTTATTGAAATACCATTCGTGGTTGGGGTCTGCATCTCCGACAAACTGCGCCCAGATTACATTCCCGTAATGATCGCCGTCGTAGGTATTCCAGCCACCTCCAAGCGTAAAATCGCTTTTTTGCTTTTGGTAGTTCAGCGAAAAAGTGAGTCCGTAAAAATGATTGTCGAGCCATTTGCGGTCAATTAAATCGGTTCGTTGCACTGTTTCACCGCCAACAGTTATTTCAGGAAGCTGGTAATTTTCCAGTTTTCGGTTATACCTGTAATTTTCGTAATACCCCTTTCCCCTGATGTAAAAACCGGAAGCATTCAGGTTTAAGGCCTGACTGAATTTGTGCGAAAAGTGCAGCTGGTAGTGATCCTGCTGGTAAAAATCCACCTGATTATCGTAAGTATATAAATTGTAAGTGCGACTGTCGGAATTTATCATTTCCTGCGTTTGCTGCGGTGAATAGAGCCAGTGCTCTTCGTAGCGCTGCATGCCTTCCAAATCGTTGTCCAGACGAACCGACGGAACTCCGTTCCACGATTGATAAGTGGTTTCCACGCCCGAAAAAATGTTGGCTTTAATTACCGTATTGCCGGAATGATAGCCGCCGGAAATAAAAAACGATTTCAGATCGGAAAAAGCCCTGTCGATAAACCCGTCGGAGGTTACTTTGGAAAGGCGGGCATCGAGGGTGAATTTTCCATCGAGCAGTCCGGTGCCGGCCGAAACGGTGTTCTTAAAGGTATTGAAGGTGCCGGCTGCAGTTTTGTATTCTGCATACGGGTCTTTGTTTAGGGTGTTGGTTTGCAGGTTGATGGTGGCACCGAAAGCTGCTGCTCCGTTTGTGGAAGTTCCAACGCCGCGCTGCACCTGCACGTTTTCGAGCGACGAGGCCAAATCGGGCAAATCTACAAACCAGGTTCCGTGCGATTCGGCATCGTTCAGCGGAATGCCGTTCACTGTAACGTTAATGCGGTTCAGGTCGGTGCCGCGAATGCGGAAGTTGGTGTAGCCCACGCCGGCGCCTGCATCGGAAGTGGCCACAAACGAAGGCGTAAGCTGCAGCAGGTAGGGAATATCCTGGCCCATATTGCGGGCAGCAATTTCTTCTCCGGTAATGTTGGTGTAGGCAACCGGAGTTTTGTCTTTGGCGCGTGTGGCCGAAACCAGCACCTCACTGGTTAAAATGGTTGCAGGGGTTAATTCAACCGAAACCTGTTGAATTTCAGGCACACTGACTTCCATTTCCTGTGTGTCGAACCCCACAAATGAGGCTTTTACAATGTAGTTCCCTTTTTTCAGGTTGTTGAATTCAAAACTGCCGTCGCTTTTGGCAGAAACCCCGTAAAAGGTGTTTTCAATTACAAGGCTGGCTCCGGGCAACGGCTCACCGTTACCGGTAACTACTCCTTTCAGGCTGTATTGCCCCAGCGCGGCAACAACCATCAACTGCAAAAGCAGCCAAACATGTAAACGTTTCATTTTTAGAAATTTTGGTTATCAAACTAACCAATGGAGTGGGACGCATCCCGTTTGCCCTCCCTTCGCCGGCATTACCCGGATCAGGTTCAGTGGGTATAATCTCAGCCCTTAATTATTAAGGCACCCCCATTGCGTAAATATCAGTGCAAAGTTAGAAAGGTTTTCCGAAAATTGCAAAAGGTTTATTTTTCACAAATTTTCCCAAAGTAGTATTAATGATTAAATTTGCAACAAAAGGAACACCGAATGAAAAAAAAATTAACGATAGATTTGCTAAAAAAATCAGCAAAAGATTTTTGTGATACAGAATCAACTTATTCTAACAAAGACCTTTATGGAGTCACAGATGGAAAGGCTGTTGGCACCTACATTGAACACAAATTTCAGGAATATCTTGAAGCAAACTATGAGTATGAAAAAGGATCTTCGGCAAAAGGAATTGATTTGCCTGGAGACGATATTATGACTGACATTAAAGTCACCTCAATCAGGCAACCACAATCCTCCAGTCCATTCAAAAATGCAAAGCAAAAAATTTTTGGATTAGGGTATAATTTACTTGTTTTTGTTTATGAAAAAACCGATGACCCGGAACGTGGAACTGCAATTCTTGATTTTTTAAGCTGCTCATTTCTCGAAATGGGAAGAACAGCAGATTACACTACAACATTTAGAATTCGTGAAATGTTAAAGGATGGTGCTATAAAAGAAGATATTATAGCCTATCTGAATGATAAAAATATACCTGCAGATGAAATCACATTAAATCAAATCGCAGAAAACATTCTATCAAATACACCTGAGCAAGGTTATTTAACAATATCAAATGCACTGCAATGGAGGCTTCAATACGCAAGGGTAGTATATCTTACAGATAATGTTAAGGGAATTTCAAAATTAGTAGATAAAGTCAATCAATGAATTTTCAGGAATTAGAAATATCATCCATTGTAATTGATTATTTTGTTACAAATCAGAAACAATTCCATAGTTTGGAAAATTGTAATGGTTTGTTGGAAAAACAATGTGGCATTAAGTCATTTTTTGAAAATTCCAATCAATTAAAACACTTTATTTCGTTAATCGCTGAAAAAATAAATCTTCTGGAAGAGCCCGACAGAAGAGAATATGGAGATTTTCAGACAAATTTCGATTTAGCTTTAAAATCTGCTGAATATATTAGAACGATTTCAACTGATGAATCTTTTGAATTTGTACTTGAGCCTACTTGTGGAAAAGGGAATTTTATTATTGCTGCATTAGCCAAATTTAAAGGAATTAAACGAATTGTAGGAATAGAAATATATCAGCCTTATGTTTGGGAAACAAAATTCAAAATTTTAGAGTTTTTCCTTAATAACGGAAACATTTCAATACCGAGAATTGAAATTTTTCATGCAAATGTTTTCGACTTTGATTTTGAAAAATTAAGTGGTGAAACTAAAAAACAAAGAACGTTAGTAATTGGTAATCCACCCTGGGTAACAAACTCAGAATTAGGCTCTATTGACTCACAGAACCTGCCTCAAAAATCAAACTTTAAAAAATACAGCGGCATAGATGCAATTACAGGAAAAGGTAATTTTGATATTGGAGAAACCATCTCTTTATTAATGATGAGACACTTTTCATTGCATCAGGGCTATTTTGGGTTTTTAGTGAAAAATTCTGTCGTTAAAAATTTAATCTATGACCAGAAAAACAATAGTTTTCCAATAAGTGAATTAAAAAAGCTTACAATTGACGCTAAAAAAGAATTCAACGTCTCTGTAGATGCTTGCTTTTTTGTTGCAAAACTTAATGCGCAGGCCGAACTTATTTGCGCCGATATTGATTTTTATTCTTTGCAGGAGAAAAGAGTCTTCGGTTGGGTGAAAAGTAATTTTGTAAATTCAGTAATTGATTACAAACAGGCAAGTGATATAGATGGAAAATGTCAGTTTGTCTGGCGTCAGGGAATAAAACATGATTGCTCCAAAGTAATGGAAATTGAAATTCACAATGGACATTACAAAAATGGATTAAACCAGGATGTTATAATTGAAGACGACTTAGTTTATGGGTTGCTTAAAAGTTCCGATTTAAAAAACACCCAAACAAATTCTTATCGAAAATTAACAATCGTAACACAAAGGAAAATCGGTCAGGAAACAAATTATATCAAACATGACTTCCCATTAACCTTTGAGTACCTGAATAAAAATGGTGAATATTTTGATAAAAGAAAGTCATCCATTTACCGGGGCAAACCCCGTTTTTCAATTTTTGGTGTAGGCGACTATTCATTTATGCCTTTTAAAGTGGCTGTTTCGGGCATGTACAAAAGCACTCATTTCACACTTGTAACGCCAGATAATGGAAAACCAATTATGCTTGATGACACCTGCTATTTTATTGGATTTGAAGATGAAACTACTGCTCGGATAGTTTTATATTTGCTTAATCATAAACACACTCAACAATTTTTGCGTGCCATTATCTTTCCCGATTCAAAAAGATCAATAACGAAAGATATTCTGATGCGTATCGATTTTATTAAACTTTATAAGCTATTGAACTATTCAATGGTTCTTGAAAAATTGAATATATCAAAAAAAGATTGGGACGATTTTGGAATTAAGCTGGAATTAAAAACCGGGAATAAACAAATGGTTCTATTCTGAAACAAGAAACTGTTCAAAAGCCTGTCTGTATTCTTCTGTAAGTCTTGCCGGGCGCATGGTTTTGCGATCGATGAACAGCCCCTTTTGCTGCGCCGTGGCACACAATTCGCCCTTCTCGTTAAAAAACCGGAATTCCATGATGGCCGAGGCGTTGTTCAGCTTCGAAATCCAAACTTCCACTGTTACGGTATTGTTCAGAAAAAGAGGCTTTTTGTATTTTATTGAAGTTTCGGTTAACACCGGTACAATTCCATCGGAAACAGCAAGTTCGAATGCCGGCATGCCAATGGCTTCCAGCAGCCTTACACGTCCGTTTTCGAGCCACTGGATGTAAACGATATTGTTTACATGGCCCACAAAATCAATCTGGTAAGTGTAAATCTTCTCTGTGAATATAAGTTTCCGGTTCATTTTTCAGGATTAAAATTCAGTTCCGAAAATTTTCTCTTTTTCCGAATAAAAAAATTCCACATTATGCTGCCCGGGTATATTTCCGGGTGATTTTTCACCACAGATAATTTCTGCAGCTTTTTTCTTTTTCTGATGAGCTTTCCCAGGTTTCTGTAAAACGAAACATGCGCTTTTACTACAGCCCCAAAACTCCGGAAATGAAACCCCAGGATAAATTTTACAGCAGCCACGCCGTCGAGCATCATACGTGCAAAAAAGATGCGGTGAAACTGGTTTTTGGGAAGATTCTTATACAACATAAACAGATTGTTCCTGAAATTCAGGTAAACTTTTTTCGGGCTGTTGTACGATAACGTGCCGCCTCCCAGGTGAAAAACCACACTTTCGGGCTGATAGCCTACCTGGTACCCCTGGTTTTTGAGGCGCCAGCATAAGTCTATTTCTTCCATGTGTGCCCAGAAATCGCCGTCAAACCCCTCCGCTTTTTGAAATGCACCGGCTTTTATAAACATGCAGGCCCCGCTGGCCCAGAAAATGGAAGAGGAGCGGTTGTACTGCCCCACATCGGGTTCCATACGGTTAAGCATACGCCCCCGGCAAAACGGGTAGCCAAAAAGGTCGGTAAAACCACCGGCAGCACCGGCATATTCAAACTGATGTGGTTTTTCGTAGCTCAAAATTTTAGGCTGAACAGCTGCAAGATTTTCATTTTCCTCCAGCATTTTTATAGCAGGATCCAGCCAGCCCGGGGTAACCTCCACATCCGAATTCAGCAAAACAAAAAAATCTGCATCCACCTGCTGCAATGCCCGGTTGTATCCTTCGGCAAAACCATAATTCCTTTTGAGATCAATAATCTTCACATCCGGAAAATTATCTTTCAGGTAATTTACAGAATTATCGGTAGAGCCGTTGTCGGCTAAAAAAATCTCAGTTTCATTTCCCTTGTTTCTGATAACCGAAGGCAAAAAGGTGTCAAACAGTTTTTCTCCGTTATAATTCAGAATAACAATGGCAATTTTAACACTTCCGGGCATATTGGTTTTTTAGGTAGTAAGGAGTTTGGCAATAACAGCCGCGAGTGTTTCCGGTCCTGCCGGTTCCAGAAAAGCGGCAATTTTTTCGGTTTTATCAGCATCTTCAGCCTGCAGCAGTGCATCAATCTCTTTCATCTGTTTCCCTGTCAGCTCATATTCAAGCAGTTCTCTCACTTTCGCCTTGCCTTTTTTTCCCTGCGGGAGTCCAAGGCTTCCGAGCTCTGCAATGGTGGCCTCCAGAATTTCTTTGGCCTGAATGCGAACCGGGTCTTTGTCTTTGGCTGAGCCACCGGCAAAAGTATCGCGCAAACTCCAGCTCGAGTAGTCGTAGTGCAGGTTTTGTATCATTTTAAGCCTGGGGCTGTCTTTCCCGAAAATACGTTCAAGGAAAATAACAGTCCGGTTTTTCCAGGCTTCCAGATCGAACTTTTCTTCGGCGAGACGGTCAATCTGTTCTTTTAGCAATGTAATTTCCTTTTCGGCCATTGAATTTATATTTTTGCAGATGAATTTACCTATGGGCTCAAAATTACCATAACGGATGAAATTTACATATTCTTCTGTTAAAATAATGGATTTTTTGCCAAATTTTTATGTACCAGTTGAATTAATGAATATGGAAAATCATAAAACTCATTTTGAAAACAGTCAGGGATTTAAAGGGTTAAAGGTGAACAACGGTGTTGAACAACCTGATCCGGTGAACGAACATTCCATTCAAAAGTTTTTGCAAAAAAAGCGGAAACTGCTTCCGGTTGATGAATATGTAGCTGGCATTCTTGCTGGAAACATCACCCTGCTGAGCAAGGCAGTTACCCTGGTTGAAAGTTCAAAACCGGAGCATCAGCAAATTGCGCAGGAGGTAATTGCCCGTTGCCTGCCCCATGCCGGGAAATCGATTCGGGTTGGAATTACCGGCGTTCCCGGGGTGGGAAAAAGTACATTTATAGAAGCCCTCGGCAAGCACATTACCGGCCTGGGCGGAAAACTGGCAGTGCTGGCCATCGACCCCAGCAGCGAACGGTCGAAGGGAAGTATTTTGGGCGATAAAACCCGGATGGAAGAACTATCGGGCGATAAAAATGCCTACATCCGGCCAAGCCCATCGGCAGGTTCGCTGGGCGGTGTGGCGCGTAAAACCCGCGAAATCATTGTGTTGTGCGAGGCCGCCGGGTTCAACCATATTTTTATTGAAACGGTAGGGGTAGGTCAGAGCGAAACGGCGGTGCATTCCATGTCTGACTTTTTTCTGCTGCTGATGCTGGCCGGCGCCGGCGACGAGTTGCAGGGTATTAAACGCGGCATTATGGAAATGGCCGACCTGATTGCCATTAACAAAGCCGACGGAAATAATATGGAAAAAGCACAGATGGCCCGCCGACAATATCAGAATGCCCTGCATCTTTTTCCAAAAAAGGATTCAAGCTGGGACCCGCAGGTGCTTACCTGCTCGGCCCTGAGCAAAACCGGTGTGGCCGAAATATGGCAACAGGTGGAAAATTACCGGAAGCTGACGGTTGAAAACGGTTACTTTTCACAACGACGAAACGCACAGTCCACTTTCTGGATGCACGAAACCATACAGGAGCAAATGAAACGGTCATTTTACCACCATCCCGAAATGAAGAAAATAATTAAAGAATTTGAACAGCGGGTGCTGAACAGCGAGATAAGCTCTTTTGTGGCTGCCGGAAAGTTATTGGAATTCTATTCGGGTTTGAAATGAAAGTTTCATTAAATTTGGGAAATGGTTAAAAAAAACATTTCAGGGTTGAACCTGTTGTAATAAATTAAAATCAACACAAAAAATAAGATTATGGATTACGATGTATTGGTAATAGGAAGCGGTCCGGGCGGATATGTTGCCGCTATTAGGGCAGCTCAGTTAAAAATGAAAGTAGCTGTAGTTGAAAAAGAGAGTCTGGGCGGAATTTGTCTGAACTGGGGTTGTATTCCCACCAAATCGCTGTTGAAAAGTGCACAGGCTTACGAATATGCTGTGCATGCTGCCGATTACGGCGTGACCATCGATGGCGAAGTCAAACCCGATTTTCAGGCCATGGTTAAACGAAGCCGCGGAGTGGCCGATGGCATGAGCAAGGGAATTCAGTTCCTTTTCAAAAAAAATAAAGTTGAAACCATTAACGGGTTTGGTAAACTGACCGGAAAAAACTCGGTGGAAGTAACCGACGATTCGGGTAAGAAAAAAACATACAAAGCGAAGCACATCATTCTGGCCACCGGCGCCCGGGCGCGTGAATTGCCCAACCTGAAAATTGACGGTGAAAAAATTATCGGTTACCGCAAAGCCATGACCCTGGACAAACAGCCGGAAAGCATGGTGGTGGTAGGTTCGGGAGCTATTGGAAGCGAGTTTGCTTACTTTTATCAATCCATTGGCACCAAAGTAACCCTGGTTGAGTTTATGCCAACCCTTGTTCCCAACGAAGACGAAGAAGTGGCCAAACAACTGGAACGCTCGTTCAAAAAAATAAAAATGAAAGTGATGACCAGTTCCACGGTTGAAAAGGTGGACACCTCGGGTAAAAAATGCAAGGTGACCATTAAAACCAAAAAAGGCGAAGAGACCGTTGAAACCGATATCGTACTTTCAGCCGTTGGAATTACGCCCAACACCGAAAATATTGGGTTGGAAGAATTGGATGTTAAAACGGAAAAAGGCCGGGTGAAGGTAGATGAATTTTACCGAACCAACGTGGAAGGCGTTTATGCAATCGGCGATATTCTGGAAGGACCGGCGCTGGCGCACGTGGCGTCTGCCGAAGGAATTGTATGCGTGGAAAATATTGCCGGAAAAAATCCGGATCCGATTGATTACAGCAATATACCGGGGTGCACCTATACTAACCCCGAAGTTTCGTCGGTTGGACTTACCGAAGCCAAAGCCAAAGAAGCCGGATACGAAATTAAAGTGGGTAAATTTCCCTACTCTGCCAGCGGAAAGGCGAATGCATCCGGCCAGAAAGACGGCTTTGTGAAACTGATTTTTGATGCCAAATACGGCGAATTGCTGGGCGCGCACATGATTGGCGGAAACGTTACCGAAATGATTGCCGAAATGGTGGTGGCAAAAAAACTTGAAATTACCGGTCACGAGCTCATAAAAACCATCCATCCGCACCCCACCATGAGTGAAGCGGTGATGGAAGCCGCCGCTGCCGCATACGACGAAGTAATTCATATCTAAAATAACTGTTAAAACAGAGTACAGGCTGCCTGAAAAGTAGGTTTCATAATACTTTCCGGGCAGCCTGTTTTGTTTTGAACAAAATCGAATTTATGGTTTTATTGTTCAAAAGTTCTACAATATACTGAAAATCAGCAAATATGTTTTGCCGGAAAATATTTAATCCTAAATTTGCTCCCTGACAATTCAGCTACAAATCGATTAATTTCTTAAAAAAGAGATGAATTGGGAGATAAAACAAAAAGAATCATATTCTAAAATTTTAACCAAATGAAGAAATTAACATTTTTTGCAGCATTTTTAATGCTTGCCCAACTGGCTTTTGCCGGAGGTTTGTTAACCAATACCAACCAAAGTGCGCAATTTATTCGCATGATGTCGCGGAACGCCTCAACTGGAATCGATGCGGTTTACTTTAACCCGGCCGGATTAATAAAAATGGAGGATGGCTGGCATTTTGCCGTTTACAACCAAACCATTTTTCAAACCAAACCGGTTGACAGTGAGTTTCCATGGTTTAAGGACAATGATGGATATTACGAAGGAGTGGTAAATGTACCGGTATTCCCTACTGCATTTGCTGTTTACAAAATGGACAACTGGGCGTTTTCGCTGGGGTTTGGTCCCAATGCCGGCGGAGGTTCAGCCACTTACGACCGGGGTTTACCTTCGTTTGAAATACCGATTACAAAATTAAGTCAAGGACTAAAAACTATTTCGCCCTTATTAACAACCTACCAGATTCCTGGAGCAACCGGATATGATGCCAGTTTATCATTTGAAGGGACCTCTATATTCTGGGGATTGCAATTAGGTGCTACTTATCAAGTAAGTGATTATTTTTCAGTTTATGGTGGAGTTAGATACTTGCCATCAAAGAATACTTATATGGGAGAAATAAAAGATATAAAAGTTAAAACCGGTGATGATTCTAGTCCTAATTATATTATGGCTGAGGAGTATCTTGCATTGTCATCGCCAGTTTTAGAAGGAACAATTAGCGCCCTCGATAATGCAGCGACTGGATTAAGTACCGCTATTGAAATGGGGTTAATCGACCCAAGTTCGCCGGTTTCCAATCCTGAAATTTTACAGGTATTAGGAGCACTAGGTCAGACCGGATTAACAAATCAACAAGCTGTTGCGTTTATGAATGGCACAAAGGGCAGTTTAGAGGCATTAAATAATGCTGACGTATCAGATAAATATGTTGATACCGAGCAAACCGGGGCAGGTTTTACTCCAATGGTAGGTATTAATATTTCACCTGTCGAAAATTTAAATATTGCTTTAAAATATGAAATGAAAACTTCTCTAACGCTTAAAAATAATCCAAATGAAAATGACAATTACAGTAATATTTTGTTTGGTGAAGAAGTTAATAGTGATATCCCCGCTATATTAGGTATAGGAGTTGGCTATAATACAGATTTTATTGAAGCACAATTATCCTATAACATGTATTTTAATAAAGGGGTAAATTGGGGTCCAAATACCAGAGATTATGCTGCCGGGCATGATGTAATCCGCACCCGTGAAATCGACCGCAACGGAATGGAAATCGGTCTCGGACTGCAATTCAATGTAGTTGATAATTTTGCATTCAGCGTTGGCGGATTGTATGGAGATATGGGCGTTGCAGACAGTTACCAGAGCGATTTCAGCTACAGCAACCCTTCGGTTACTGCCGGCGCCGGAATTGAATGGAAGATTATGGATGCCCTTACCCTCGATGCCGGTTTTTCAAACACCTTTTACCAGGATCAGACCGTTTCATTTAACGACCCTGATGTTGGCACCTACAATGAAAACCTTACAAAAACAACCATAAACTTTGCCGTAGGCCTTTCGTACAGTATTTTCTAAACCAGACGAATATTTATACCAAAAAACCGGTTGGATCTTTTCAATCGGTTTTTTTTATGCTTTCCACCGAAACGATTGATCGTCAATGGCCCGTTGGGTGGCCAGAATTCCGTCCAGGTGATCGTATTCATGCTGAATCAGTTCAGCCAGATCATCCTGAAGAAGCCAAACCTGCTTTTCCCGTTTTAAATCATAAAAGGTAAGGGTGAGGCTTTTGTGCCGCCTCACTTTTACCAGCAGGTTTGGAAAACTCATGCAATCGTCCCATAGTTCAAAAAGTTCTTCGCTTAAATCTGAAAGTTCAGGATTGGCCAGGGCAACCGGTTTATCTATGTTCAGGCAAATAATTATTTTTTGCAGTACAATTTGAGGCGCAGCAATGGCGCGGCCAACGCCATATTTTTTTCGAAATTCCAGTATTGTATCAAACATGAGGTGAATCTGAGGAAGCAGATCGTTTTTTTCTTCTCTGGAAACGGGTGTTGTTTTTTTATAACGAATTTTACTTTATAATTTTCAGTAATAATAATGAGAAGCAGCCAAGAGGGCACGTGCTTATCTGTATGTTTGTTTATGCAATAGTTAAAGAAATGGAAACAGCCATATATCCATGGTTGAAAAGTTATAATGCAAAAAATAAATATAAAGTATCATATTGGGATATAATAAATGAATTGAAAAATAAAAAAAATGAGCGAACTCGAAATAGGATACCGAATAAAACAATTAAGGATACCGGAATTAAATCCAATACAAATACAGATAATGAAAATTTTAAAACTTAATCCATGTCAAATAATCGAAACATAGGACGAATCAATAAAAAAATAGCAATACCTTGGAAATGCTTGTTTTGTTAAAGTAAAATCCGCATAAAAAAGAGTCACCAAATAGGTCACCATCAGAACAAGAAAAAATGTAAAATTCAAAGTTTTCATAAAACAAAAAATGCCTTATACACATTGATTCCAAGCATTTCTGTAAATTTTAGTTGTTAAATTCAAGACTCTCCAGAATTCTGTTATAGTCATTTTTTGAAACAAATTTGATAGAATTGTTGATTAATAGGTTATTCTTTATAAGCAAACCTTAAAACAGTTGTTTCCGAATTATATTTAGAAGCGAAAAACACTTCTGAACGAGTTAAGTAATCATCATCATCAACCGTGTTTTCAAAATGTATCTCAGCCTCTGTTGAACCACTTATTTTTTTTACCATGATAAGGTTAGGAAAATTGAAAAGAAGCATTTTTTTTGCTATTATCAATTCTTTGGGGCCATACCCAAAATCCAGATAAATATTATTTAATACATCAATAATACCTCCTGCTTTCAAAGAATAGTAAAACGGATTAGGAATTGGGTCGTAAGAAATGTAGGCAATGCTATGTTCATCTATTCCACCAAAAGGAGAATAAGGTATATCTAAACTGCCTCTTAAAAGTTCGACTTCTTCAGGATTGCCTTTGTCGTCATATTTCAAAACATCGCCCCATTTATATGCAGCAACAGCTGAATCACCTATTTCTTCAAATATCTGGTCTATAAAAAATCCATCTGAGTCACCTGTGATAGAATCCAAGTTACCAAAATCATCATAATAAAAAAACTGAGTACTACCTTCTGAGGTTATACTCGTTATTATATTTTCTGAGTTATAATTAATTCTGGTTGTTCCATCCGCATCTGACCAGTCGTCAGAAAATAGTTCAAATTGTTTAATAAGTTTTTCCTTAACATTAGGATTTGCATTTTCAAATCCTTCATCAAGACTGTCTTTTTCGCATGAAAAGAGAAAAAGAGAAATGGAAATTAGTAAAATAATGTTTTTCATTTCATTGAATTTTATTTCATCCTATTCCCATAGATGAATGTTATGTGTTAAAAGCGTGGGATTTTAGCTTGGTTTGAGTGTTCAAAAGAAGCTAACGCTTTGATTACTTTTATTATTGTTGTCATATAATAACCAATGTTCAAATATAAAAACAAAAATTAGTTGTAGCAAATGATAACTAAAAATTATTAACCAGTTTCAACAGAAAAATGGTCAAAGAATCAGTGAATTCAGGGAATCCAAAGGGATCTCACAGCAAAACCTTGACTTTGAAAAACCCAATTTATCACTTATTAAAGCTAACAGAACAAATCCAACTGTTTTCACATTGTTTAAAAATAGTCAAGGATCGGAAATAACCATTTCCGAATTAGTTTATGTCGAGGTTTAACAATTGCAGCTCAGAATAAACTAAATCCCGACCATTTATTTAATTTTTCATCCATTTTGCAATAATTGGTTTCTTCAACTGCCTTTTCAATCAGTTAAAAATATCGCTGATACAGCCAGTTAAAAAAAAGCCGCCCGGGAATTAGCAGGCGACTTTTACAGAACTAACTGTTGCAGCAAAATCCGGAGATTTGGAATTATCGTTTAATCGTATTCCGGGTGGTTCACTTCCCCTATAAAAAGGATGGCGCCCGTATCGTTTTCGGTAATGGCATACACAAACGGCCTGTCCACATAAAAAGAGACAGGGGGATTCTGTTCCATACTGGTTGTTGCAAATACAAGTCCGGTAACCGCAGCAGCTTCGGTTCCGGTTTCGTTTACATCGATATACGATTTATGAATGGCTTCGCTGATGTATAAATCCTCGTTTGAAATTCCAGAAAAATCGGCCTTGTTTGGCAAAAATGCCTTTTCCATTCCAAGGTTTTTCAATACGTCTTTCAGCGAAGTTTCAAAAGCGTACTTAAAACGGGGCATGGTAATCTTTACCCGTTCGGCCATTTCAAAAGTGGCCATCCAGCTGTTCCAGTTGGCAATAGTCAGTACATCTATAATGTCCTGCGAACTGTTGCTACCCACAGGAAGCATCACAACCATGTTGTACTGTCCGTTTCCGTAAGGCATTTTTATTGCCTTAAACAACGTATTTTCCTTGTAGAGCAGTTTTTCCAGCTTGCTCATCATGGGCACTTCGAGGGTGGTGCCGTCTGTTTTGCGAAACGAAAGATTGTGCGTACCCTCTTCATCGAATTTGTTGGTCCAGGTACCGTAAAAATAGATGGCATTCAGCAATACCATCCGATCCAGCGGATTCAGCTGTTCGATAATTTTTTCAATTTTATCGTGCGTTTTTTCAGCCACCCAGCCGTTGATTATATCAACAGATGCCGGGTCATTAAAATTGAGCGCTTCCACTTCGGCATCGTAAATCTGGCGGTTGATATCCAGGAATCCCTGTTTCACAGAAAATCCTTCGGCGTAAAAAATGGCATTGGCCAGTTCAAAAACCACCTCCTCGTCCAGCGATTGCAATGCCGAAATCAGTTTTTCATAAGAGGCATTGATTTGCTCTTTGGTAAGGCCGTTTAACTTCAGTACCTTTTCCATTTCCGATTTGGTTTCACTTCCTGCGCCATTGTATGCCATAGCCAGCGCCACCGAAACACTAAGCGGCGAAATCATCAGGTTTTCCTCATCGCTATTCTCTCTGATTTGCTGAAAAAGTTCAAGTCCAAAAGCATTGTCGGCTTCCACCAGTTGGGCCGACTTTTCATCCAGATTGATGATTTTATTTTCGTCTGGCACCGGATCATTTTTCTGACATGAACTGATGGAAGTCAGTGCAAATGCCAGCGACAGCAAAATAATTGTTTTCATAACGCACTATTTTAAGTTTTCATTTTTTTTGTCTTGTGTCTCAATAGCTAATTCAGCTGCGGATTTTTCACCGTTCCCATAAACAGCACAGCGCCGGTGCTTTTTTCGGTAATGGCAAAAAGAAACGGGCGGTTCACATAAAACGGTACCTTCGTAGTTCCTCCCACTGAGGTATATTCAATGGCTACAACTGTTACTGCTGCAGCCTCGGTTCCTTCTTCATTTACTTCTATAAACGATTTATGTTTTACGTAATCGATGTTCAGGTTACCTCCCCGTTTAATTCCGGTGAAATCGGCAACACCACGGGTAAATGCAATGCCCATTCCCATGTCGGTAAGCACCTGGTTCATTGTGAGTTCATATTCAAATTTGAATTTTGGCAATTCAATATCCACATTCGTTTCCACAAAATTTTTATTCCAGTTTTTCCAGTTTTCTTTATCGAGGTTTTCCGTAATGTCCTGCAATGATTTACCGGCCTGCGGAAGAAAAACATTCATGGTATAGTTTCCCTGTCCGTAGGGCAGTTGCACAGCCTGAAATATTTCGTTGGAAGAATACAAAACCGAATTTTCCTGCTGCATAAAATCGGTTTTCACTGTGGACCCGTTTTCAAGATAAAAATCCTTTTCCGTTGTATTTTTCTTTTCGAATTCCGATTGCCAGATACCTTTAAAATAAATGGCATTGATAAGAAACATAATGTGGTCGTTCGATATGTTATCCAGTATTTTGTCAATTTTGTCGTGGGTTTTATTGGCCACCCAATCGTTAATGGTTGTTAATGCGTTGGGCGAACCAAAATTGAGCGCTGAAACTTCAGCATCGTAATATTTTTTATTGGTTGAAATGAATTCACTTTCCACATGAAAGTCGTCGCGGTAAAAAATAGCGTTGGCAATTTCGAGGATAACTTTTTTGTCGAGCGATTTCAATGCCTTTACCAGCGTTTGATATGAAGTATTGATTTCTTCTGGTGTCAGGCCGTATAACTTCAGGGTTTCTTCCATAGCTTTTTTCGTTTCCCCACCGGCGCCGTTGTATGTCATAGCTAAAGCCAGCGAAACACTGAATGGCGAAACCATGATGTTTTCGTATTCAGCTTCAGACGCAAAAATCTTTTGGAAAAGTTCAAACCCAAATTCGTTGTCAGCTTCTACTATTTGTGCGGATTTTTCATCCAAAACAATTTCCTTGAATTCACCGGGTTCGAGAGGTTCTTCATGGCATGCTGAAAACAGCATAACAAATGACAGAAAAACGATAATAATTTTTTTCATTTTGATTGAAATTTAATTTGAATTCGGATTTTTCACCGTTCCCATAAACAAAACTGCACCGGTGCTTTTTTCGGTGATGGCATACATAAACGGCCGGTTCACATAAAACGGCACCTTTTGTGGTCCGCCAACCGATGTTCGTTCGATGGCCACAACCGTTACGGCAGCGGCCTCGGTGCCTTCTTCGTTCACTTCAATGAACGTTTTGTGTTTTACGTAGTCGATATTCAGCCCGCCATGCCGGTTAATTCCGGAGAAATCGGCAGCGCCGGTAAAGGCAACGCCCATTCCCATTTCAGTTAAAACGTCGTTGAGTGTAATTTCGTATTCATATTTTAGCCTTGGAAGCTTAATATCTACACTTTGGGTTTCCTGAAAACTGTCCATCCAGGTTTCCCAGTTGTCTTTGTCCAGCTTATTGACAATTTCGTCCAGCGTACTGCCGTTTTCGGGAAGAAAAACAACCATGTTGTAATTTCCTTTTCCATAAGAAAGTTCAATGGCGCTGAACACATCGTTTGACATATATGGCAACGTATCGAGCCGCTGCATCATTTCGGTTTGAATATTATCGCCGTTTTCCAGATAAAACGGAAGCTCATCAGTGCTTTTTTCGTTGAATTCCTTTTGCCAGGAACCTTTAAAATAAATGGCATTCAGCAAAAACATTACATGGTTGCGGGAAATCCGGTCGATGATGCTTTCAATTTTGTCGTGCGTTTTTTCGGCCACCCAGCCGTTAATGATTTCCAGCGAATGTTGTTCGTTTCCAAAATCGAGCGCCGAAACTTCGGCTTCGTAATAGTTTTTATTGATGGAAACAAATTCATTTTCCACCTGAAAATCATCGCGGTAAAAAATAGCGTTGGCAATTTCAAGCAACACTTTCGGGTCTAGCGATTTCAGGTCATTCACCAAATCGCGGTACGAGGTGTTGATGTCTTCGGGCGTTAACCCGTAAACTTTCAGGGTTTTTTTCATGGCGGTTTTGGTTTCGCCATTTGCGCCGTTGTAAGTCATGGCTAAGGCTAAACTCACACTCAGCGGTGAAACCATAATGTTTTCATATTCGGTTTCCGAAGCAAAAACATGCCGGTACAATTCGAATCCAAATTGATTTTCGGCATCAATCAGGCGTGCTGTTTTTTCGGTAACGTCTAATTCTTCATCTGGCGTGTTTCCGGGAAGATTGCATCCGGCAAACAGAAGTACCGTCAATAAGATTAAAACTAATTTTGTTTTCATAACGCAATTTTTTCGTTTTTGCCACGCATACATTATCAAAGATGATGCATGATTCAAAAGGGTTGCGTCAAAGATTGTAAAAAACTAAAATTATTTTTTTAGTCTGGTAAATATTGTACTTCGTATTCCTTCGACGTTGTCAGGAGCTATACGCTGACAAGTCTGCGCTATCCAACCTGTCAACGTCTTTTGACTTGACAGCATTAGCTAAACGGCACTAAAGTTGAAATTCCTTAAAAATATTATAAATCCAACGCAACCCTTTTCCAACTCCCTGCGTCTATCCCATGTTTTCGCAGCAGAAAAAAAAATGCAGCAAAGCAATGTGATGCAAGTTAGGGATAAATTTCTAAAAGCAAAGCAGAATTAATCCTTACTTTTGAAGAAACATTTGCAGCCCTGGTTTGGAAGATTTGAAAAATATTATAAACGAATGTGCCTCGGGTAATGCGCGTGCGCAGGAAAAACTTTACCGGATGTTTGCACCGAAAATGTTCGGGGTTTGCCTGCGCTATGCGAAAGACCGCACCGAAGCCGAAGACAATCTGCAGGAGGGATTTGTGAAGGTTTTTTCAAATATGGAAAGTTTCAGGCACGAGGGTTCTTTTGAAGGCTGGATGAGAAGAATTATGGTGAATGTTTCGCTGAGCAAGTTCCGGAAACAGCATGTTTTGTATCCGGTTGAAGATATGGGACAATACGATTCAGTGCAGGTTCCGGATGATATTCTGGCAAAAATCGGAGCCGAAGACCTGCTGGGACTGATTCAGCAACTACCGCCACGCTACCAGATGGTATTCAACCTCTTTGTTATGGAGGGGTTGAACCACCAGGAGATCGGTGAAGAAATGAACATTTCGGTGGGAACATCGAAATCGAACCTTGCGCGGGCAAGGGATATTTTAAAACGTAAAGTACTGGAACTTTACGGTGAAGTTGAGTCAAATGCAAATTTACTTGCATAATGAAGGAAGAATTAAATAACATGGATAACATTTTCCGGGAAAAGCTGGATGGCTACTCGGAAAATCCACCTGAATTTTTGTGGGGCAGCATTCAGGCAACCCTGGCCGGACAGCGCCGCAAAAAGCGAATGGCCTGGTACAGCTGGTCGGCTGTGGCAGCCCTGCTGGTACTTGCTTTTTTGGCCGGCTGGTATTTTAACGATACGGCAGAGAGAACTACACCCCGGGTAGCCGAAAGCGAACGGTTGGAGCAACAGGATGAAAAAGCTCCACACGAAAGGAAAATCACGGTTCCTGCCAATGAACCTGTTGTAACCGGCAAACCGGAATATGACCCGGAACGTTTACTGGCAGAGACAACTATCCAAAGCAAAACAAAAACAGGGTTGGAAGAAAAATTACCCGTTTCAGATGAAAGTACTCGGGAAGAAAGAACGGGAACAATGCTTGCTTCTGCCGGTATGAACTTAATGAAACCCATTGAAACGCCTGAAATTATTACCAAAGAGCAGGAGTTTGGGCGTTCGCTGGCTAAAAAGGACAAACCGTCAGTTCCGGAAAATTATTTCACATGGGAGCAGAAGTTGATGGACGAGAATGCCCGTCAGCTCGCCCATGCGGACAAAGAACAATCCGGATGGAAAATGGGTCTGAACGTTTCTCCGGGATATTCGTCGTATGCAGCAAAGCACGGCGAAACTTATGCCAGCAACATGACATCGGAAACCGGCGACGGAAACACAAACCTTAGCGGCGGAATTTCGGTGCAATACAAAACAGGTAAAAAAGTTCGGGTGGAAAGCGGCATTTATTATGCACAAAACGGACAAAAAACAGGTAGTTCGCCCATGTATTCAGGCTTAAGGTCTCAGGCCGATTATGTAGCTGCACCGGCAGGAAACCTGTATTTTAATACGCCCGTTAGCATGGAAAACAACCAGATGGCCATGAACAGCACTGCAGGAATAATCGAATTTAAAGGGTTACCCAAAGGTGCTGAAATTGCTGCCAACCTCGAAACTTACGGTCTCTACTCCAACTCGCTCATGACCCGGGGCGAACTTTCGCAGGTGTTCGACTTTGTAGAAATACCGTTGTACCTGCGTTATCTTCTCCTCGATAGTAAAATGGATGTGGAACTGGTGGGAGGCGTAAATGCCGGACTGGTGGTTGGCAACAATGTTTACATCGACAATGAATACGGCTTGCAAAACATTGGCAAAACCCGCGATATTTCAACGGTAAACATTTCGGGAACCATAGGCTTAGGTCTGAATTACGCACTCGGCAGAAATCTTTCGCTGGCTTTAGAACCTCGGCTCAATTATTATCTGAATTCACTCAACCGCAACCCTGAAGTCGATTTCAGGCCTTACCGGGTAGGCATATATACCGGATTATATTACGAGTTTTAAACCATTAAATGCAGGTGCTAAGTGCAGGATGATTTTTTTTGAACATTTTACTTTTTTGGTTAAACTTTCTCTGAAATAATGTATCCAACAACCAACATCGCTTAAAAGAAACCAAAATATATGTTTTATCAGCTAAACCAAGTGGCGAATTCAATTTCAATCAGATTAGTATTTCTGTATTCTTTTTTTTCTCTGGTTTTGTTTTTGGGAAACTCCGGGCAAACCAATGCACAAAATCAGGGTGAAATACTCATTGACGGAACCTACCGCGACCAGCCATTGCGGGTTTTTTTCGATTCGCTGGAAACCAAATACAACCTGAAGTTTTTTTATAAACAGGAATGGCTGGCCCCGCATTCCATCAACAAATCCTTCAGAAACACGCCACTCATTCAGGCCCTGAACAACATCTTTCTGGACAATGAACTCACTTTCCTTTTTTTTCAGGACAACGGAGTGGTCATTTATCCCGAAGTTTCGGGGAGTTTTTCCCGTTTGGATGAATCCTCCCAGTTCCTGATTATCGGCAATCCGCTCAATCTTGGCCGCTACAAAAGAGCCACCTTACGAGGACGTGTGGTCGATGGAAAAACCGATGAAACCCTGGTTGGCGCCATTATTTACCACACCGAAACCCAAAAAGGAACCACAACAGATGAAAATGGCGAATTTGAAATGGAACTGCCCACCGGAGACCACCGGCTTCAGTTTTCATTTGTAGGCCTGCAAAGTTCAACCTGGAAGATTCGTTTAATTGAAGACGGATATGAAGAATTTCAACTGTTTGAAGAATCGCATGCCATTGAAGAAGTGACCGTTATCGGCAAAGAAGCCGATTTGCCCCGGTCGCAAATGAGTATGATGCATATGTCGTCGGTTGAAATTAAAAAGTTACCTGCTTTAATGGGCGAGGTGGACATTTTAAAGGGAATGACCATGCTTCCCGGTATTCAAACGGTTGGTGAACTGGCCTCGGGATTTAATGTGCGGGGGGGGAATACCGACCAGAACCTGATTCTGATAAACGGAAGTCCGGTTTTTAATTCGTCGCATCTTTTCGGTTTTCTTTCGTTAATAAATCCCGATGTGGTGGAAAATGTGCGTCTGTTCAAAGGGGGCATGCCGGCGAATTTTGGCGAGCGGGTAGCCTCGGTTATGGAAGTGGGTTTCAAAGATGGCAACACGGAACAAATCCGGTTTTACGGCGGAATCGGACTGGTCAACTCCAGGGTAACCATGGACGGGCCGCTCAGCAAAAACAAAAAACTGACCTTTGTGGCAGGCGGCAGAAGCTCCTACGCCAACTGGATTATGAAGGAAATTCCCGAACTGGATTTTGCCCGCAGTGTAACCAATTTCTACGATATTTCAGGAAAAATAACCTACAAGTTCGATAAATACAACCGGATGAGCCTGATGGGGTATGTGAGCAACGATGAATTTAACACCAGTGCTGAATCGGTTACCCAATACGGAAATATTCTGGCCAATCTGGAAGTGAGTAACCAGTTAACCGAAGAGTTTTTTGGCGAATTGGATGTAGCTCACAGCCAATACAATTACCGGCTTACTGATTTTGCCCAACAAAATCCGCTGGAGTCCTATTATCTCGATAACCATCTTGCCTATTCATCGGCAGGATACACCCTGCGCTGGCATCCGAACGCTGTTCATAAAGCCATTGGTGGATTTAAAGTGATTAATTACCGCGTAAATCCGGGAAAAATATCGCCGATTGAAGATACTACTCAAATTGTTTCGCGGGAATTGCCTGTGGAAAATTCGCTGGAAGCTGCGTTGTTTGCCGGAGATGAAATTGAAATCTCTTCCCGGTTTTCTGTTTCTGCCGGATTGCGGTTCAGCTTATTCAAAAACAAAACAACTACAATGGAGCCGGGCGATAATGGTAGCGGTGATTGGATGTTTTCTGATTATTATTTTCCGGGTGTTCCTGAAAAAAGAGAGGAAAATAAATTTTACGCAGGTTTAGAACCACGACTTTCTGCCAGGTATGATGCCAATGCAAATACTGTAATAAAATGGAATTACCAGCGGGTGCGCCAGTACCTGTTTCAGTTGAGCAACAATGCAGTTGTTTCACCGGCCGAAACCTGGAAATCTGCCAGTCCGGGTTTAAAGCCGATTATCAGCGACCAGATTGCTATTGGAGTGGAAAAAGAACCAGGGTTTAAAGGCATTGATTTTTCGTCGGAAGTGTATTTTAAATACCTCCAAAACCTGGTGGAATATAAAAACGGCGCGCAGTTAATCATGAATGAAAACATTGAGGACGATTTGATTCCGGCCAGGGGGTATTCTGTGGGAATTGAGCTGAGCGCCCGAAAAAATACAGGCCGGCTTACAGGTTCTGCCAGTTACGTGCTTTCGCGAACCAAACAAAAAACCCTGGCTGAAGCGGAAGCAGATAATTTCTGGGATGGGAAATATTATCCTTCGCTGTACGATAAACCGCACGATTTTTCACTGGTGGGTACATACAACATCAGCCGGAGGTGGCGCTTTTCAGCTAACTTTGTTTACATTTCGGGAAGACCAGTTACCCTCCCTGAAATTAAATACAAATACGCCGGCGAAACGCTGGTGTATTATTCCGACAGAAACAAATACCGGATGCCTCCTTATCACCGGCTCGACGTTTCTATTACTTTCGATGAAAACCTGCGCCGGAAACGCATGTGGAAAGGAAGCTGGACACTTTCGGTGTACAATGCTTACGGCAGGGAAAATCCGTATTCGGTTTATTACCGGAAAGCAGGGCCGGGAGCCGAAAACGATTACAGAAAATATTCGCTTTATAAACTTTCGGTTATCGGCATTCCGGTGCCGTCGTTAACCTATAATTTTTCATTCTGATGCTTAAATTAGTAAAATATCTGTGGGTGCCATTGCTGCTTTTTGCGGGGTGCGAATCGGTTTACGAACCCGAACTGGACAAGGTGGAAAGTGTTCTGGTAGTTGACGCCCGGCTTGATTTCGGAGAGTCAACTCATCAAATTATCTTGCAAAAATCAGCCGGGTTTAACGAACCAGATTTATTTGAACCTTATGACAATGCACTGGTACAGTTGATCGATTCACGGGGCAAAGGTTACCTGACACAACAAATCCAGCCCGGTTTATTTGAACTAAACGAATCCCTCGATTCAACCGAAAGGTACCGGCTGCATATTACTGCGGGCGGGGAAATATTTACCTCCGGATTGGAACCTGTTCCGCCGGTTCCCGAAATTTCGGCTTTCTACAGCGGTGAAGCGGAAAAATGGACTCAGCCGGGCGGTGAAACCGATGTGGAAGAATTCAGAAAAAAACTGGGTCAGCAGGTTTATGTTGATATAAACAACTACAATGCACCAGGTTATTACCGCTTCGATGCCCGGAAAATTATGCAGTACCAGTTCCCTTTCGATACTGTAATGGATGGAGCTCTGACTCAGCAATACAAATTCGGATGGAAATCCATTTATCCCGATGATATTTTTAACATTGCCGGGCCAAATGATTATGCTACCGGCTTTAATATTTTAAAACATCCGGTTGAATTTTTCCCCTATCAGTCTCAACAAAATAACCCGGGAGAAACAGATCAGGGATGGATTTACATCATGTACCAGTACAGCATCTCTCAATCAGCCTGGAAATTTTACAACGATTTGAACAGCCAGCTTGGGGCCGACGGAAAAATTTTCGATCCCATGTATGTGCAGGCCCGCAGTAATCTGCAATGTACTTCAGATCCGAAAAAAGTGGTGCTGGGAAATTTTGAAATTTTCCGCTACCGTGAACACCGTTTTTTTGTAAAACTGGATCCACGCACCGGAATTCACACCCTCCGGAGAATTAACGTTTTTCACGATATTCCCGAGTCGGGACAAAAATCATTGTATCCACCCTGGTTTTGGCAAAATTAAACAGAATGGAAATCAAAATGAATGTGAAAATTCAAATACTGAGCCTGTTTCTTTCGGCGATTATTACATCAGGATTTGCCCAACCTGGTGATGCTGCAAAAGACCTTTTCCTGTTTACCGATCGCGATTTTTGTGTGTCGGGCGATACGGTCTGGTTCAAAGTTGAACTCAAAAACGGCGAAAGCAAAAGCAATGTGGTGCATGTTCAGCTTACCGATGCAGACAATCACACCATTGCATCGGTAATTAAAAAATGTACCGGAAAATGGGCCGAAGGGTATATTCCTGTTCCCGATTCATTAAGTTCAGGAGTCTGTTTTTTGTCGGCTTTCCTTTACGAACACCTTTCGGCTTCCGGTTTGCAGGTCGAAAAAAAATCACTGTTTGTTTACAACCGTTTTCAGCGCGATTTGCCGGAACTGTTAATCCCGTCACAGAAAAATGAAAGGAAAGAAATAACTTTAGGGCAGCAAATTTCCATAAACCCGGATAAGAAAAATTATACCGTCAGGGAGAAAGTTACTGTGAATATCGGCCTTGGCGCCATTCAGCCGGAGGAAATGGCGCAGGTAGTGGTAAAAGCTTCGCAGGTGGATGAATTGGCCCGGCAGGCAGGCGGACGGTTTTTGGCCAGATCTGCTGCTTCTCGCATGGTTATCCCTCATTTTCAGGAAAAAGATGGATTCATCCTTAGCGGAAGAGTAACAAAAACCGGCTCGGATGAATCGCCCGAAAAAGCAGTGGTATTTTTATCGTTGCCCGAAAATCCCCGCTACCTCGATTACTACGTGACTGCAAACGACGGCTGTTTCTATTTTTTTCTGCAAAATGCGGTTGGCGTAGGCGAAGCCGTTCTTCAGGCTATATCAGAAGACGATACAGAACTGCAGGCAAAAATTGAAATCAGCATGCAGAAAATACAGCAGCCCATTTCCATGCAAAAACAAACGCTAACCCAGCCGCAGATTGATTTTGTGAATGCAATGGCCGATGCAGGCCTTATTAAACGCTTGTTTCAGGACGAATACACCATACCCGGACAAGAGTTCTCCATGCCCGAAAGGTTCTCCATCCCGGCTTATGGTTATCCGCAACGCGCTGTGAACCTCGACGAGTTTTATGAACTGAATGATTTCAGGGAAATTTCAAGAGAACTGCTGGGCGGTGTAAGATTTCGCACCAGAGATGGGACAAGCACCATTCGTATGCTTAACTGGAATGAAAATGCATATTTCGACAACGAACCCTTCAGACTTGTAAACGGCATACCGGTTTTTAAAAACCGGCTGTTTGCATCTTTTGGCTCCACCGACATCGACCGCGTTGAATACACCATGGAAGACCGTCTTTTCGGTGATCTCAGGTTTCCCGGAATTCTGGCTTTGTATTTGAAAGAAACTTCTAACCGCTGGCTGATACATCAACCCAACTTCTCACTGCTTACGGTTCCTTTCCTGCAACAGCAGCATACATTTGAGTTCCAGTCGCAAACGGTTTCACAAAAAAACCTGCCCGATTTACGGTCTGTTTTTTTCTGGCAATTGATGGAAACCGGTACAGACCAAAAAATCGACTTTTCCCTTTCCGACCAGAAAGGAAAAGTGGAAATAACCGTGGAGGGTGCTACCCGCGACGGACAAATGTTTAAACATTCAGAAATAATTGAAGTGAAATGAGACCTGAAATAAAAATACTCATGGTTGTTTTGAGTTTTGCATTAACATTCACGGGCAAAGCGCAAAATTCAACTCTCGACTGGAATGCATTAGGCGAAAATTCAAACCGGATGGAGGGCAAACTAACGGGACTTACATACCGGATTCCACCGCTGGCAAACAGCACACATTTTATGCAGGACAGGTGGGTAGAGGGCAGTATCTTGCTGGAAGACGGCGATTTGTTTGAGAAAGTAAGAATTCGTTATCTCACATTTGAGGATGAACTGGTAGTCTATAACCCAAATTTAAAGCAGCTTTTCATTGTTGATAAGGAAAAAGTAAACAGTTTCACATTCAACTACACCCATGGACAGCAAACGTTTGTAAAGCTCTATTTCGATGCTTTTGTTGATGCGAGGTACCGCTATTTCGACCTGAAATACAAGGGAACAAGATGGATGGTGGCGTTTCATTACATATATGAAGAAAAAACCAGCGTTTACCGCGATGCCTACGGAAAACTGAAAGACACCCAATTAAAACCGAAAAAAACGTATTTCATGTACAGCCCGCAAGAAGAGCAATTCAGAAGGATACAAACCAAACGCCGCTGGTTTGTGAGGCTTTTTCCTGAAAACAAGCGGGAAGTACGCAGAATATTCCGTAGAAATAACCTCCGCCGGTTCGATGAGCCTCAAATGGTTCGGGCTTTTGAACTGCTGGATGAAAACGGTTTTTTTAACTGAATTTACCGGATAATTTTTCCGAAAAACACCGAATTCATAAACAGCTTGTTGGTTCCCAGCCAGGTTCCGCGAAATGCCATGCTTTCGTGATAAGTAATAACTTTTCCCCTGCCAACCGGTTGCACCGAAACCACAGGGGCATTTTTCAGCCGGTCCAGGTTCTTTTCCGAAACAAATCCGCTCAAAAAGGGTTCGTTTGAAAATTTCACAGGCTCCGCATATTTTGTTTTTAACGATTCAGCCACTGCATTACCCGATTTAAACACCGGCAGTTCTTTTTGCAAATAACCGTAACAAAGCGGGTGGGTCATATCCATTTCAGTTTTGAAAATGGCGCCGGCAATGGCGTTCATACTGTATTCCATTCTACGGTCGGCATAATTCAGTTGCAGCGTAGTGTCGGGTTCAATGCTTTTTTTGAACTGCGCTTTGCCAAGGTCGTTTCGCATGGCCCACGTAGCAGCACTTTTAATGGCTATCAGCGTTCCGCCCTCTTCGGTCCAGCGTTTAATTTTTTCCATAGCTGCATTGTTTATTTCGCGGTAAGGGCCGGGAGGCAGAATCAAAGTATTGTAGCGGTTTAAACTGATGTTATTCAGGTTGTCGCTGTCGGCCAAAGTAATGGGTATTTTATAACGCTGGTCGAACAGGTGCCAGATTTCACCGGCATCACGGCTGCCCACACTGCCGCCAACCAGCATCAGCACTTCGGGTTTTTCCAGTGAAACAAAACTGCCGCTGCCGACATGAATTCCTTTGGTTGCAAGTCCGGTTTCCAAACCATAAAAATCGATGCCGGTTTGTTGGGCTGCCGAAGTTACCAGACCGAAAATTTCCTCTTCGTCCATCTCCTGTCCGGCTGCGGGAACCAGAATGGCGCCATATGTGAATTCTTCCTCTTTCCCCTCAACAATAAAAGCAAATTCATCGGTGGCCACTTTTGTCATCAGTCCCTGGTTTTGCAAATGAAACAGGGCTTCGGGCGCTGCATATTCGTTCCATCTAAACAAATATCCCAGACTGCTTTGCCCGCCAAATACTTTTCCTTCCGGTATTTCCGGTTCGGCCGGATTTTCGGAAATCTGAACATTTCGCAGTGAAGTTACCGGGGCAAACGGCAGGTTAAACGCATAAGGGAAAGTCCAGGTGGAAACATCGTAAAAAGTGCTGTCGGCAAATTCAGTATTTATTTCAAACATGCTCTTTATCAGCCGGTATTGGGGTTGTTTTTTGGGAACCACAAAACTGAAACCGGGTTTGAATGTTTTGCCGCCAGATGTAAATTCCTGTTCGTTTTGATAAACCTGAATCTGGTGCTGTTTCAGCAAATTCACAAACTTCAGGGTGGTTTGCCGGTTGTTTTCATCGCCAAAAATATAAGCTTTTACATCATCGTTGTCAGCCAGTTCCAGTGCTTCACAGTAAAAATTTTTCTGAAACTGCAGCAGTTCATCCTTCATATTTAAGGCAGCCTCCAGTGTGGAAAGCGAAACGGTAAACTGGTTTTTAATGCCGAAAGCCAGCGTTTTAACTCCATTGGAAGTTTCGCGGATTCTTCCCCTGAAACCGGCCTGCTCAAATAAAATTCCCACGCTTGAATTTACATCGGGGTACGACGAACCTTTTCCGAAATAGTAATCGTCAAACTGTTCTTCCATGTAATACGGTGAACCAATTTCATCCAGGAATTCTGCATGGTATTTGGCAATTTCGTAGGTCAGCCGGTAATTTTCCTCGGGTGTCAGCGGGTTATTCCGGCTGGGAACTCCGGGTTGAAAAAAGAACGTAGAATTGGCGCCCATCTCGTGGTGGTCGGTAACAATGTTGGGTTTCCATTCGTGAAAAACAGCCACACGACCCCGGCTTTCGGGATGCACCAGCAACAGCCAGTCGCGGTTTAAATCGAACCAGTAATGGTTGGTACGTCCGCCCGGCCACACTTCACAGAACTGGCGTGAGTCGGGACTGGTAACGTCGGTAATACTTTGGTGCATGTTGGCCCAGGTGCTGTGGCGCACAAAACCGTCAGGGTTCAGGCACGGGTCAACCAAAATAATGGTGTTTTCCAATAATCGGTCAATTTTTTCGCTTTGTGCAGCCGCCAGGTAATAAGCCGTTAGGACCGAAGAATTGGTGGCGCTCGATTCGTTTCCATGGACGCCGTAGCCCAGATTCACCACCAGCGGAACATTTTCCGAAGAAATAGTTTCTCCGGGCCGGGAATAGTTTACATGCAGTTCTTTCAGCTCATCCAGTTTGTTTTGGTTCTGTTCCGAAGTAAAAATCAGGTGCACCAACGGACGGTTTTCGTGTGAACGGGCATATTCACGGATAACTGCCCGTCCAGAAATCCGGGCAATCTCTTTTATGTAATTCAAAACCTGATTGTGTGTGAGGTGCCATTCGCCAAACTGCTGGTTGAAATATTCGTCGGGTGTTGGTATGTTATTATTGTAAGTGACATCCTCAGGCAGGAAATAACTCAAAGGTTCCTGAGCCAGTGCGTTTAAAACCAAAGAAATAACAAGGAAAATAGCGAAAGTAAGTTTTTTCATCTCGATACTAAAAAAAGTAATTGAACAGAACATTTTAAAAAAGTTTCCCGAATATTGGAAAAATATTTCTTTTCACGCAACCATCCGGCCGGCATTTGCATCTTTTCTGAAAATTAACTATGCTATGAAAAAATTGTGTCTGTTTACATTTGCTGTGCTTTTTACCTTTTCTCTATTTGCACAGAGCGAAAAAGGGTACGTTTACCTCAAAAACGGAACCATTCTGAAAGGGAAATACCAGTACACCGATGCCGGAAAATTGCGTGTTGAATCGGCCGGAAACATCTGGGTTTTCGATGCGGTTGAGATTGACAGTGTGGCCGGACGGCGTGCTGTACGGGCTGCCCAGATGGAAAACCTGCCGCAGTATTCCCGCTTTTTTTACCGTACTGAAATGGGTTTTCTGGCCGGAAATTCAAACAACAGCCAGTCGGCGCCGTTCAGTTTAACCGGTTCGGTAAATTACCTGGTAACGCCGCAGTTTTCAGCCGGGGTTGGTTTTGGCGCTGAGTTTCTGAAAGAATCGTACTTGCCGGCTTTTGTGAATGCCGAATACAAAGTACGGAATTCATGGTCGTCGCCCTATTTCTTTCTAAAGGCCGGTTACCAGGTTCCCCTGGAAGATTCGCGCGAAATTTACTACGATGTACAACCTTATTGGAGCAGCAGCAGCATCTGGCCTGGTCCTCAACCGTCCCACAGCTACGGAGAACTTGACCCCAAAGGTGGAGTTCTGGTGAACCCGGGAATCGGTTATTCTCATCTGTTTTCTCCCGGCTTCGGTATGTCGCTGGCTTTTGGTTACCAGTTTCACCGGTTACACTACAAAGGTGAAAACGATTACAGACTCGACATTGACTACAATCGCCTTACAGTTAAACTGGGTTTCATTTTCAACTAAACAACAGAAATTATGAAAACAATCAGAAATATTTTTGCTTTTATCATTTTATTGGCAATTTCCAACGCCTGCATGGACGAATATACCGAAGTGTTTACCGCCAACTCGCCTGTTTACATGAGTTACGAAAATTTACGCGAAGCCGTGAAAAAATCGGCGCCGCGCGATTTGGTCAATCCGGGGAAAATTTATTTCAAGGACGGCTACATTTTTATTAATGAGTTGATGAAAGGTTTTCACATCATCGACAACCGAAATCCCGAAAATCCACAAAATATCGGGTTTGTTGAAATTCCCGGGAACGCAGACCTGGCCATAAAAAATGACATTTTGTATGCCGACAGCTTTGTCGATTTAGTAGCCATCGATATTTCAGATGTGAATAATCCGGTTGAGGTGAACCGGGTGGAAGATGTTTTTCCATACTCCACACCGCCGCCAGCCAATGAAGATTATCGCCTGGCCAAAGTGGACGAGGAAAAAGGTGTGGTTATCGACTGGGAAATTAAAAAGGTGCGCCAGGAAATGGAATACCACTATTACCCGGTGTATTATGGCTTTGCACGAATGGATATGGCCATGAGCGAGGCTTCTTTCAGCGGCGGTGCAGCACCGGCAGGCAGCACGTTTGGCATTGGCGGAAGTATGGCACGGTTCGGGCTGTACAGCAACTATCTGTATGCGGTTGACCATTCCACGCTGTACATGTTCGATGTGAAAGACGATGAAAACCCGCACAGCATTGGCAACCAGAGTGTGGGCTGGGATGTGGAAACCATGTTTATTTACGACGGGCACATGTTTTTCGGTACCCGCTCAGGAATGCTTATTTACAGCCTCGAAGTGGCTACCGTGCCGAAATACCTCGGGCAGTTCTGGCACGTTACCAGTTGCGACCCGGTGGTGGTTGCCGACGGTTATGCGTATGTGACGCTGCGCGGCGGAAACCAGTGCGGCAGCAACGTAAACCGGCTGGATGTGCTGAAACTCTCTGCTGATTACAAAAACACAACGCTGTTGCAGTCGTACCCGCTTAACGGGCCTTACGGACTGGGAATCGACGGAGATATTTTGTTTGTGTGCGATGGCGATGCCGGCCTGAAGGTTTATGACGTAACCGACAAACATCACATCGACGACCACATGATTGCCCGCTTTTCAAACATCAACACCTACGATGTGATTCCCGTAAACGGCTACCTGTTTATGATTGGCAACGACGGATTTTACCAATACGATTATTCTGATTTAAATGATATCCGCCAGGTAAGTTTTATCCCGGTGAAGGAAAACAATTAAACAATGAAAAAATTTCTATTCATTGCGTTATTATTCGTTTTTGTCCATTCCGTTTTTGCACAAAATGATAAAGTAACGGTGTTTTTAAAAAACGGCTCCACTTTTTCGGGGAAAGTTTTGGAACCGGACAGTCCGGATGTTTTTAAAATGGAATCGCGTAAAAACGTGCTGGTATTCCCCAAAACGGATATCGATACAATTTTATACCGAAATACAGCAAATAAACAGACCCTGGTGGAGGTTCCCTGGTTTTTTAAAGTTGATGGCGGCTTGCTTCCGGGGAATTCTGAAAATGAAGAAAGCGCCCCTCAGTTTTTCCATGGTTCATTTAATTACGGGTTAACCGGTAATTTATTTGCCGGTGGCGGAACCGGCGTGGAATACTATATGGAACAGACCTTTATACCGGCTTTTGCCAATTTTGAATTTAAATTCAGGCAAACCCGGTTTTCGCCACACCTTTTTCTGAAAGCCGGCTATCTTTTTCCCGGCGAAGTACAGCAGCCTTCCGATTTGTATAGCAACAGCGACTCGCGAAATCTGCCGCCCAAATACCTGAAGGCCAGCGGCGGAGTGTTGCTGAATCCAGGTTTTGGATTTACCTCCATGCTTGGGCCAAACCTCGGGTTCAGTATTGCAGCCGGTTACCGGCATCACGTATTAAATTATTCAGGAAAAGACAAATATGAGTTGGAGCAACGCTACAACCGAATAAGTTTATCCCTCGGTTTAATTTTTAAATAATGTAGGTATGAAACTAAAAAGTATAAAATGGTTCGGAATCTTCCTGATGGTTATTTTCATTTCAGGATGCAAAGATATTATTTACGAAAACGACCTGCGCAATGTGCCGGTTTACATAACTTATAATGAGTTGCGTTCGGCTGTAAAACAACAAACGCCACGCAGCCTGGTCAACCCGGGTAAAATCTATTTTAAAGACGGATTCATTTTTATTAATGAAGAACTGAAAGGGATTCATATAATCGACAACCGCGATCCGCACAACCCGGTAAATACAGCTTTTATTGAAATCCCGGGCAATATTGACATGGCCATTAAAAACGATGTGTTGTATGCCGACAGTTACATCGACCTGGTGGCCATCGACATTTCCGATATGGCCAATCCGCAGGAAGTGGAGCGTGTTCCCGAAGTTTTTCCTTATACTGTTCCTGAAGCTACCAACCCCAACCTGCTGATGGCAGAAGTGGATGAAAAAAAAGGCGTGGTGGTTGACTGGGAAATTGATTATGCCCGGTTGCAGGTAGAGCGAAAAAATTACCCCATTTACCGCAGCGGCTGGTACGGAGAAAGGATGTATATGGATGCCGCCTATTCTAATTTTACCTCCGCCTCCTCAACCTCGCAAAGTATTGGCGGATACACCAGCAGCACACAGGGAAATTCGTTTGGGATTGGCGGTTCCATGGCCCGGTTCGGACTGAACGGCGATTATTTATATACCGTCGATTCGGAGGAGTTTCATATTTTCAACGTTGAAAACAGCGAAAAACCTGTTTTGGCCAGTGAAAAGGAAGCCGGGCTCGACATTGAAACCATGTTCATTCACGACGGCCACATGTTTTTGGGAACCATGACCGGAATGTTGGTTTTCTCACTGGCCGCCCCCGAAAATCCGGTTCAGATTAACAGTTACAGTCATGTGCGCAGTTGCGACCCGGTGGTGGTGCAAAACCACATTGCTTATGTAACGCTGAGGGGTGGAAATGAATGTGGACGGACCGTCAGCAAGCTGGACATACTTCAGCTAAGTACCGACTATAAAAATTCCATTTTGCTTCATTCCTACACCATGAAGGAACCTTACGGACTGGGAATTGATGACGAAATTCTTTTTGTGTGCGACGGGAAAGACGGCCTGCTGGTTTACGATGCCACCGATCTGGCGCAAATCGGAAACCGGAAAATTGCCCAATTCGCCGAAATTGATTCGTTTGACGTTATTCCGTTTAACGATTTCCTGTTTATGATTGGCAAAGACGGCTTTTACCAGTACGACTATTCCAATTTACAGGATATTCAGCAGGTAAGTCACATTCCCGTTCAGGAATATAATTAAACAATGTTCAGTTTATCATTGTCCCAGTTTTGGGGATTGTTGATAATGTATTGTCTGGCCCTGGCCAAATGATCTTCATTATGTATGATTCGATCGTGGAACCGGGACTGCCAGGTAAATTCGGTTAAGATTTTTCTTGCTTCAAATGTTACGCGACCTTTGTACCAACGAATAATCCGGGATAAATTATCATGTAACATCGGGTTTTTATTTCCTGTTATTCCACCCCGGTTTTTGGTTATTGAATTCCCGGTGGGTGGGGCATTGGAAATATTATCGTGAAATATTGGTATGTCCGTGGTTGGGTCGTTGATTAATGGTACGTCCGTGGTTCGGGCGACCGTAGAGACGCGATTAATCGCGTCTCTACCATCCCCCGTATCGCGGTTCCTGCCATCCCCTGCACCGCCGGCGTAATAATCATTACGATCTGTATTTTGTTTGAAATTGTTTTTGTTTATCCGAATGATGCCATGAATATGATTGGGCATAACAATGTATTCATCCAATCCTGCATAATCAAATTGATGCGGGATTTCTTTCCATAACTGACAGGCAATTGTCCCGACCGGCGTATAATTCATTGCACCGTTAGATATTTCACCAAAAAAACATTTTCTTTCCCCGGTGCAGATGGTCACGAAATAAAAGGCGTCCCAACCGTAATCCCACCCTTTTAAACGTGCAGATTCAATGCGGTATGTATTCCTGAATTTATCCATTCCTTTTGGTTTGCTCTTCAAACCGGGTAACCAGTCCTAAAATAAATAAGGTCTGGCTTTTATGGGTGTTCTGCCCGGTTAATAAGGTTTGGGAGAAGAAAAATAAGGTTTTTCCCAAATTATTTCAATTTAAATATAAATTCTTGGTCCGCGTATGTTCTTCATTTTCATAAAATTCAATCTTAATCGGAAAGGGAGACGGCTCGCCAAAATCATTCAATCTCATTTCAAAATCCAAATCGCCGATGCGTTTAGAAGTAAAAATTCGCGAGGTATCCGCCATATTCCATTCGCCAACTAACCAGCCAGTGTCTTCCTGTTCGCCAGGAAACATCCAGTTTCTGCCACGAATTTCCACTTTCAGACTTGTTCCTGCAGGGAGAATCGCTCTCAATGAGTAAGTCCCGTTGGTGTAGTTTGTTTTTTCCGGGTCTAAAAGGTTCAGGCCATGTTTTCCAGTAGGTGGATACTCAATAAAAGCAGTAAATTCAAAATCGGTGTTCTCAATAAACTGATTTACGTACTTTTCAAAATCGGGGACAGTAGTTGTCAAACCCAGGGTTTCGTATTTCAATGCAAGGTTTTGCCTGATTTCTGCAAGATTTATTGTTCGCGCATTGTTTATAAGCGTTGTGCCAAGTTGAGAGCTGTTTAAAACACCGTCTTCGCGAATATCGGTACTGATGTTTGCCAGCAGTTCCGACAATTCGGAAACCGGCAGGTAGCCCTGAAGAATAACCGAAGCGGCAAGCAGGGCAGCGTTTCCGTCGCCGGGTTTCGAAATGTCGAGCAGTTCAGAATCGGTAATGCCTTCATTCCCAATTTCAAAAATGGAAAGAATCTCCGACTGAGCCTGTTGTTTTGCCTCTTTAAAGTTCATACCGCCCGAAACAAGATACTGCACCCGGTTTTTTTCCAGATTTGAAAATACATTTACATTGATGTCGCTGGTTTCTGTAACATCAGCCAGAGCAAAAAGGGTTAACTGTGCCGGCGAATTATCGTTGGCTACCTCGTTAAAATAAAACCCATTGGCTTTCAGTTCAACAAAAGGTGAAGCCAGTTCAATGTTTTGGATATCAAACGTGCCTTTGTTGTCCATAATCTGGGAAGAAAACATTTTCCCGGTCGGTGTCAGTTCATCTGTTAATTCGGCAACAGAAATATCGGTGCCGTTTATAAACGGTCCTTTCTGCACAAAACCGGAAACATCTGTCCGGGTCACTTCATCAGGCATGGGATCTTTTTCGCAGGAAACAAGCAGGAAAAGGGAAAAAACGATTTGTAAGGTTACGAACTTTTTCATGGCTTTAAAATTTAAAAATTCTGATTTTCATTCAAATTTATTAAAGTTTACCCGAAAAAACAATAAAAAAAGCGTTTTTCTTGAAGGTAAAAACCTTAATCCAAATTACTTAAAGTTTGTCTAAAAAGAAAAATAAGGTTTTTAGCAAGGATTAATATCTTAGTGTGTTTTTTGCTGATTTTATTAAACCTGCGTATCAACCCTTGGCTGGGGACGAACGCACTGCAGCGACAGGCTGCATATTGAAAGGACAAAGAACAAACTTTGAAACTTGAACCCGGAACTTTGAACTTTAAACTTCTTCCCGTTGTCCACCAGCAACTAAAAGTGTAATTTTGCGTTTTCTTAAAAAACAGAAAGAGATGATTAGAAAAAAGAGTTGGGGAATTGTTTTATCCATTATAGTTATTTTGAATATTGGAATTGTGGCGTTGTTAATAACCGGGTCAACTGTTGACGCTGATCCCGAGGTGGTAACTCTGGAAGCGCCTGCCGCTTTTAAGGCGGTTGAAATACCTGATTCGGTGCTTTTTGCCGGCGAACCGGTTCCGCTTTGGCGGTTCGATGTGCGTGAAGCGCTCGACCGCGAGTTGCTGGTGAATTCCTATTTTCATTCGCAAACCATCCGCTACATTAAACTGGCGCCACGCTATTTTTCCATTATTGAACCTATTTTGCAAGAAAAAGGAGTGCCCAACGATTTTAAATACCTGGCTGTGGCCGAAAGCGGATTTAATCCGCGTGCTGTTTCACCGGCCCGTGCTGTGGGTTTGTGGCAATTTTTACAAGGCACCGCACGCGATTACCGGCTTGAAGTTAACAGCGAAGTGGATGAACGTTACCATGTGGAAAAATCGACGTATGCTGCCTGCGATTATTTGCTCGATTCGTATGAAAGATACGGTTCGTGGGCAACCGTAGCAGCGGCTTTCAACGCCGGAAATGCAGGAGTTCAGCGCCAGGTTCAGCGGCAAAAAGTAGCGTCATACTACGACCTGCTGTTTGGAGAAGAAACCAGCCGGTATGTGTTCCGAATTATTGCGCTGAAACTGATAATGGAAAACCCCGAAAAATACAATCTGTTCGTTGCTGAAGAGGAAAAATACCCGGTTGTTCAAACCCGCGTAGTGGAAATAACAGGAAAAGTAGCTGATTTTGCCGATTTTGCGCTGGAACATGGAATCAATTACAAATTGCTCAAAGATTTTAATCCGTGGTTGCGTGATAATTTTTTGACCAATTCAAGTGGGAAAAAATACACTGTAAAAATTCCGATGATTGAATATCCGGAACAAAGTTAACCCGGAAGGCAAAAATTTAAACGGAAAAGGAAAGATGCAGGAGTCAAAAAATGCGGATGAACTCATTCTGGATGAGGAGTTGGATTCCGAAGAAAAGATAGTGGTTCACGGGGCGCGGGTGCACAACCTGCGCAACATTGATGTGGTGATTCCACGCAACAAACTCACCGTAATTACCGGGTTAAGCGGCAGTGGCAAATCGTCGCTGGCATTCGACACCATTTATGCCGAGGGGCAGCGGCGTTACATTGAAACCTTTTCGGCCTATGCGCGCTCTTTTTTGGGAAACCTGGAACGGCCCGATGTGGATAAAATCACCGGGCTAAGTCCGGTTATTTCCATCGAACAAAAGGTAACCACACGCAACCCGCGTTCAACGGTGGGAACGGTTACCGAAATTTACGACTTCCTCCGTTTGCTGTATGCCCGTGCAGGCGAAGCGTTTTCTTACAATACCGGCGAAAAAATGGTGAAATACACCGAAGAGAAAATTTTGCAGTTGATAAAAACCGACTTTGCCGGAAAACGCATTCATATTCTGGCGCCGGTGATAAAAGGACGAAAAGGCCACTACCGTGAGCTTTTTGAACAAATCCGCCGCAAGGGGTTTATCCAGGCCAGGGTGGATGGCGAAATCGTTGAAATAAAACACAATCACCGGGTTGACCGGTACAAAAACCACTTCATCGAAATTGTTATCGATAAACTTGTGGTGGATGAAGCCGGCAGCAAGCGTCTGAAAAATAGTGTGCAAACAGCCATAAAACACGGTCATGGAATTTTGATGATTCTTGACCACGAAACAAATCAGGCCAAATATTACAGCCGGTTGCTGATGTGCCCCACCACCGGAATTTCCTACAGCGAACCGGCACCTCATAATTTTTCCTTTAACTCGCCGCAGGGGGCCTGCCCAAAATGTAATGGTCTGGGAAGGGTTACCGAAATAGACATCGATAAAATTGTTCCCGACAAATCCAAAAGTATAGGCAAAGGGGGAATTGCGCCGCTGGGATCTTACCGCAACTCTTTAATTTTCTGGCAGATTGAAGCCCTGGGCGAAAAATTTGGGTTCACGCTGAAAACTCCAATTAAAAGCATTCCCGAGGATGGACTGGATGCTGTTTTATTCGGCACAAACGAACGGATTCAGTTGAAGAACACACCTCTTGGTACCAGCATGAATTACATGATGAGCTACGACGGGGTGGTTAAATACATCGACAGTCAGCGCGAGGACAACCCTGCCAAAAGGGCGCAGAAATGGGCCAACCAATTTGTGAAGACAGCGGTTTGTCCGTCATGCGAAGGGCAGCGCCTGAAAAAGGAATCGCTGCATTTTAAGATTGACGGGAAAAACATTTCGGAACTGGCCCAACTCGATTTGAATGAACTGGGCGAATGGTTTACCGGCCTTGAAGAACGAATGACCGAACGGCAGCGGTTAATCGGAATTGAGGTAATCAAGGAAATTCGAGATCGGTTGGGATTTATGCTGGGCGTTGGTCTTGAATACCTGGCACTCGATCGCACGGCACAAAGTCTTTCGGGGGGTGAATCGCAACGCATCAGGCTGGCTACACAAATTGGTTCTCAACTAGTTAATGTGTTGTACATTCTCGATGAACCCAGCATTGGCCTGCACCACCGCGACAACCTGAAACTGATTCACGCACTGGAGCAACTGCGCGACAGCGGAAATTCGGTGATTGTGGTGGAGCACGATAAGGATACCATGCTTCATGCCGACTGGCTCATCGATATGGGTCCGTTTGCCGGGCGGCACGGAGGCGAAGTGGTTGCCATTGGCCCTCCGGTAGAGGTATTAAAAGCAAAAACACTTACTTCTGACTATCTGAATAACCGCAGAAAGATTGAAATTCCAACCGAACGAAGAGAAGGTTCGGGGAATTCCCTGAAGGTAAAAGGTTGTACAGGCAACAACCTTAAAAATGTAACCCTCGAAATTCCGCTGGGCACTTTTATTTGTGTTACCGGTGTTTCCGGCAGCGGCAAATCAACCCTTATAAACGCCACATTGCAACCCATTTTAAGCCAGCATTTTTACAACTCGGTGGAAGACCCGCTGCCTTATAAATCGGTGGAAGGCCTGGAACTTGTAGATAAAGTTATCCGGGTGGACCAGTCGCCCATTGGCCGCACACCCCGATCGAATCCGGTAACCTATACCGGTGTTTTTTCCGACATCCGCAACCTGTTTACACAACTTCCAGAGGCAAAAATCAGGGGATACAAACCGGGCCGGTTTTCCTTCAACGTCAAGGGCGGACGATGTGAAGAGTGCCAGGGCGGCGGCATGAAACTCATCGAAATGAATTTTCTGCCCGATGTGTATGTGCATTGCGACAAATGCAATGGCAAACGCTACAACCGCGAAACGCTGGAAGTGCGTTACAAGGGAAAATCCATCAGCGATGTGCTGGCAATGACCATCAACCAGGGAGTGGAGTTTTTTGAAAACATCCCCTCCATTGTTACCAAACTAAAAACGTTGCAGGAAGTCGGTTTGGGCTACATCACGCTGGGCCAATCGTCCACAACTCTTTCCGGGGGCGAATCGCAGAGGGTGAAACTGGCTACCGAACTGGCCAAACGCGATACCGGGAAAACACTGTACATTTTGGATGAACCGACAACAGGCCTGCATTTCGAAGACATCCGGGTTTTGCTGGATGTGCTGAACAAGTTGGTTGACCGCGGCAATACTGTGATTGTTATCGAACACAACATGGACGTGATAAAAGTGGCCGACCACATCATCGACCTCGGACCGGAAGGCGGGAAAAACGGCGGGAAAATTCTTTGTGCCGGTACACCCGAAAAAATTGCCGGGGTGAAAAAGTCCTATACAGCACAGTTTTTAAAAGAAGAATTAAGTTACACCTGAAAAAGAGAAAGCATTAATCATTCTGAACGCAACGTACAGAAAAACCATAGTTTCTAAAAAAACCAATGATAAAACAAGTACAACCAATATGCTTTTTAAAGAAATCAGGAGTTAAAGAGGAAAAAAAGAGAAAAGGGCGGCTCAACAGCCACCCTTTATTAATGTTAACCCCCAAACACACAAGCAATACAGGACGTATTGCATTACAAATGTAAAACTAATATTAAACTTTGCAAAATTTTTGAAGATTTTATTTCTGTTTTTTTGAATTTTCTGAAAGATATTTATCAAAAAAACTGATAACCAGGAATTTGAAAACTGAATGAATTATTTGTTGGTTTTGAAATCTTCCAGCAGGCCTTCATAAAGCCAGTTGGCCAGTGCCTGCCGGTTGCTGGGAATGATAAACCGTTGCTGATCGCGGGTATGGTTAATATTTCCCAGTTCGATATAAATAGCAACCGGACGTGTATTTCGCACCACATAAAGGTTGCGGTCTGAAACCGTTCCATGATACCCTCTACCAGGCTGGTGCTGGTCGTATTTTCGCTGGAAAGTTTTCTGTAAAATTTCAGCAGCCCTTTTTCCCTTGCTGCTGCCTTTTGCATGGTAGAAAAACACATCGATGTTTTCGCCCCTGCTTCGGGAATCGATATGAATGGCAATCATTCGCTGAAAACTCCCCCTGTGTTTGCCATACAAATTGTTAACCGCATCGGTTCGCTGTCTGAGCCGCCTGTTTTGGTTCAGCGGAATGGGCAGGTTGGGGTAGCAAACCTCGTCTTTGTCGGGTCTAAGATAGCTGTCGTCCCTTATTCCATCGTTCGGATCGCGCGTAATCATATAAACGGTTGCCCCGTGCTGGATAAGGTTTCGTGCCAGCCGCAGCGTTATGTCGTAAGCGTATTCATCTTCGCACAACTGCCAGTCACCATACCTTCCTACAGCGCCGGGGTCTGGTCCTCCATGCCCTGCCACCAAATGGAAAACAGCACCTTTTAATTGCCCGTCAATAATATCAACATCGGCATATTTTTCCCCAAAAATTTCAAACCGCCGGGTAACAGTAGCAGCCGGGTTACCGGAAGAATCGGGTTCAGCCTTGCCAGGAAGTTTATATTTTCTTCCTTCATACAATGTATTATTTGGTCCCAGCCTGTCCCTGTTTAGTTCAATAAATTCCTCCATGTATTGTGCAGCAGGAAGTCCGTTGCGGGTGAGTATCCGGTATATCCCCTCACCTCTTTGGGCTGTAGCTTCTGTGTACTGGGCCTGCAAAATACCAGGCAGGAGAACTCCAGCCAAAAAAAATGTTAAAAAAATGACGGTATATTTTTTTATATGTAGTTTTGGCCAAAACATATTTTACTTTTTTTCTGTTTCAATTTTATGAACAACAAACATGAGGCTAAAATAAGTGTAAGTTTTTATAACTTCTTTCCAAAAATGCAACGATCTATCACCTACCCATTGTTAATAACTTGGTTTCTTCTTCTTGGAAGTTGTAAAACTTACTATGTTCATTCAAACATAGAGAACAGAAACCTGATAGTATCTGACTCCCTTATTCCGGCTGACAGTCAGCTTATTAAAATGTACATGCCCTATAAACTGGAGCTGGAAAAAGACATGAACCGGATTATTTCTGTCACTGCCGAAGAAATGATAAAAAATAAACCGGAAAGTAACCTGACCAATTTCCTGGCCGACTTACTTCTGGAAGAAGGAAAAAGAATATCAGCAGATTTGAACCGGCATTTTGAACCCGACATTTCCTTTTATAACTATGGCGGCATCCGAACTTTTCTGCCAAAGGGAGAAATAACCGTCGGAAAAGTCTTTGAACTGATGCCGTTTGAAAATGAGCTGGTTTTTCTGAAGCTCACCGGAAAACAGGTACAGGAATTCTTAAACCAAATTGCAGAAAAGGGAGGCGACAGTGTGGGAGGTATTCGATTTATCATCTCACAGAATCGGGCTCAAAATGTGGAAGTTGGGGGTGAATTGTTGCGGGAAGAAAATGATTACTGGCTGGCAACAAACGATTATGTTGCTGCCGGCGGCGACGGGCTGGAAGTGCTCACCCAACGAAGCGAGTTGATTGCCAGCGACCTAAAAATAAGGGATGTGATTATTGCGCATCTGGAGAAAAAGCATGAAAATGGTGAACCCATTTTTGTGAAACCAGACGGGAGGATTACCAATGAATAGAAGAATTTTCCTAAAAAATATGGGAACTGTGGCTACAGGTGTTGCACTAGGGGCAATGCCCCATGACTTGCTGGCAGCCGACGATTTTTTAATGGTTACCATTTTACACACAAACGATTTGCATACCCATATCGAACCATTTGATGACTCAAACCCCCGGCATGCCGGAAGAGGCGGGCTGGCCAGAATTTCGGGGCTGGCCGGAAAAATCCGCGATAAAAACCCGAATACTCTGCTTTTCGATGCAGGCGATATGTTTCAGGGAACGCCTTACTTTAATTACTACAAAGGCGAACTGATGCTGGATCTGATGACTGCCGCCGGCTACGACGCCGCAACCATTGGAAACCACGAATTTGACAATGGACTTCAGGGGTTGCTCGACCCGCTTCCCAAAGCCGGTTTTCCTTTTATCAACTCCAATTACGATTTCTCCGACACCATTTTGGCAGGAAAATTTCCGCGATGGAAGATTTTTAGAAAATCGGGAATAAAAATTGGCGTTTACGGATTGGGAATTGAATTGCAGGGATTGGTGAGCCAATCTCATTTTGGTAACACCGTTTATCTCGACCCGGTAAAAACAGCCACCGAAATGGAGGTTTTCCTGAAAAAAGAAAAAAAATGCGATTTGGTCATCTGTTTGTCGCACCTCGGCCTGCGCTACCGCGATGAAAAAATAAGCGACACCCTTCTTGCTGCTGAAACCTCGTTCACCGACCTGATTATCGGCGGCCATACCCATTCGTTTCTGGAAGAACCCCTTACCTTGAAAAATAAAAAAGGCGAACCGATAATTGTTAATCAGGCCTGGTGGGGTGGTTTAATGGTAGGGCAGGTTGATTTTGTTTTTGAACGCTTGCGAAACCGAAAAGAAACCGCTTTTGCCCATAACCATTTGTAACATGTTGCGAATTCACCGGTTTATACTATCTGTTTCATCAGGTATTTTGCTTAGCATTGCCTGGCTGGGATTTCCGGGGTGGATGCTCTTTTTTTCCCTTTTGCCCCTGTTGTATCTCGATCAGTTTTTTGTTGAAAGAAAACAAACATTCCGGAGTGTTTCATTTTGGGGACATGCACTTCTGTCATTTTTCATCTGGAATGCCATTACAACCTGGTGGATTGCCTATGCCACTTTTGCAGGAGCCGTTTTGGCCATTGCAGCCAATTCGTTTCTGATGTCGCTGGTATGGTGGCTGGGACACGTTGCCCGTCGCCGTTTCCATTCCAGTTTGGGGTACCTGGCCCTGGCCGTTTTCTGGATTTCTTTTGAGTATTTTCATTTTCACTGGGATATTGAATGGCCCTGGCTGAACCTGGGAAACGGATTTGCCAACAATGTAAAAATGATACAATGGTATGAATTTACCGGTGTTTTGGGCGGAACGCTCTGGGTGCTTGCGATGAATTTTATTCTTTTCAGTATTTTAATGAAGCTGCACAAAAAGAATTCGCCCAAAACCATGCTTTACCCTTCAACTGCCTTATTCCTGCTAATTATTGTTCCCGTTGCCTGGTCTGTTTTCACTTATTATTCCTATACCGAAAAAGAACAGCCGTTGCAGGTGGTTATCGTTCAGCCCAATATAGATCCGTACAACGAAGACTATGATATTCAGGCTGAAAGCCAAAAACTACAGAAATTCATTCAGCTTGCCGACTCGAATACAGACGGGCAAACCAACCTGGTGATTGGCCCCGAAACCATTTTTGAACGCTATCGCGACTGGAACACCGACCGGCTTTCAACCAATTTTTTATTCCGGCAGTTAACCGACTGGATGTGGAATTACCCAAACACTGAAGTGATTTTTGGCGCTTCAACCAGCAAAATTTACCCCGATGCTGAAAATGCTACGTCCACTTCGCGGGTTTCGAACAATATTCATTACGACGTTTTCAACTCAGCCATTTTTATCGATCGGAATGGCACCGGAGAGGTTTATCACAAATCCATTTTGGTTAGCGGTGTGGAAAAAATGCCTTTCAGAAAGTATTTGGGATTTCTCAACGATTTGGTATTCGACCTGGGTGGAACCACGGGTAGCCTCGGAAAGCAGGACGAACCATCGAATTTTATATTACAGAATGGCATAAAAGTGGCCCCGGTAATTTGTTACGAATCGGTTTTTGGAGGGTACCTCACCCAATTTGTCCGCAAAGGAGCCAGTCTGATTGTAGTAATCACCAACGACGGCTGGTGGCAAAATACGCCGGGCTACAAACAGCATCTTTCCTTCTCACGCCTGCGGGCTATTGAAACCCGGCGCAGTGTGGCGCGTTCGGCCAATACAGGAATTTCCTGCTTCATCAACCAGCGGGGCGATATTCTCCAACCCACTGCCTGGTGGGAAGAAGCTTCCATAAAAGACACCGTAAACCTGAATGATGAAGTAACTTTCTACGTGAAGCACGGCGATTACATTGCCCGTGTGTCTGTTTTCATGTCGGTACTTTTGTTGCTGTTTCTGGTGGTTAAAAGGTTCATAAAAGAATAAAAAAAATCCGCACCAATTCCGTTTGCGTAAAACCCCTGATTAACAGGATTTGAGCGCCCAGTTGTTCAAACGTCCACTGGTCTTTCGACTCATCCCGAAGACTCGGGACTACGAGGCCTGTTTTTGCAACCGTTGAGCTAACTCGGTTTAA
>CAZLGT010000019.1:0-70429 GCA_964559175.1 uncultured Mariniphaga sp. | reverse complement strand
GTGGTATTGTTTTCACTTTTGTGATGCGCGGGGCAGTGAGGATTTTAAAACTTTCTAAATAAAATCCGATAAAATGAATGCATGGTTATGGGCAGGGGTCTTGGTATTGGCAGCGTGGGCTGCACATTGGGGCGCCGATAAACTACTTACACCACTAAAATTGCTGCGCAAGCAGTGGGGGCTCACCCCTTCCGCCGGCGCTGCTTTTCTTGCCATTGTTACAGCAAGCCCCGAAGTAGCGGTAAACATAACAAGTGCCGCACGGGGCGTGTCGGATATTGGTCTGGGCAACCTGCTGGGCTCCAACATAATTTCCATTCCACTCATGGTAACAATAGCCTACTTTGCCTCACGTAAACAATTCAAAAACAACCCACAACACCAGGAGCATCTGGATGCAAACCTCCTGGCGTTGAACAAGCGTTCCGTGTCAGTTTTGTCTCTGCCCTATTTGGGCATCATTGCCCTGGTGGCTTTACTAACCTTGCCAAAAGCATGGCGTGGGCTGCAACCGATAGACGGTTGGATTATGCTCGGAGCTTATGGTTTGTTTTTAACCCGTGCAATTATTAAGGGAAGAAAAAAAGGCGAAAAGGTAAAATGGACGCAACGGAAAATATGGCTTTCTATTGCCGGGGCATTTGCCATAGCTGCCGGAGCGTTTTTTATTGTGAAAGCCACTGAAAACATCGTTTCGGCATTGGGCATATCACAAATTGTGGGAGGGCTTTTCATCACCGGCATTATGACTACGGCGCCTGAAGTATTTAAAACCTGGAGTGTGGTTAAAGGTGGGGAAATTACCGCCGGAACCACCAGCGTGATAGCCGACAATGCCATAACCATGACGGTGGCATTTTTCCCTTTAGCAGTGGTAAATACGCCTGTGGAAGATTTTCAATTGTATTGGGTCAACCTTGCATTTGTAGGTCTGATGCCCTTGCTCTTTTCAGTTTTTGTACATCAGTGCAAGCAGCTTCATGGATTTAGCAAATGGCAAATATTTGCTTTTGATGCAGCTTATGTCGCCTATTTATTAATCATGGTATTTTTTGTTTTAAAGCTTTTTTGAACCCTGCAAGTTAGTTCCTGATAATGGTAATTTAATTTCTAAATTGAAGGAAAAAAACTGAATACAAATCCAAGTCTGATACACAACCTTTGAAATTGAGAACGAAAGGACTGAAAAAGAATGCAAAATCGATTGTTGAAAACTTTATAGATATGGAAATTCAACACAAATCAATTATAACCTGCCCTTCATGCGGGCATCAAAAAACGGAAGAAATGCCGGAGGATTCCTGCCAATTCTTTTATGAATGTGAAAATTGCCATACCGTTTTAAAACCAAAACAGGGTGATTGTTGTGTATATTGTTCGCATGGTTCGGTGAAGTGCCCTTCAAAGCAGCAAAATGATAGTTGTTGTTAAGCTATTAAGGAATGAACCGAAATAATGAAAAGGGATATCGACAACAAACTTATTCATAGCATCGACGATGGCACAGGCTCAGTCAGGAAACTTGTGAATGCCATCCCTAAGACCTTCATATACACTTTTTGTGCACCAAGTGCGAAAAAACGTTCTGCTTAAATGATACTTCAATTCCCAGGTTAAATCTCCCTAAAGATTTTTATCTGTAAATCGTGAATATGGTGGTAAAAGGGCTATGCTCCAATTGCGACAAATAAACTTTGCAACCCGGTTGCATTAATATTGTATTAGTTTTGCCGCTGTAATTTTTAAATAACAAAAAAGTAGATAATAGCTTGAACTTAAAGGAAAAATACGATGGTACATTACTTCAGTTTTTTTACGAATGCACCAATTGTGAAACCGTTTTAAGACCGAAAAAAGGAAATTGTTGTGTTTTCTGTTCATTCGGCTCTGTACAAAGTTCCTCCTGAACCGAAAGGTGAAAAATGTTGTTGGTAGATTAAAATTATATTAAAAATTAAAAACATGAAAAAGAAAAAAAACACCCTATTATTCGTTGCAGTAGTATTTTTCCTGTTACTGACGGTAAATCCGGTATTTGCAGGAGGTGCAGAACATGAGACATTTGCTGCTGAAAAGGATACAACAAGCCAGGAAAATGTAGTTTACTACGAAGTTTTTGGCATGGATTGCCCGGGGTGCCAGTCGGCACTGGAGAAGCAGGTAAAGAAAATTGATGGCGTGGCCGATGCCAAGGCAAGCTTTAAGGAAAAGCAGGTGGTAATTGAAATGAAACCCGGAGCGAAAGTTACAGATGAAGAAATCGAAAAACGAATAAAAAAAGCCAATTTTACACCTGGCAAGAAAATTGAACCTGCCAAAAATGAAGAATAAAATTCTTAGCCTGACTTTACTGGCGGCGTTTCTGTTTTCATTCGGAATCCGCACAAAAGCAGAAGGAATTAGCGTGGACGCCGGGCTTACTCCCGCGCAAGATCGTATTATTGTCCGGCTGCAGTACAGAAATATGCTGAACCGGATGGGCGACAACAACATGGTGATGCACATGATGCCGGTGGTAGTGGTATACGGACTGAGCTCCGACGTTACTGTAATGTTGCGCAATGTTTACCGCGCTGTGGGAACCAACGAAACCATGATGGAAATGGACAACCGCTGGATGGACCCGTTTCTGATGGGCAAAGTAAAACTGTACCGCCATAACACCCGTGTTTATTCGCTCGGAGTGGCTGGTTTTGCAGGCACTACATTTCCGGTACTCAACAGCTCGGTTTCAAAAACCTACAATCCTGTTATCGGTGTAAATGCATCGTTCCGCCCCGGGCTTTGGTCGTTCGATTTAAACAATGCTTACGAATGGGTAAATTACAATACCGAAGCAAGCCGGTCAGCAGCCCGGCAATTGCAAATCAACCTGGCCGTTTCACGCAATATTCTGTTGCCCGGAATCGAGAACTGGGTGCTGGCACCCCTGCAGGAATTTTCATTTGCAAGAAATAATCCTGCCTCTGGAGAATCCAGTTCGTTTGGATTTATTTCACCTGGTTTTCAACTCGTTTCACCTCACGTAAAATTTGAAACACTTTACCAGATACCCGTCAATTCATCAAAAACTGCCTTGGATTACGGAGGCAGATTGATTGTGGGGCTGAGGTTTATGTTTTAATTTCACATCAGAATATCTTCAATTTGGGAGAAGAATTATGAATAAAGAAAAACTTACCAATACAGCATACAACGGATTACGTTTGACCAACCAGTTGGACAAAACCCACGAAGATGTGGAAGTACAAATCTTTTTAATGGTCGATGCAGCAGCCTGTGCGATTGCCGGTCATTCAGCTCCCAACGGCTGTTACAACATCGAACCAGTGCTATAATATTCGATCAGCAAAGGCGCCAAAGTAAAAATATGTAGGTCGTGTGCCGAAGCACGCGGGTTGAAAAACGTATCTCTGATTGAAGGCGCCGAAATCAGCACCATGGCGGAACTTATCCAGTGGGTGGTCGATAGCGATAAAGTGGTTACATTTTAAGCGATGGACCAATAGCCATTACCTGTTTTACTTGTTTACAGACTAATTTGAAGCTTAGTTCAGGGAAAATAAAAATACATTTCAATTGGAACTGCTTGCTTTAAAGCAGTCGGTAGTTCTTGTTTGTTTAAAAACGAATTGAATTAAAGTGAAAATTCATTTATTTTTCTAACGGTGTTATTGTTTTAAAAATATTTTTATACGTTTGTACCCTACAAAAGCAATAGGATTATTAAATAAAAAAGCTTTTAAATGTATAAAACATTTTCCATAAACAACATAATGAATATGTGTTGCTGTATGCTCTTCAGGCATGTGGAAGGTGTTGATATTATTTCCGTTTAAAAATTAATCTTTAATTATTATAGGGAAGCCTTTCACAAAATGTGAAGGGCTTTTTTTTTATCCAAAAAAATCAAAAAATTATGACAGATTTAAATTTTCAAATTCAGGGAGAAGCTCAAACGGCAGCACGCTTTGTTGCCGATGCAAGACAGTTTAGTATCGTAATCGACGAACCACCCGTTCTTGGCGGGGACGACTTCGGGGCCAACCCGGTCGAGTATTTACTTGCAAGTTATGCCGGATGTATTAATGTGGTTGCCCACTTAACTGCTAAAGAGCTGGGCATAAAAGTTGAAAAATTAAGTATTAAGGTAGAAGGAAACCTGAACCCGGCACGGCTATTTGGCCAATCCAACGATGAACGCGCAGGCTTCAAACACATTAGTGTGGATTTTGCACCGGTTACGGATGCCCCGGCGGAAAAAATCAGAACTTGGATTGATACAATCAAAAATCGTTGTCCGATTAACGATAACCTTTCCTCGCCTACACCTTTAAACTTCAATTTAACCTCAGTGGAGGTAATGGAAGAAACTCCGGTTTAAATAGTTTCAAAATGAATAGTGTATTTAAAAATATAACAGAAACCATTGGTAAGACTCCACTGGTTCAGTTAAACTCAATAAATGCTAATCGTGCCCGGATTTATGCAAAACTGGAGTCTTTTAATCCAGGAGGTTCAGTTAAAGACCGGACTGCTCTTTCAATGATAGAATCTGCGGAAAAAAGCGGATTGATTAAACCCGGAACCTCTATTGTTGAGCCAACGAGTGGAAACACAGGAATTGGACTTGCTCTTGTTTGTGCTGTTAAAGGTTACCCTCTTATTCTTACAATGCCGGAAAACATGAGTATTGAAAGAAGAAATATACTCAGAGCATACGGTGCAACATTAATCCTGACACCGGCTGACGAAGGGATGAAAGGTGCGATTGCGAAAGCAGGGCAAATGCTTAAGGAAACAAAAAATTCGTTTATGCCTATGCAATTCGAGAATCCGGCAAATCCGGAAATTCACCGGAAAACAACGGCTGTTGAATTATGGGAGCAAACAAATGGCAAAATTGACATTTTGGTTGCCTGTGCCGGAACAGGAGGAACCATTACCGGGACAGCAGAAATATTAAAAAGTAAAAATCCCGAGATTAAAATAGTAGCTGTAGAACCGGCTTCTTCTTCGGTTTTATCAGGCGGCGAACCCGGGAAACATAAAATTCCGGGTACAGGCCCCGGGTTCATTCCTAAAATACTTAACAAAGATATTATTGATGAGATAATCAGCATTGGCGACAAGGAAGCTTTAGATACAGCACGGTTACTTGCTAAGCTGGAAGGTATATTGTGCGGAATATCTTCGGGCGCTGCCGTTTGCGCAGCATTAAAAATAGCACAACAAAAAAAATATAAAAATGAACTTATAGTAGCCATTCTTCCCGACTCGGGAGAACGATATCTTTCAGAATTTAATTAAAAAAAATCTTTAAAAACAGACCGATGTACAATATACCGGAAAATTATACAACAGAATTAAACCAATACCATGATTGGGTCAATAATAGCCTGAATAATAATGCAGATGCTTTACAGTTTAAAGTTTTCAGGGTTGTAAGGGGAATTTACGAACAACGTACCAAAGGAACCTTCATGATACGGATTCGTTGCGCTGGAGGGACAATTACTCCTGCTCAGTTGCTTGGAGTAAGTAATCTTGCCGGGCAATCCGGTTCCAAATTCCTTCATATCACGACCCGCCAGGAAATTCAATTACATAATATAAAACTTTCGGACACCACGAAAATATTAGACGAACTTTACAGAATGGGATTGTCAACCAAAGGCGGCGGAGGAAATACGGTAAGAAATATAACAGCTTCAATTGATTCAGGAGTTTCCCGCGAAGAAGTGTTTGATGTAACACCCTATAATATAGGGCTTACCGATTTTTTGATACGAAAAGAAAAATCATTTGACCTTCCCCGAAAATTAAAAATTGCGTTTTCCAATTCAGAGAGTGATTCTGCTTTGGCTGCTTATAACGATTTGGGATTTATTGCCAAAATAAAAAACGGGGAAAAAGGTTTTAAAGTTTTTCTGGGAGGGTCGCCTTCCGTTAAACCAATGGTGGGAGAAGTTCTGTTTGATTTTATTCCTGCCAATAAAATATTTGACATTGCCCTGGCGGTGGTAGAAATGTTTCATAAGTACGGAAACCGGAAAAACCGACACAAGGCCCGTTTGCGCTATTTGTTTTACAAACTTGGTAAAGATAAAGTATTTCAACTTTTTGAAGAAACGTACAACCAACATAAAAACAGGCATCCCGTTAAATTGACTGAATATCCAATTCATAAAAATATTGTACCTGAAGGTCTGACTGCCGACACTAAAAATTATTCTGGTATTAAAAAATGGAAACAAAACTATGTGAAGGAACAAAAACAGGAAGATTTATATACTGTTGAAATTCCGGTGATGCACGGGAACCTTACCAACGAACAGGCACAGGAAATTGCCAACTTTGCAGGTTGTTTTGGAAATGATACCATACGTTTTTCGCGCAGACAGAATATTCACCTCCGAAATATCCCTGGTTCGTATTTGGGAAATTTATTTGAAAAACTAAATAATATTGGACTGGAAGTAAAAACACCTTATTTGCCGGGAAATTTGGTTTCATGTACAGGAGCAGATACCTGCCAGTTGGGAATTTGCTTTTCAAAGGGTGGATTAAAATCGATTTACGATAAATTAATTGACAAAGACTGGGTAAATGATATTAAAGATATAACAATAAATATTAGCGGTTGTCCAAATTCCTGCGGACAACATCTTGTAGCAGATTTAGGTTTTGCCGGGAGGGTTAGCCGCAACGGAAGGATTTACCCTTCGTACAATGTTTTTGCCGGAGCAGTTATTGGAGAACACAATTCGCTGTTGCCAATAAAATTAGGTGAAATTGCAGCAAAAGATTTACCTGAATTTACCAGTGATTTGCTTTTTCTTTACCAACAAAAATATAAAGACATAAGTTTCCGTGAATTTGTAGAAAACGGAAGGATTGAAATCGACGCATTGTTCGAAAAGTACAGTAAAATTCCATCTTTCGAAGAAAATAAGAAATATTATAGCGATTGGGGAAATAACGAATTATTCACCCTGAAAACCCGTGGTGGAGGGGAGTGTTCAGCAGGCTTGCTTGATATGATAGAATCAGAAATCAAAATAATAAGGAAATGTAAAGAATCCCTTCCCGGGCAGCAGGAGGTTGAAGAGCAAACAATTTTGTTGCATGAACTTGTATTTGCAGCCTCGAAGGTGCTAAGCCTTTCCTTAAAAGAAAATACCGGTGAAGATTCACAATTGGTTCATTTGATTCAAAAACAGTTCATTGAGAAAGGTAAAATTCCGGAACATTACTCAAGGTTGTTTGAGCTGGTTAAAGAAGGAAATTTCTCCGGGCTGTTAAAACAAAAAGATTCAGTAATATCTTTTGCAGATGCAGCTATTTCTTACTACGAAAATCTGGACGATAATCTTCAACCAGGTTATGAAGTAAAGGAAATAACTGCAACAGAACTAAAATCGTTGCTGGATGATGATGAAAATATTATACTGGTTGACGTTCGGGAACGCTGGGAAAAAGAAATCGCAGACATTGGTGGAAAATTAATACCTTTTGACACGGTTGAAGACAACTTTCATAAAATTCAGGAGGCGCCGAAAATAGTTTTTTATTGCCGTACCGGTCGCAGGAGCGCTGAAGTAATTAATCGAATCGCTCAAAAGCAAAATATTGAACATCTTTACAATCTAAAAGGGGGAATTTATGCATGGGCAGATGAAGTTGACAGTTCAATTAAAAAATATTAGATGAAAATTGAAATAAACAAGGTTGACAACAATTATAACCTGAAAGCGACTAATCCTGAGGGACAAAGTATATTAATGGATGCCGCTCCAGAAATTGGAGGAGGCAATAAGGGAATGCGGCCAATGCAATTACTACTTTCTGCATTGGGAGGGTGTAGTTCCATCGATATTATTAATATCCTTAAAAAACAGCGACAGGATTTAAAAGATATTAAGGTTGAAATAGAAGCTGAAAGGGAAGAGGGCAAAACCCCCGCACTTTTCACTCAAATTCATGTTCATTTTATTCTTACTGGTAAAATCGAACCCCATAAGGCCAAAAAAGCCATTGAACTTTCAATGGAAAAATATTGTTCCGTTTCGAGAATTCTGGAAAAGTCGGCTACCATAAAATACAGTTTTGAAATACAAACCGATGGAAATGGCAATATTTTAAAGACTACCTGACTTGTCTGACCGTCATTATTAAAATTTCAAACGAAGATTTTGGAGAACGGTGCAAATAAAAATTTTTGTTAATATCGATTTACAGGTAGGGTTGGGCGCAACTTATTGGGTGTACTACTAAAGAATGACAAAAACATTTAAATTTAGAAACATGAGAACATTATTTGGAATTATTGTAGTAGCACTTTCTGTATTCGTTGTTTCCTGCCAGAAAGACCAGGATTTATTTTCGCAGGCAGAAGAGTTGGAAGAAAAATCAGCCCAAATTGTTGTAAACGAAATTTCGGTTGACAATGCAATGGCAGATATGAATTATGAAAGCGACTTTTTTATTGGCGCCGAAGGCATGATGACCGGAATACAGGGCGGCGGAATGATGCACGGCGGTGGAATGCACGGCGGCGGAATGAATTGGAGTTCAAACAATTCAATGCACTACATGACGGGGCAACACCCCGAATACAGTATGCACGGTAACCAGGGGCAATATCCCGATTCGCTGGTTATGGATTACGGCATGGGAACACAGCTCAACAACGGAAGGGTTATGAGCGGGGCAATGATACTTCATACTTCGGAAGAACCCAACGGCGAAGGATTTACGCGTAAAATCACGTATGATGGTTTTTCCGTAGATTCCATGAGCATTTCCGGAATGACAACCATCCACATTTCCGGTGCCCATCAAAACGGAGGGATTCATTCAGTTACGGGTGATATAATGATTACCATGCCGGATGGCTCCACTATTCACCGCGAATCGGAAATCGTACGGGAATGGATTGAAGGGGCTGAAACAAACCTGGACCAGACAGACGATGTGATGCAGGTTACCGGGCATGTTACAAATACAATTACCGAAAACGGGACGGAAACCATTTACAGAAAAGATATTGTGGAACCATTAATCAAACCAAGTGGCTGCAGGTATTTCACACAAGGAGTAATTGAATTATCGCAGGGAGGAAATGTTGTTGCAACCCTGGATTACGGTAATGGCGATTGTGACGATGTTGCCATAGTTGCTAAAAATGGGGAAGACCCCGTGGAAATTATCCTTTCGGAAAACGACCATTGTGCAGGTAACCAGGTAAATGGAATGGGAATGGGACACTCAAACCAACATGGCAACGAAACCGGCACAAACCATGACAATGGAAATGGCACGGGCAATGGAAATGGGATGGGACAGGGTCACGGTACGGGACATGGCAATGGTTAAAAGCTTGCTTTAAGAATTTGCTTTGGTTTCGATTGGTTTACGTAATAAACTGCACCTCCGCAGAATAAACAAATGAATTGAAACCAAAGCATTACATTCTTTGTTTTGCTAAGTATCACAGAAATCTGAAACATTGACAAAAGAAGATTTTAAAAAAATATTCGATACGAATTTCGATGAAATACGTAGCTACGCTTTCTACCGCTGCAACGATACCGAACTTGCTACCGATATTGCCCAGGAATGTTTTTTGAAATTGTGGGAAAAAAGAGAGAAAATCAGGTTAAACCATGTAAATGGCTTGCTGTATAAAATGGCGTCCGATTTATTTATTAATCATTTTCACCATCAAAAGAGAACGAAACTGTTGTTTCAGAATATCACATTTCAGGACCAGGATTATTCGCCTGAGGAACTTTTGTCTTTTGACCAACTAAAAGAGAAATACGAAACTTTGATACTTGAAATGCCGGATAGGGAAAGAACAGTATTTCTGATGAGCAGGATAGATGGGCTTATGTATAAGGAAATTGCAAACCGGCTCGGGCTAAGTGTAAAAGCAGTTGAAAAAAGGATGAAAAATGCGCTAAACTTTTTACGTACGTCATTAATTGCAACTGATTAAAATGAAACAGATGAACAGCATAGAGCAAATAAATGCGGAAACCGAAAGATTGTTCTTGGGAGCAAAAGTTGAGTGGGGCGAAAACAAAGGGCTAATCTGGGAAAATAATTTTGACAGATTGTTTCAGGAAAAGAAAGACAAAACGGTTGATTTTAAAAGCCGCATTATGAAACTAAGTTTTGCAGCCTCTTTTTTAATTCTCGTCGGAATCGGTTCTTTTGGTTGGTTTTACAACAATACGTATGTTGCCCCAAAAGGGGAACATCTCTCCGCTACATTGCCCGATGGCTCAATTGTGGAATTAAATGCCGCATCAACATTAAAGGTTTATCCTTTCCGGTGGCAGGTGGTCAGGAGTGTTCAGTTTGAAGGCGAGGGCTTTTTTGAAGTTCAAAAAGGGAAAAAATTTACAGTTAATTCAAAATATGGAAAAACTTCGGTTTTAGGCACATCTTTTAACATTTTCTCACGCGATGATACATACCGCGTTTTATGTGTGACCGGGAAAGTAAATGTTTCAGGAACAAAAGATGCCCCGGTTATTTTAAACCCTAATGAACAGGTAATTTTAAAATCAGGAAAGATTTTATACCAACTGGTAAATATTTCGCCTGAAAATATCACGTCCTGGAGGTTCAACCAGTTTGTTTATACAGCCGCCCCGTTCGGTGAAGTAGTTAAAGAGATTGAACGGCAGTATGGTGTATCAATTACAACGGACCTGACATTAAAAAGAACTATCTCGGTTAGTTTTCAAAAAGACCCTGATGTTGAGAAGGTGTTGTCAATGGTTTGTAAACCTTTGGGCTATACATACGTTAAAAAGTCGGAATCAAATTATTTAATAACCGGCGATAACTAAAAAGTGAAGAATTCCATATTTTTAATGCTGTTCCTGTTGTTCATTTCGTGGAACGTAATAGCTCAATCGCAAAAAATAAGAGTTGATGCGGTGGACATTCCGCTTGATGAAGTTTTTATTGAGTTGCGGGACAAATATGGTTTTCAGTTCACATTCGATGACAAGTTCCTTTCGAAGTTCAAAATCACCGTTCGCCAGGAATTTGAATCGAAACAGGCTGTTGTTTCTTACCTGTTGCAAGGGTTTCCGCTCGAATTTGATAAGAGCGGCGAGGTGTTTGTCATTTTTCGGTCGCAGGAAACAACCGCCAACACAAAAAATAAAATCACAAACATTAGCGGACAGGTGGTTGAAGCAGAAACATACGAACCGCTGCCATTTTCTTACATCCTCATTAACAACCGGCAGGTGCAGTCCGACCAAAATGGGAATTTCAATTTTCTCGCTTCTGCCGACACGTCTTTTAACATGCAAATTTCCCATTTAGGCTACTATATTTACGATACCTTGTTCACGAGCAGCGTAAATCAACAATTTGAACTTACCCCTTCGGTAACCGAGCTAAAAGAAGTAAAAGTTGAAGGGTTTGATGTTGAAAGGGCGACCCTGATTGGAAATGCCGCCGGACACATGAAAATAAACCATACCATTGCACCCTTTCTTCCCGGTTACGGCGACAATGCCGTTTACAATGTTTTGCGTTTAATGCCCGGGGTTTTGGCATCCGGCGAACAATCGTCAGATTTGCTGGTCTGGGGAGGTTATGAAGGTCAAAGCAAAATTGAACTGGATGGATTTACAATTTTCGGGCTTAAAAATTTTAATGATAATATTGGGGTTGTAAACCCCCTGCTTATTAAAACTATCCGTGTTTTAAAAGGGGGCTACGAAGCCGGTTATGGAGACAGGGTTGGCGGGATTATCCGTATTACAGGCAAAAACGGAAATCAGGCAAAACCCTCAATCACGCTTAACGTGAATAACTCAACCGTCAATTCTTTAGTTGAGATTCCGGTAAGCAGAAAATCTACGCTGGTTGGCGCTTACCGGCAAACGTATTACGAACTTTACAATCCCTATGATTTGAATATTTTTGGGCACAGGGATATGTCGAATTCAGCTAATCAGCATAATGGAAATCACGACAATTTCAATGGGATGGTTGATGTGCTGGTGGTCCCCGACTACAAATTCAGCGATGCCAATTTAAAATATACATACCGCGGCGAAAAAGACGATATTTTTTCAGCTTCGTTTTATAGCGGGGGCGACCGCTATTCCTACGATATCGAGAGAGAGTTCGATAATTTTCAGTTGGGCAATAACTACAATGAAAGGAACAAACAATTTGGGGCGTCAGCTGGTTATTCAAAATTTTGGGGAAGCAATCATAAAAGTGAAATAAGCATAAGCCATTCTAGGTTCGACAATGAAACAACTGAGTTCAATTCCTCATCAGAAATGATGGGAAATAACGGGGAACACGGAATGGGACATGAAAGTGGGCAAAGCAACAACGAAATAGTACAGGTTGATAATGAAATAGATGAATCTTCCGTTAAAATAGTGCATCATGTTTCTCTTATTAATGGGATTCAGCTTGACTTAGGTTTGGATTTTCAACAGAACAATGTATTGCTTTACCGAAAAGAAGAAGGTCAGGACCTAATCGACTTAAATGGCTTATCTGAAAAATATACCGGGTTTGTCCAGGGTACATTTCCGGTAAACAAAAAATTTACAGTAAAACCCGGGTTGCGCGCAATTTACGAAAATGAAACAGGTAAAATGTTTTACGAACCCCGGTTGAGCGCTTCCTTTAACCTTTCCGAAACCGTAAGATTAAATGCTGCATGGGGACAATATCACCAGTTTATATCCAAAACATCATTTGTTGATAATAACCTGAATTATTCCTGGTTTTGGACAGCCAGTGACGGTAAGACAATTCCGGCATTAAACGCACAACATTGGGTTGGTGGAATTTCATACAACAAAAACGATTTTTTGCTAAGCGTTGAGGGTTATTTTAAAAAAACCGACGGGATTACCCGATACTACAATGAGACAATGGAAACCGGTGAAGGTTTTTATTCAGGAAAAAGTAGAAGTTATGGCATTGATTTTTACTTAAAAAAAGAATACAAAAAGAATGTAGCCTGGGTTTCATATACCCTAAGCAAAGTGGAAGAAAATTTTTCGTTCGACCCTTCAAACCATTATCGGCTTGCACCCCACGACCAGCGACACGAACTTAAATTTGCCGGAATCTATAATTGGAAATCCCTCTATTTTTCAGCCAATTATGTTTATGGTTCGGGTTTCGAAATTATGAAAAGTTTTAATGATAACGACACATCAATTCCCTTTTACAGCAGGCTCGATGCCGCTGTAGTTTATAAATTCAGCAAAGGCAAAGTTTATGGAAATTTAGGGCTTTCCGTTCTGAATGTATTGAACCGTGCAAATATAAAATACTCCAATTTGCGACGGGTTGAATCGAGTACATCGGAGATTGTAAATGTTCATTCGGAAGCCATTCCATTTACTCCTTCTTTATTTTTAAAATTGGGAATATAAGAAAAATCAGAAAAACTGTTCTTATCTGTTTCAGTATCAATTCTGTTGGTAATATTCCCCAAAAAGTGGGGTTGTTTTTCTACACCTGGCCCGCCTCAAATACCCCCCCTATTAACAGGCAGATAATTAGTGTTTTAGATGTTTTGTAATATATTGTGGAAGTTGGCATGGTCTTTTCCACAAAAAGAAATACAAAAAAAGAATTAAATGAACCGTTACCAGTTTTTAAAAAAATCAGCCAGAGGAGTTGCACTTACCACTTTATTGCCATCATTGGCTTTTTGCACTACCAACGGGCAGCAAAAAACAATTCCGGGAAATTACAACGTAAACGAAAGTTTTAACCCGGAAACCGACATCGAACTAACAGCCGCCCCATCCGAATTGCAACTTTTTTCGGGCAACAAAACAAACGTTTATACTTATCAGTCAAAGCTGTTAAAAGGAGAGCAGTACGCTCTCGAAAAACTTGCAGGTTCACACCTCTGCCCCGTAATTCGCGTAAAACAAGGGCAGAAAATCCGCATCCGCTTTAAAAACCAACTCCCCCGCGAAAGCGTAATTCACTGGCATGGTCTGCACATCCCGCCCGAAATGGACGGGCACCCCATGTACGCGATAGAAAACGGCGAACAATACATATACGAATTCGAAGTGAACAATCGCCCTGGCACGTATTGGTTTCATCCGCACCCCGATAAAATTACCGGGCCACAGGTGTACCAGGGACTGGCCGGATTGTTTATTGTAGAAGATAACAATAGCGGTTTGCCTTCCGGCGAAAACGATGTCCCGCTGATTATCCAGGACAGGATGTTCGACAACAGCAACCAACTGGTTTATTTGCAAAACAACCGGATGGGGCAAATGCAGGGTTTTCTCGGAAACCGGGTTTTGGTGAACGGAAATCCCGATACCACGTTTAATGTTTCAAAATCCACGTACTGGTTCAGGGTGCTCAACGGTTCCAACTCGCGTATTTATAAACTGGCGTGGAACGACGGCGAGGATGTTATTGTAATCGGGGCCGACGGAGGCTTGCTCGAAAAACCGGTTAAAAAACCTTACCTGATGCTTGCCCCCGGACAGCGTGCCGAAATATGGAAAGATTTTTCGGGGCAGAACACAGGAAACGAAATCCAATTACAAAGCCTTGCCTTTAGCGACGGCACCTCCATGGGAATGGGCGGCGGAATGATGGGGCGTGGAATGGGTGGTGGAATGATGCAACCCGATGGTGTTGAAAATGGGATTGCATTTAATGTGGCCGCTTTCAAAGTGACAGAAAACACCGGCAAAAAAATGGAATTGCCTTCAAAGCTTTCAACGATAACGCCGCTTAATCCAACGAACGCTGTAAACAGCGGTAATCCCCGCCAATTTCATTTCTATAACCAGCGGATGCAGTGGGTTATCAATGGTGAAACATTTGGGATGACCGAGGTGGCTGAATGGGAAAAAGTAAAACTGAACACCACAGAAATGTGGGAATTTATTAACAGCGACAATGGCCGCGGCATGGGAATGATGCAGGACATGATGCGCATGCCGCACCCGGTACACCTGCACGGCCTTCAATTTCAAATTATTGAACGGGAGGTTTCAGGGATGCAGCGGGCAGTTTGGGAATCAGTAAAAGACGGTTTCATGGATGACGGCTGGCAGGATACCTTTCTGCTTATGCCCGGAATGAAAGTGAAGATAATGATGAAATTTGAAGATTTTAAAGGAATCTATGTCTATCACTGCCACAACCTGGAACATGAAGACATGGGAATGATGCGGAATTACGAAGTAACAGATTAACCAACATCTTTTCTGGAAAACAAGGGGTTGTGCCAAAGGCATCCATTCGGGCAACCCCTTGTTCCATAGGTAGGATAAAACAATACATTATGGTACAAATTGACAAAATTATCGCGTTGTTCACGCTTATTTTACTGATAAGTTTTCCTGTACTTGCGCAGGAACATTCTTACAGCGATTCAGCAACAGAGGAAACATCGGTGGTTGTTGAAGAAGGATTGCCCGAAGCTGGGGAAATTCCGGCTACTGAAAATTCAATTTTTGCCCCCTGGAGCCAGTTCCCGAACCTCCACCCGATGGTTGTACATTTTCCTATTGTTCTTTTACTGTTAGCAGTGCTCTCCCAATTCATCGGGTTGTTTGCTTACCGGAAAGAGATGAGTTGGGTTACCATCTTTTTACTCGCAGGCGGATTTATCGGAGGGCTGCTGGCCGGGCTGGTATTTCATCCGCACACCAGCGAACTACCTGAAAATGTCCAACAGATTTTTGAAACGCATGAATATTACGCGTACCTCACCCTTTGGCTGGCTGGCACCGCGCTGGTACTAAAACTAATCAGCCATTTTACTATGCGTAAAACCTGGTTTGAAGTAATTGTTTTTCTGGTTTTGGGAGCTTCGGCCCTTACGGTTAGCCTGGCAGGTCATCTTGGTTCGCAAATGGTTTTTATTGAAGAAGTGGGCCCTGGTGGAAATTACATTGAACAGCAAGACGAATAAAATAAGAAATAGATATAACCGCATTGCCGGGGTTTACGATTTCATGGATAGGCCCATGGAAATGGGTTTCGCTAAATGGAGAAAGAAGATGCTGGCCGAAGCCATCGGCAAAACGCTTGAGGTTGGCATCGGGACAGGTAAAAATTTACCGTTTTACCCGAAAGATGTGGAATTGACCGGGATAGATTTCAGCGAAAAAATGATTAAAAAAGCCCGAAATAAAACCAACCGGGCTGCAAATACACAGCTTTTGGAAATGGATGCCGAAGAAATGAGTTTTAAGGACAATACTTTCGACACGGTAGTTACCTCCTGCGTATTTTGTTCAGTTCCTCACCCCGTGCAGGGCTTGAAAGAAATCAGGCGCGTGTGCAAAAACGGCGGTAAAATACTGATGCTCGAACACGTACGCAGCCACAACAAAGTGGTCGGGCCGTTAATGGATGCCTTCAATTTTATTCCCCTGAATATTTACGGGGCAAATATTAACCGTGAAACGGTTGATAATTTATTGAGAGCCGGTTTTGAACCCAAAAACATCTGGGTTGAAAATTTATGGTCCGATATTGTCAAACTCATTCGGATAACCAACTACAAACAATGAAAATAATAAAATACTATAATATCTTTTAAAAATTATATAACAGTTAAGCAATTAATTTTCACGTACTTTGTAAAACAATTTAAAATTTAATGACATGAAAAAGATGAAAAAGTTAGTAATTATCGCAACAGCCCTCCTGTTTATGGCGGGGTACACAGCAAGCGCCCAAACGGGCCACGACCACAACAACGAACAAAACCAACAACAAGGCATGATGATGCAAAACAGCGGAATGATGCAAGGTGGAATGATGCAAGGCGGCGGAATGATGCAGGGAATGATGGGCAACGGTATGTGTCCTATGTGCGGCCAAATGATGAACCAAAACATGCCCATGAAAAAATTCGGTATGATGGTAAACCGCCTGCCCAACATGCAGCAACAACTGTCGCTTACCGATGACCAGGTGAATCAACTTTTCGATTTGCAAACCGAGTTTAAAAAACAACAACTCGATTACCAGGCAGAATTGCGCAAAAAACAGATGAAACTGAAAAATTTGTTGGCTGATAACGCTTCGGCAAGCCAGGTGAAAAACCAGATGGAAGCATGTTCCGAAACAAAAATCGACATGAAAACAGCCGCTTATGAAACCGCCGGAAAAATGAAAGCAGTGCTCACCAGTGAACAGAAAGAGCAATTGAAAAATACAATGATGCAAGGCGGAATGATGAACAAGAACCGCGGCGGAATGATGCAAAACAATGGCGGCGGCATGATGCAAAATCAAAATAACCAGTAATAAGGAAAGGAGTAAATTATGATGGGAGATTACGGACACGGCTGGGGAATGGGAATGGGCTGGTGGTGGATCATCGGGCTTATTATCGTAATCGCTGTTGTTTGGATGGTTGTTAAGGGAATGAACCAGAACAACAACGCCGGCCAAAGTCCGGGCAAGTCGGCGCTCGATATTTTAAAAGAGCGCTATGCCAGTGGAGAAATTGACAAGCAGGAATTTGAAGAACGGAAGAAAGATTTAATGTGAACAATATGAAGATTACAATATTAGCGACAAAAGGCTGCAATCACAGGCCAAAACTTGAAGAACAGTTGCAGGATAACGGGCTGCAGTACAAACTCAAATATTTTGAAGACCACCCGGAACTGGTGGAAACATATCAATTAAAAAGATCACCTGTTCTTCTGGTGAACGATGAAGTTGCATCGGTCGGCATGCCTGGCCAGAAAACAATAACGGAGTTAAAAAATAAAAACAAAACAACATGAAGTATTACATCGAAAGAACAACAGATTATGCCTTTGACGAAGCCGTAGAAAAAGTAACAGAAGAATTGAAAAAGGAAGGCTTTGGCGTGCTTTCAGAAATCGACATCCACGAAAAGCTAAAGGAAAAGCTCGATGTGGATTTCAGAAGATACAAGATATTGGGTGCATGCAATCCTCCAAAAGCTTTTCAGGCCCTTCAGTATGAAAACAAAATCGGTACCATGTTGCCTTGCAATGTCATTGTTCAGGAACTGGACGATGGTAAAACAGAAGTAGCCGCGGTTAACCCGGTGGCATCAATGCTGGCTGTTGACAACCGCGTTTTAACCGAAGTGGCCAATGAGATAGAAGAAAAATTGCAACGCGTGATTCATGCGTTATAATTTGTTGAATGATGTCTGTCGAACCCTTCAAACATTTAAATAATATTAATGCTAAAAGATAGTTGATTATAAATTTTAAAATGTAAGAACTTGGAAATCATGAAAAAACTTGAGAATAAAACAGCCGTCATCACCGGTGGTGCAGGAAGCATTGGAAAAGCAACCGCCGCCCTGTTTTTGGAAGAAGGCGCTAAAGTTCTTTTGATTGACCTGGATGAAGAGGCTCTGAAACAAACAGCAGCGGAACTGGGAAATGAAAATATATCGTGGTGTGCAGCAGATGTATCAAATACAGATGATGTAAAACGTTATGCCAATGAAGCAAAAAAAACCTTTGGTAGTGTAGATATATTTTTCAACAATGCAGGTATCGAAGGTGTAGTAAAACCGGTAACCGACTATCCTGAGGATGAGTTTGACAAAGTGATGGCGGTGAATGTGAAAGGAGTATGGTCGGGCAATAAATATATTGTCCCGCTTATGGCCGATGGTGGAAGCATCATTTTGAGCTCCTCGGTTGCCGGGTTAGCCGGCACGCCCAATGTAAGCGCTTATGTTGCCAGCAAGCACGCCATCATAGGCCTGATGCGGAGTCTGGCTTATGAAGTGGCAGAAAAAAAGATCAGGGTTAATACCATCAATCCCTCGCCTGTCGATAACAGAATGATGCGTTCGCTCGAAAACGGCTTTGCGCCCGGACAGGGTGATGAAGCAAAAAAAAGCTTCGAACAAACCATTCCGTTGGGCCGCTATGCCAAACCCGAAGAAATCGCTAAAGCGGTATTGTTTCTTGCCGGCGATGACAGTCAGTTCATAACCGGTACCACGCAGGTGATTGATGGAGGGATGAACGCGTAAATGATGCAAAATCGGAACAATCATAAAAAAGAAAGGAGGAAATTATGATGGGAGGAATGGGCTTATGGTGGATAATAGGTATTGTTGTGCTGATTGCCGCTATCTGGCCGCTGGGGCAAAGGTTCAACAGGAACAACAGCCCCGGCAAAAGCCCCGGCAAATCGGCGCTCGATATTTTAAAAGAGCGTTATGCCAAAGGAGAAATTAATAAACAGGAATTTGAAGAACGTAAAAAGGATTTATAGAAGTAGGGCCTCCCCCTGCCCGACTTATCGTTCAGGAGGGGTAAACCCTCTCAGGAGGGGAAACAGGAACGGGGCAAACGTTTCTAACCTTTACGCCATGCCTGCCTGTCCGGCGAGGCAGGCTTTAACCGTTAATTTTTAAAAGAAAAATATGGATATTAAAGACAAACGACCGCAAAAAAGAGACGAAACACAAATGGTACCACAGCCTGTAAAAGGCGAAAAGGGCCTGGTAAATGTAGATACCACCTGGGGAATAATACAGCCTATGCAGGTTGCAAAAGGTGTGCGCACCGTAGATGAAATAGAAGTAAATGAATTCCGGGAAAAAGGGCTCCCGATTATCGATGCCCGAACACCCGGATTTTATGATGTTTCCACTATCCCGGGGGCTAAAAACATCCCGCATAATGAAATAACCAAAAGAATGGGCGAACTGGACCGCGGCCAGCCGTCCATCTTTTTTTGCAACGGGCCGCAATGTCCGCAGTCCCCGTCAGCCATCCATAATTTGCTGGAGGCCGGTTTCCCACCCGAAAAAATACTGTACTACCGCGGCGGCATGCACGACTGGGTAACACTGGGGTTACCGCTGGAAAACAAAATACAGTAACCCAAATATTAAAGCAGAAAAATGTCATCTGATAAATTAAAATGAAGCGAAATGGATAAGCAACACAATCATCAGGAGCACGAACACCACAAGGCGCATGAACATCATGAAGAACACAAAAATCATGAGGGGCATAAACAGCATAAACATCATGAAGGGCACAAGCAGAAAAAAGGTAATCACGGTGGCCACGGTGACGGGTCACACGATCACCATGCCATGATGATCAAAGACTTTCGCACACGGTTTTGGGTTTCAACCATCATTTCAATCCCAATTCTGGTTTTCTCACCCATGATCCAGAATTTTTTGGGTTACGAGTGGCTACTCCCGGGCAACAAATATATTCTGCTGATCCTTTCTACCTTTGTTTATTTTTGGGGTGGCTGGCCTTTTCTAAAAGGGTTTTATGAGGAGATAAAAGCCAAAGGCCCCGGAATGATGACATTGATATCAATGGCTATTTCAGTCGCTTATTTTTACAGTGCTGCGACTGTATTTGGACTTAAAGGAGAAGATTTTTTCTGGGAGCTTGTTACATTGATCGACATCATGTTATTGGGCCACTGGCTGGAAATGAAATCGGTATTGGGAGCATCAAAGGCCCTTCAATTGCTGGTAAGCATGATGCCTGCCGAAGCGCACCGGGTGAAAGGCGACCAGGTGGAAGATGTGAAACTGGAAGAACTCAAAAAAAATGATATCATCCTTATCAAACCCGGAGAGAAAGTATCGGCTGACGGGGTTATAGTGGATGGTAGCAGTTACCTGAACGAGTCGATGCTTACGGGCGAATCAAAACCGGTAAAAAAAGAAAAGGACGATAAGGTGATCGGGGGATCCATTAATGGCAACGGATCACTGAAAGTAAAGGTTGTGGGCACCGGTAAGGACAGCTACCTGAACAAGGTGATAAAAATGGTTGAAGAGGCACAAAAAAGCAAGTCGAAAATGCAGAACCTTTCCGACAGGGCGGCTAAATGGCTTACTTACATTGCCCTTACCATTGGGTTTGGGACTTTAACCGTGTGGCTGTTGCTTGGCTACGATTTTGTTTTTGCCCTGGAACGGATGGTCACGGTCATGGTTATTGCCTGTCCGCACGCGTTAGGGCTGGCCATACCGCTGGTAGTGGCCATTTCAACGGCCGTGTCGGCGCAAAACGGCCTGCTCATCCGCAACCGCACAGCCTTTGAAGAATCAAGAAAAATTACGACACTTCTGTTTGATAAAACAGGAACCTTGACAACGGGTGTTTTTGGCGTTGCCAGGTATGAATCGATAAACAAAGCAATAAAAAAAGAAGAAATGTTCCGCCTGGCCGGCGCTTTGGAGCAAAACTCGGAACACCCGATTGCTGTTGGCATCATAAATAAACTGAAAGAATTGAAAGTAAATATCCCCAAAACTGAAAAATTTAACGCCATTACCGGAAAGGGTGTTGAAGCTAAGGTTGAAGGGAAACAAGTGAAAGTAGTAAGCCCCGGTTACTTAAAAGAGAAAAACTGGGAAATGCCCGAAGGTTCCGTTTCAAGCGAGGCGGAAACAGTGGTGTTTGTAATTATAGATGAAAAGGTTGCAGGTTATATCGCGCTGTCGGATGCCATTCGCCCCGAAAGCAGGGAAGCCATCAAAACATTTAAAGATAACAATATCAAAACATTTATGGCTACCGGCGATAATGAAAGAGTGGCCAAAGCAGTTGCATCCGAACTTGGGTTGGATGGCTATTTCTCTGAGGTTTTACCCCATCAAAAAGTGGAGGTCGTAAAAGAACTACAGGGCAAGGGCGAATTTGTAGCCATGACCGGCGACGGCGTAAACGATGCACCGGCGCTGGCACAAGCCAATGTGGGCATTGCCGTGGGATCGGGAACGGATATAGCGGCTGAAACAGCCGATATCGTGCTGGTAAACAGCAATCCAAAAGATATTGCCAATCTGATTTTGTTTGGTAAAGCAACCTACAACAAAATGATCCAAAACCTCGTTTGGGCCACAGGTTATAATACAGTGGCGATCCCGCTGGCCGCAGGTGTTTTATACTCTGCGGGCTTTGTGTTAGGCCCTGCAGTAGGGGCTGTTTTTATGAGCCTGAGCACTATAATTGTCGCCATTAATGCGCAATTCTTAAAACGGAAAATGAAAAAATAAAAACAATTATTTAAAAGAAAGTACAAATATGATGTACAATATAGAAAAAATTAAAGAATACCTGGGTGATTCCCGGGATGATTTATTAACACATAAGTGTAAAACTGTAACAGTAGACCAGCTTACGCTTCCCGGTCCTGATTATTTCGATAAGGTTTTTACAGGAAGCGACCGCAACGTACAAGTGCTGAAAAGCCTCGCTTCTATTTATAATCATGGCAGGCTGGGCGGTACCGGTTTCCTGTCAATATTGCCTGTTGACCAGGGTATTGAGCATACAGCAGGCAGCTCTTTTGCTCCAAACCCGATGTATTTCGACCCTGAAAATATCATCAAACTGGCAATTGAAGGCGGGTGCAACGCAGTGGCCACTACCTTTGGGGGTCTGGCGTTACATGCCCGGAAATATGCGCATAAAATTCCCTTTATAGTAAAAATAAACCACAACGAATTATTGACCTATCCCAACACCTACGACCAGATTATGTTTGGGTCGGTACGCGAGGCCTGGAACCTGGGGGCGGCGTCTGTTGGAGCCACTATTTACTTTGGCTCTGCAGAGGCTGACCGTCAGATACAGGAAGTGTCGGAGGCTTTTGAGCAAGCGCACGAACTTGGATTGGGAACCATCTTATGGTGTTATACCCGGAATACTGCCTTTAAAACAGCAGACAGGGATTACCACACCGCAGCAGATCTTACCGGACAGGCCAACCATATCGGAGTAACGATTAAGGCCGACCTGATCAAACAAAAACTTCCTGATACTAATGGAGGATTCCGTGATCTCAAATTTGGAAAAACTGAGCCGGCGATGTATGATAAGCTTGCCACCAATCACCCTATTGACCTCTGTCGTTACCAGGTGATCAACAACTATATGGGTAAAATCGGTTTGATCAATTCGGGGGGCGCCTCTTCAGGAGCGTCCGATTTTGCGGAGGCAGTGCGCACTGCCGTGATCAACAAAAGAGCGGGGGGTACCGGGCTGATTTCAGGAAGAAAGGCGTTTCAACGCCCGTTTAAGGAAGGCGTCCAATTACTGAATATCATTCAGGATGTATATCTTTCAGAAGATATTACCATTGCATGATTTCATGGAAACAACCTATTAAACAGAAAAAAGAGATCTTAGCCAATGGGTAACTTAATGCTAAATAAAAAATTCATCGTTTTACTGGTCTGTCTATTTGTGGTAATGACCGGATACGGGGTTTTATTGCCGGTCCTGCCCTTTTTTATCGAACGGCTGGTGACATCTGCCGGGAACGGTAATACCGACATATCCTTCCATTTTAGTATACTCACGGCTATTTATCCCTTTGCCCTGGTATTCACAGCGCCCTTTTGGGGGAAAGTTTCCGATCGGACAGGTCCCAGGGCGCTTATTATCCTTGGACTTGGAGGTTACGCGCTTATGCAAATTATGATTGCGTTCAGCACCAACCTAGCCATGCTTTATACAGCACGAATTTTGGGCAGCCTGCTTTCTTCTTTTCTGGTACCGGTGGTCAACGCTTACATCAGCGACATTACTACCAAAGAAAAACGTACCCGGGCAATAGCCTGGGCAGGAACTGCCGCAAGTGCCGGTGTAATTACCGGACCCGGTATAAGCGGCTTGCTCATCAATAACAACCTGCATTTCAAATGGCAGTCCGGCCACTGGATGATTGACCGTTTTAGTGTGCCCTTTCTGGCTCTCGCTATTTTAGGCGTCATCACCCTAGTGGCTTCCCTGTTTGTTTTGAAACGCACAAAAAGAGTACCTGCAACTGCACGGCGAAAACTGACTTTTCAAATATTCCCGAAAGGGAAATGGAAAAGTATGGGTGAATTACTGATATTGTCATTGACCATACAATTTGCCATAACTCTATTTGAGTCTGTTTTTATTCTCTATGGTAAGGATGTTAGAAATTATTCGGCTTCATTTATCGGCATAGGATTGTTGGTTTGTGGCCTTGTAATGGCCATTTTACAGCCCGTGATTGCAAAATGGGGCCCGTTAATTTTCCAAAATATTAAAAAACAGATATTATATGGGTTCCTGATAGCCGGGGCTGTTTTGATGTTATTTGTTGTGGACCAGGACACATGGTACCTTATCACGTCCATAGGGCTTTTCGGGTTAGGCACATCCCTGGTCATTCCCAACCTGATTACCCTTATTTCCCTGCAGGAAAATAGGTCTTCGGGCTGGGCCCTGGGCATGCAATCTTCCTTTAGCGGAATCGGGCAAATTGTCGGCCCCTTATTTGGGACAGCTATCTATACTTTAAATAACAATGCCCCTTTTTATGTTGCAGGTGGCCTTCTTGTTTTAGTGGCATTTATTCAATTTAACAAAAATAAAATCTTAAAAAAATGAAAAAAATAAAAGTTGCCATCAACGGATATGGCGTAATTGGAAAACGGGTAGCGGAAGCCGTTGCCTTACAGGACGATATGGAACTGGCCGGGGTTTGCGATATTATTACCGACTGGCGGATAAAAATAGCTCTGCAAAGGGAATATCCGGTATTTGCTTTTAATGACGACTTCAGGAAGCAAATGGAAAATGCAGAAATACAAGTACAAGGTACCCTTTCCGACCTGATAAAAAAGGCAGATATTATTGTGGATTGCACCCCGAAGAAAATCGCTGCCAAAAATATTGAGAAATACAAAGAAGCCAACCTGAAATTTATTGTTCAGGGCGGGGAAAAACACGAAACAACCGGACATTCTTTCAGCGCCGAAAGCAATTATGAAACAGCATTAGGACGGGAGTCAACGAGGGTTGTATCATGCAATACAACCTCTATTGTACGTACGCTTACCGCCCTGAAAAACGCGGGGTTGTTGAAAAAAGCAAGGGGGACACTGCTCCGCCGGGCAACCGATCCCTGGGAAAGCCACCTGAACGGGATAATGAACACGCTGGTGCCTGAAAAGGAAATCCCCAGCCACCAGGGGCCCGATGCGCAGACTGTTGATCCCGGTTTGGATGTAATAACTGCGGCCGTTAAAGTCCCGGAAACCCTCAGCCATTTGCATTACTGGAATGTGCAACTCACCAGGGAAGCAAGTAAAGAGGAAGTGCTGGATGCTTTTCGCACATCCACCCGTGTTGCTTTTATCAACTACGGTGACGGGCTTTCGGCCAATAACGCCATCAAAGAGCTGATGCTGGCATTGAACAGGCCTTATGGTGATATGTACGAAGTGGCCCTGTGGCAGGACATGTTGAAAGTGCAAGGCGATGAATTGTTTTATGCTTACGTAGTGGACAACCAGGCCATTGTAATCCCGGAAACCATTGATGCCATCAGGGCAATGACCGAAATGGAAAAAGATTCCGAAAATTCTATTCGGAAAACCAATAAAAGTTTGGGGGTACGTCAGAATTTTTAGGGACAGAATGTTAAGAAATAAGTACTTTATTATAGCGATGATTTTGCTGGCATGGGGCAGAATATGCCGGGGACAGGATAATATGCTCATTGAACAAATTGCGGGCAGGGATATTATCCGTAAGGGCTATAATGAAGCAGGCGACAAAATCTCGAAACAAAAGTTCTCAATCAGTAACCTGGATACGCTGAAAGGAATTTTATCAGTGCAAATCAGGGTGTCGCTATTTGATGAAAAGGATAAGCTAACCGACAGCTATACCACTGATTATGTTTGCAAGCCGGACGAATCAAATGTCCTTCTCACTGTTTTCCCGTTCGCCCGGCAAAATGATGCAGAATATGTCATCGAAACTTCATCGCCGAAGTTTAAAGAACTATATGATTTTTCAGACAATGCTAAAAAGTTAAATGACCTCAGTGTTGAGATGTCTGTCAAGTCGGGGCTTTTAGGATTTTTTGGTTCTAAGAACCGGATTTCGATAAAAAACAGGAGCCTTGAAATGGAAACCGGTAATTATATCCTTACATCTGACTTAACAGTTGAAGCCTATTTGTGGGGGTTACGTGTGAAGTCGATTCAATACGAGGTTATTGAAATGCTGAACGCAGAAAAATTTTTGATGAGCCAAAAGTTCCAAAACAAAAGTGGCAGTTTTTTTATAGTGAATTACAATGCGGTCGGTAAATGATATTAATTTGAAAGTTACCAAAAAATCATCATGAATAAAACAAACAACCTTAAGCCAACCTTCGTTTTAATATCCGCATGGCTGGTGGTTTTGGTTTCATGCTATCTTCAAATACGGATGGGGAATTCAATGTTTTCAAGGTCAGGATCGATGATGGTACTCATTACTGTTGTGGCAAAACAGATGTTGTTAAAAGGCAGGAATGAATACCATCGCCAGCAGTTGAGAAAGTTGGCTGCGGGCAAAAAGGCAAATCTCGAAAAAATCCACCCCACCAAAAGTCATGGATATCTCGAAACCGTTGCTAATTTGAATATTCTTATTGGTACTTTAATTTGGGGTTACGGCGATTTATTCTATCAATAAAAAATGTTTAAAAGGAGGTTAATATGAAAAAGTTTATTCCAATAATTACAGTTTTAATATTTTCGTTTACACTGCTTTGTGCGGGAAATACAGCACCTGGAAAATTGCAAAAAGATAGCGTGAACAAAATTTCAGCATCTCAACTTCATCAAATGATGGAAAACAAAAAAAGTTTCACGCTTGTAAACGTGCACATCCCGTATGCCGGGGAAATTCCAAAAACCGATTTACTCATTCCTTATAACAAAATAATGGAGCATCTGAATGAATTACCTGCGAAAGATAAAAAAATTGTATTGTATTGCCGGAGCGACCGTATGAGTACCATTGCCGCAGAAGAACTTGCGGACGAGGAATATTCAAATATTTACAATTTAAAAGGCGGCATGAATGCATGGAAAGCAGCGGGTTATGAGTTAATCGACAACCCACAGTCGAAGACAACCCGTTCCAGCAGAAAGTGATGGGAATGCCGTATTTATGATATTTCAACAATCTTTAAAATTAAAAAAACCATGAAATTAAGTTTTACTTTTTTATTTTTCGCCTTACTTATATTGGCCGGAAATTCAGCTTTGTCCCAAACCGATACAACTACCTACCATCTAACCCTGCGGCAGGAAACCGTTAACAAAGCAGGTAAAGATGTGATGGGCATGACTATCAATAATAGCATACCGGGACCAACCCTGCAATTTACCGAGGGTGATTATGCAGTTATTTACGTTAAAAACGAAATGGATGAAGAGACTTCCGTACACTGGCATGGCATTTTACTCCCCAATTTTTATGATGGAGTGCCTTATTTAAACACCCCGCCCATTTTGCCCGGCGAAACCCAAAAATACGAATTCCGGCTGAAACAGGCCGGCACGTACTGGTACCATTCGCACACCATGTTACAGGAACAAAGCGGGGTTTACGGCGGTTTGGTTATTGAACCACGAGAAAAGACACTGGATTACGACAAAGATTTAGTATTGGTACTTTCGGACTGGACAAATGAAAAACCGATGAATGTGTTACGGAATTTAAAACGTGGCACGGAGTGGTACACCATCAAAAAAGGAACAGCAACGCCACTTAACCAGGTGATTGCCCGCGGAGCTTTGGGCGCACAGCTTAACTTTTGGAAAGACCGCATGGAAGGTGCCGACATTGCCGACATTTATTACGAGGAATTCCTGATAAACGGTGAACCAAGCCGGGAATACCCCAATTTAGACCCGGGCGAAAAGGTAAGGTTGCGCGTTATAAATGCCGCCGCATCTACCGCCTTCTGGTTGTCGATTGGTGGTGGAAACCCCACCCTGGTCGCGGCTGACGGATTAAGGGTTGAACCCTACAAAACTGACAAACTGTTTATTGCCATTGCCGAAACATACGACTTCCTGGTAACCGTGCCACAAGAAGGCAAAATCGAATTCACGGCCACCGGACAGGACGGCTCGGGCAAAACCTCGGCATTTATTGGAACCGGGCAAGCCATTCAAGCCCCGGTCATTCCCGCACCCGATAAAATAAAAATGATGCAGCAAATGTCAAAAATGGAAATGCGCATGGGCGCACCGGCCATAAAATTCAGGCCTAAAAACGACGACCCGCACCACCTCCGCAAAAACTGGGGAATGATAATGCCCGAAATGGAAGGTATGGAACAGGAACAAAGGACAAAACATGACATGCAAAACGCGGATGGGCATGCAATGGAAAATATGCAGAAAACTGAAAAAGATACGATGCAGCAAATAGATGCCGACGGAAGGAACATGGACATGGATATGGGCGGTGAAGGCATGTATTCCGAGTATCATTACAATTTCTTAAAAGCACTTGAAAAAACTACTTATCCCGCAGATGCGCCAGTGAAAGAAGTTCTGCTCAACCTCACCGGAAACATGCAGCGTTACATCTGGAGCATGAACGGTATCCCGCTTTCAGAAACCGATAAAATACTTATCAAAGGAGGCGAAATTACCCGCATCACCTTCAACAACCTTACCATGATGCACCACCCCATGCACCTGCACGGGCATTTTTTCAGGGTCATTAACGAAAACGGGGAATATTCGCCGCTAAAACACACGGTAAATGTGGCGCCCATGCAACAGATAACCGTCGAATTTTACGGCGATGAATACGGCGACTGGTTTTTTCACTGCCACATTTTGTATCATCTGATGGGCGGGATGGCCCGCATTTTTAGTTACGACACGCCGCGCGACCCGCGTTTACAAGGACACCCGGTTTCCAAACTCATTCACGAAACCAACCTCTGGTATTCCTGGGGCCTGGCCGATGTAGCCTCGCACCTCGCCGAAATTAACCTGGTTACTTCCAATCTGCGCAACCAGTTTAACCTGAGCGCCGAATATGGCTGGAACCAAAACATGGAAGCCGAATTTACTTACGAACGCTATTTATACGATTATTTCACTGTTTTTGCAGGTGTGAACATGGAGAACGAAGAGAAAGACAACCTCGATGAAATTTCGACCACGGCAGTAGCAGGTTTTCGCTGGTTTACTCCTTACATGTTTAATATGGATGTGAGGATTGACAATGAGCTAAGGCCACGCCTCGCAATTGGGCGGGAACTGATGCTGTTTCCCCGCTTATTTGTTTTCGGGTACTATGAATATCAAATGGATTTTGGGTGGGTAAACAACCTGGGTGAAAACACCAACTTTGCTGATGAAACAACTTGGAATGCGGGGGCTGAGTATATGTTATCAAAGAATTTCTCACTCATGGCCAGCTACGACAACCGGTTTGGTGCCGGTGGCGGATTAACCATAAGATTTTAACCATGGCAGAATATAAAAAAAACAGTCTTTCGTTAACCGGTGCCGTTTCAATGGGGACGGGAGTGATGATTGGCGCAGGGATTTTTGCGTTATTGGGGCAGGTTGCCGAATTGTCTGGAAGTCTTTTCCCCATTGCATTTGTTGTTGGCGCAGTAATTTCTGCTTTTAGCGCTTATTCTTACATTAAATTGTCCAATGCATTTCCTTCGGCGGGTGGAATTGGCATGTATCTGAAAAAGGAATACGGTAAAACCACTTTCACGGCATTTGCAGCGCTACTGATGACTTTTTCTATGATCATCAACGAAAGCTTGGTTGCCCGTACTTTTGGCACCTATGTGTTACAATTATTTGATGTTGGAAAAAACACTTTTTGGGTGCCTGTACTTGGGGTTGTGCTTATTGTTTTGGCATTTGTAGTAAATATTTCAGGAAACAAACTTATCGAAAAATCTTCGTTCACCATGGCGATTTTAAAAGTTACCGGGTTGGCGGTATTGGCCATCGGAGGATTGTGGGCGGCCGGTTTTAGTTTCAGCGAAACCCTGCCCAAAACCGTCCCCGATAAATCAATAGCAAGTTTTATAGGAGCGCTGGCGCTTACAATTTTAGCATATAAAGGGTTTACCACCATTACCAACAGTGGCGACGAGATTAAAAAACCGCATAAAAATGTGGGGCGCGCTATCATCATCTCCATCGCAATTTGTGCAGTGTTATATTATGTGGTGGCCATTTCAGTGGCCTCGTCGCTTTCTATTGAGGAAATTATAAAAGCCCGCGACTATTCTCTTGCAGAAGCGGCCCGACCTGCATTTGGTAAATACGGCGTTTGGGTTACCGTGGGCGTGGCTATTATTGCCACAATTTCAGGAATTATTGCCAGCATTTTTGCGGTTTCGCGCATGACGGCCATGCTCACCGACATGAAACTTATCCCGCACAGCCACCTTGGAATGTCGGGCAGAATCCAAAAACACATGCTGGTGTATATTGCCGGTCTTGCAATCCTGCTTACCATTTTATTTGACCTCTCAAGAATTGCCTCGCTCGGCGCTATTTTTTACCTGGTGATGGACATTGGAATTCACTATGGCTTGCTGAAAAATCTGCGCAAAAAGGTTGACTTTAAACCGGCAATTGTGATTACAGCCATCGCACTTGATACAGTTGTGTTAACCGGTTTTGTTTTAACAAAAGCAAAAAGCGATTTAACAATTATACTTGTTTCAGTAGGAATAATGTTGGTTATTTACCTGGGCGAGAAATGGTTTATTCATAGAAACAAGAAAACATGATAGACACAAAATTTTATACAATTTTTCCAAAATTATATAACATTAATTTTTTTTATCACTGTATATTTGCATCAGTTTGATGATTTGAAAAACACCGGATAAATAATCCCTTGTTATTTCAAATTAACAAAAATTATCAATTTTAAAGGAACACTTTTAGAAATTATTTGTTTTATTTGTCGAATAATGTTAAAAAGAATCAGTCATATTATTTTATCTCTCCTGTTGTTGGTTTCAACAATAGGGATGGCTGTGTCAAAACATTATTGTCAGGGAGACCTGTATTCTGTTTCCGTTAATGGTTTGAACAACGATAAATGTGATATGGGTGATTGCTGCCACGATGAAGCTCATTTTTTTAAAGTGCAGGAGGATTTTCATACTCCTCCAATTTCAACCATTCCGGTTTTAGCAGAACTTGATATTTTGGGGCATGACTTGTTCACAGAGGTATTATTAAATTCTCCTGAACTGGAAGTAGCAGGTCTTAATTTTATTGAAACACCCCCTTTACTTCCCATTCAAAAAACACTTTCCCTGAAGCAGGTATATCGTTTATGATATTATTATGATTAACAGGAGGTTTTTGTGACGTACAAAAACCCTCTAAGTATTTTATTAATCATTATAAAACTCATAATCGAAATTTCATGTTAAACAGAATTATCCGTTTTTTTCTTGAAAATAAGCTGGTTACATCGTTAGTCCTCATACTTTTTGTGAGTTGGGGAATTGTAACTTCACCCTTTGGCTGGGATACAGGTGTTTTACCTCAAGACCCGGTACCGGTGGATGCCATCCCCGACATTGGCGAAAACCAGCAAATTGTATTTACCCAATGGCCGGGCCGTTCGCCCCAGGACATTGAGGACCAGGTTTCATATCCGCTCACCACTTATTTGCTCGGTATTCCGGGCGTAAAATCAATCCGTAGTTCATCTATTTTTGGTTTTTCCAGCATTTTCATCATTTTCTCGGAAGATGTTGAATTTTACTGGTCGCGTTCGCGGATTCTCGAAAAATTGGCTTCGCTGCCAGCCGGATTATTGCCCGAGGGGGTACAGCCTGCGCTCGGCCCCGATGCAACTGCCCTTGGGCAGGTGTACTGGTATACCATCGAAGGCCGCGACAAAAACGGCAACCCCACCGGCGGCTGGGATTTGCACGAAATACGCACCGTACAGGATTTCTATGTAAAATACGGGTTAAATGCCACGGAAGGAGTTTCAGAGGTGGCATCCATTGGCGGCTTTGTGCAGGAGTACCAAATCGACGTAAACCCTGATGCGCTGAAAGCTTACAACATACCGCTGCACAAAGTAATGATGGCGGTACAGAAATCGAACCGCGATGTGGGCGCTAAAACCATCGAAATCAACCAGGCGGAATACCTGGTGCGCGGGTTGGGCTACGTTAAAAAAGTAGAAGACATTGAAAAAGCCGTTGTTGCAGTGCAGGAAAATGTCCCAATCCGGATTCAGGATATTGGCGTGGTTAGCCTGGGACCCGCAACCCGGCGTGGCGCTTTAGACAAGGATGGCGCCGAAGTGGTTGGCGGCGTGGTAGTGGCACGTTACGGAGCGAACCCTTTGCACGTTATTAATAATGTAAAAGCTAAAATCAGCGAAATTTCACCCGGATTGCCCAAAAAGGTTTTACCCGACGGGACCGAAAGCCAGTTAACCATTGTGCCTTTTTACGACCGTTCAGGCCTTATTTACGAAACACTGGGAACTCTGGAAGAGGCCATTTCCCTTCAGATTCTCATTGTTATATTGGTGGTTATCGTGATGGTTTACAATTTACGGGCATCCTTTCTGATTTCCAGCTTGTTGCCCATTGCCGTGCTGATGGTTTTTATTGCCATGCGCTATTTTGGCGTTGATGCCAACATTGTGGCGCTTTCGGGTATTGCCATTGCCATTGGGACGATGGTCGATTTGGGGGTCATCCTCTCCGAAAACATCATAAAACATATCGATGAATCGCCGCCTGAACAGAAGCTCATAACCACTATTTACAACGGGGCTTCGGAGGTAAGTTCTGCCATACTTACAGCGGTTTCTACTACCATTGTAAGTTTTATCCCGGTATTTACCATGCAGGCGGCAGAAGGAAAACTGTTTGGGCCGCTGGCATTTACCAAAACGTTTGCACTCGTTGCCGCCCTTTTGGTTTCGTTGCTTATTATGCCTACGCTTGCCCATTGGTTTTTTGGGGCGAAAATTCAAAATAACAAAATCAGGAAGTGGCTCAATATCGCGCTGATTCCTATTGGAATTGCTGCGCTTATTGCCGGGCAGACCTGGGGCGGAATGATACTACTGGCATTTGGTGTTGTGGGTTTCGTAAAAGAATTGAGGAAAAAAACTGTTGAAATCGATAAGCTTTCAGCCCCTACTGAAGGCGTGGCAAAATCTGGTCCCTCATTTCAACAAAAAATGAAAGCATTTGCACTATGGTTATTTAACCACGCCGAAGTTATAATTGTGTTAATCGCGGTAATTTGGCTACTGTCCAAATACTGGTTGCCTTTAGGGCCTTCCAAAAGTCTGGTGATGAATATTTTATTCGTTGCCCTGATGGTAATTCTTATTTTAGGGTTTTTCATCATTCTTGAATATTTTTACAAACCCATTCTCCGATGGTGCTTGAACCACAAAGTCGCGTTTCTGCTGATACCTTCTCTTTTAATTCTCTTCGGGGCAACTACCTGGATGGGTTTCAACAATATGTTTGGTTTTGTGGCAAAAGGGTTCGACACGGTAGGATGGAACATCCGCACCACCAAAGTGTGGTCAGGGTTAACCCACACTTTCCCAGCCATCGGGAAAGAATTTATGCCCTCGCTCAATGAAGGAAGTTTCCTGCTCATGCCGACTTCCATGCCCCACTCCGGGTTTGAATACAACCGGAAAGTTTTGGGGCAACTGGACATGTTGCTGACCAACATCCCTGAAGTGGAACTGACGGTAGGAAAACTGGGAAGGGTAGAGTCGGCGCTCGACCCGGCCCCCATTTCCATGTACGAAAACGTGATTAATTACCGGCCGGAATACATGCTGAACGAAAAAGGCCACCGGATACGGTTCAAAACAGATAAAAATGACCGCTTTATACTCAGCACCGGAGATACGCTTTCCAATAAAGAAGCTTTACAACGTGGTGTACTATACCAGGACCTCATCCCCGACACCAAAGGCGCTTATTTTCGTAACTGGCGGGAGGAAATCAAATCGCCCGACGATATTTGGGATGAAATTGTGAAAGTGACCAAAATCCCGGGCGTAACTTCAGCCCCTAAACTGCAACCCATCGAAACCCGTTTGGTGATGTTGCAAACCGGTATGCGCGCCCCCATGGGGATTAAAGTTTACGGCCCGGATCTTGGCACAATTGAAAACTTCGGGATGAAACTGGAGGAAATCCTGAAAGAAGTCCCCTCGGTGAAAGCTGAAGCGGTTTTTGCCGACCGGATTGTGGGGAAACCCTACCTGCACCTGAACATTAACCGTGAAAAAATATCCCGCTACGGTTTGAATGTGGAAGATGTGCAGCAGGCGATAGAAACGGCCATTGGCGGAATGAAAATCACTTCTACCGTGGAAGGCCGCGAACGTTTTCCGGTGCGGGTACGCTATCCCCGCGAACTCAGGGACAACCCCGAATCGCTCGGTAATATCCTGATACCAACACCAACCGGGGCGCAAATTCCAATCTCCCAGATTGTCGATTTTGAATATGTAAGGGGGCCCCAGGCCATTAAAAGCGAAGAGACTTTTTTGGTGGGGTATGTTTTGTTTGACAAACGTGTTGGATATTCAGAAGTGGGGGTAGTCAACGATGCACAAAATGCGATTCAGGCCCGGATTGATTCAGGCGATTTAAATGTACCCTCGGGCATTAGTTACAAGTTTTCGGGAAGTTACGAAAACCAGGTGCGGGCCGAAAAACGACTCTCCATCATTGTACCGTTGGTATTGGTCATTGTATTTCTGATTCTCTACTTTCAGTTTAAATCAGTATCGACATCACTGATGGTGTTCACTGGAATTGCGATGGCGTTCAGCGGAGGGTTTATGATGATTTGGCTTTACGGACAGGGCTGGTTTGTCGATTTTTCCCTATTTGGAACCAACATGCGCGACCTTTTCCAGATGCACACCATCAACCTGAGTGTTGCAGTTTGGGTCGGTTTTATAGCGCTCTTTGGTATTGCCACCGATGATGGTGTTTTAATGGCTACCTACCTCGACCAAAGCTTTGCCCGTAACAAAACCGATAATCTCAGTGGAGTGAGGGCGGCAGTGGTGGAAGCGGGATACCGCAGAATCAGGCCGGCGGCAATGACTTCGGCAACAACAATTATTGCCCTGCTGCCTATTCTTACCTCCACCGGCCGCGGCGCCGATATCATGATACCGATGGCCATACCGGCTTTTGGGGGGATGATGTTTGCGGCCGTCACCTATTTTATTGTACCGGTTCTTTATTCGATGCGCGAAGAACGCAAACTTAAAAAGATACAATTATGAGATTCATTATAAATATATTTTTCCTGACAATTCTGGGAATTACAGCGGGTCAGGCCCAAACGTTGGATGAATATCTTCAAACAGCGGCAGAAAACAATCCCGGCCTACAGGCCAGATACAAGGAATTTGAAGCTGCGCTGCAAAAAATTCCGCAGGTAAGCGCTCTGCCCGACCCCTCGTTTTCTTTTGGGTATTTTCTTTCGCCGGTGGAAACCCGGGTGGGTCCGCAAAGGGCAAAATTTTCGCTCACCCAGATGTTCCCCTGGTTCGGGACTTTGGAAGCGCAGGGCGATGCGGCAGCTTTGATGGCAGAAGCCAAATACCAGTCGTTTCTCGATGCACGTAACAAATTGTTTTACGATGTTGCAGCAGCATATTATCCGCTGTACGAACTGGAACAATGGAGACAGGTTGAGCAGGAAAACATAGACATCCTGCAATCGTATAAAACCATTGCCAATTCGAAGTTTAAAAACGGAACGGCGCCCATGGTAGATGTGTTGCGGGTGGACATTATGCTGAAGGATGCAACTACCAACCTCAGCATTCTCAACAAAAAAGAAAAACCGTTGCTTGCAGCATTTAACAAATTGCTCAACAGGGATGAAAACGAGGTTGTGGTTATAAATGATTCGTTGGCTATAGAATTTTTGCCGGAAAACTTTCGGAAAGATTCGTTGCTGGCCAACAACCCGGTGTTGAATGCACTGGACCTGAAAATAAAAGCCAGCGAAGCCAATGAAATAGTGGCGCAAAAGCAGGGTTTGCCAAAATTGGGTATCGGGTTGGATTATGCTATTGTTGGTAAACGCAGCGATGTGAGTATGCCCGATAATGGGAAAAATATATTGATGCCGATGGTTTCGGCGACTATCCCCATTTTCAGGAAAAAGTATAACGCTGCCGAAAAAGAGGCACAACTGATGCAGGAAAGCTATTCCCTTCAAAAAGACGAAACCGCCAACTCACTTATTTCAACTTATGAATCAGCCTGGTTTCAGGTACAGCAACAGTTAGAATTAATTGACTTGTACGAGGCACAAATCATGGAGACCAGGCAAACGTTGAACCTGTTATTCAGCGCTTACGGTAACTCCGGGAAAGAGTTTGAAGAAGTGCTGCGTATGCAACAGCAACTACTGAAATACGAAAAAATGATGGCTACGGCAGAGGTTCAATACCAGATAGCTGTTTCAAAATTGAATTATATCACTGCAAAAACATATTAATAATGAAAACAAACAGGAAAACAATAATTATTGCCTTGTCAACACTGACCGCAGGTTTATTACTGGGCTGGCTGATTTTTGGAGGTTCGCAAAGTAAAACCACCGATGAAAATCAACATGAACACATTGGAGAAGAAGTCGCTGGTGAAACTATTTGGACGTGCTCTATGCACCCGCAAATCCGCCAAAACGAGCCGGGCGACTGCCCTATATGCGGAATGGATTTAATCCCGCTCGACGATGAACAGAACAGCGGGGTTGACCCAATGGCCATTAGCATGTCGCACACGGCCATGCAACTGGCCAATATCAATACCGCAATGGTGGGCTCGATGGACCCGGTAAAGCAGGTGCGTTTAAACGGGAAAGTGCAATCTGACGAGCGTTTGGTTTATTCCCAATCATCGCACATACCCGGAAGGGTTGAAAACCTGATGGTGAATTTCACCGGCGAGTACGTTAAGAAAGGACAGGTCATTGCATCGGTGTATTCGCCCGATTTGGTAACTGCACAGGAAGAGTTGTTTGAAGCGCAAAAAATAAAAGAGTCGCAGCCACAGCTTTTTAACTCGGCCAAAGAAAAGCTAAAAAACTGGAAACTGACCGACAACCAGATTGAGCAAATTTTAAAATCTGAAACTGCCAAAGAAACTTTTGATGTGCAGGCCGATGTATCGGGTTATGTGACAAAAAAAATGGTCAACCCAGGGGATTATATCCGTCGAGGCCAGGCCATTTACGAAATTGCCGACCTTTCAAAAGTGTGGGTACTTTTCGATGTCTATGAATCGGATATGCCGTGGGTGAAAAAAGGCGATAAAGTTGAATTTACCGTTGCTTCCCTTCCCGGCGAATCGTTTTCAGGCATAATTTCTTTTCTCGACCCTGTAATTGACCCGAAAACGCGGGTGGCAAAAGCCCGGATTGAAGTCGTTAACCGGGGGTTGAAACTCAAACCCGAAATGTTTGCATCGGGTACAGTTGAAGCAAAATTGGCCAACCGGTCAGGCGCTGTGGTTGTTCCAAAAACAGCCGTTATGTGGACCGGCGAGCGTTCGGTGGTTTATTTGAAATCGGAAACCGACCAGGGCGTGAGTTTTTTGATGCGCGAAGTAAGCCTCGGCCCCGCATTGGGCGAAAGTTTTATTGTAGAAAGCGGCCTCCGGGAAGGCGAAGAGATAGCAATAAACGGCACATTCAGTATTGATGCGGCCGCCCAACTGGCGGGGAAACCAAGTATGATGAACCCGGCTGGCGGCCCGGCCATGACCGGGCACAACCACGGCGGAATGGACATGGGCGGAGCAAGTGCCCCCCCTGTTGAGCCGGTTGATGCCGATCCAAAATTTACAGCTCAGCTTACTGATGTTTATGAAGCTTACCTCGATATGAAAAATGCGTTTGTGGAAACCGATGCGCAAAAAGTAAACAGCGGGGCACAAAAAGTAAGCACAGCCTTAAATTCGGTTGACATGGGTTTGTTAAAAGGCGATGCCCATATGGCCTGGATGGACCAGTTAAATGCTTTGGAAAGCGCTGTAAATGCAATAAATAAATCTGATGATATTGAAAAACAACGCCGGGAGTTTGCCCGGTTTAACCTTGCATTTTACAAAAGCCTGAAAATGTTCGGGCTGGACAATGAAACGGCTTATTACCAGTACTGTCCCATGGCCAACCGCGACAAGGGTGCGTACTGGCTGAGTGAAATCAAAGAAATACGCAACCCTTATTTCGGTGAGGATATGCTGGGATGTGGAGAAACAAGGGAAACCTTGAAGTAGGAGGAGTTAACCGGTAAGGGGCTGCGGCTCCTTCCGGTTTTTCAGAGATATATTTTAAACCATTAAAAATGCCATAAAATGAAACAAATATTTCAAATATTTAGATATGTAACCTTTACATCGCTGATTATTTTTTCTGTAGAGGTATATGGCCAGGATTCTTTTGTACTGGCAACCAATCAGCAATTTAAAGTAGAAGGGACATCTACCCTTCACGATTGGGAAATGGTATCAACCAAAGCCGAAGGTAATGCAAGTATTAAGCTGGTAAAGGGCAAAATTGCTAGCATCAATTCGCTTGTTGTTGATTTACCAGTTACTTCCCTAAAAAGCGGAAAGAACGCAATGGATAAAAATGCGTATGAAGCTTTGCAGGCAAATAAAAATCCTCAGATACAATTAGAACTGGTAGAAACAGAAGCCATTACGGACGAATTGGTTAAAGCGAAAATCAGGCTTTCCATTGCTGGTACCTCCAACATGGCCAATTGGGAGGTCAGCTATAAACTGTCGGAAGATGGCGTACTTTTTTTGGGTTCTCATAGAATTAAGTTTTCCGATTTTAAGGTAGATCCCCCCAAAGCCGTGTTTGGCACTATAAAAACCGGAGACGAACTTGAACTCTCATTTGAAACAGCGTTTAAACAAACTAGTGAAACAGCTTTTAAATCAACAAATTAAAAATCAAATATCATGAAAAAATTTAATTACAAATTCAGCATTACATTTATTTCTCTATTGTTAATGACATCGGTTATAGTACACGCACAACAAACCAAGTTACAATTTTTCAGGCCCAATGATAAGACAGGGCTGAATGTATTTGAATCTACTAAAACCGATACGGTCGCATTTGATGGTTTCAAAGTTCGCTTGGGCGGCGATTTTGCTATGCAGTTCCAAAGCTTAAACCAAAGCAATTCCGCGGGCAACCTTGTTGAACTAGGCTCCGATTTTAATCTGCCATCGGCAAACCTGAACCTCGATGTACAATTGCTGGATGGGGTCAGGATGCATCTGAAAACCTATCTGTCTTCAAGGGCCCATAATGAAACATGGATAAAAGGTGGGCATATGCAGGTGGATAAGCTTGATTTTGTCAGCCCCGGGTTTTTGAGCGGTCTGATGCAGTATGCAACTATCACCATCGGCCTCGATGAATTTAATTACGGGGATGCCCATTTCAGGCGGTCAGACAATGCAAGGGGAATTTTTAACCCGTTTGTGGGAAATTACCTGATGGATGCATTCTCCACGGAAGCATTTGGAGAAGTTACCCTGCAAAACAACGGATTACTTGCCGTTATCGGTTTAACAAACGGGAAACTTAATCAAAATGTGACCGTCAATGACAACACCGACAACAAACCATCTTTCTACGGTAAACTGGGATATGATAAGCAGCTTAACGATGACCTGAGAGTGCGTCTTACCGGATCATGGTATATCAACAATGGAACTTCAAATGGCGCTTACCTTTACGGCGGCGACCGCGGAGGGACAAGGTATTACAATGTACTGTTCACTGTTCCGGATGAGGAGGGCAATTCTGAGGGCGGCCCGCGCGACGGACAATACAACGCACGTTTCAGCAAACTCACCGCTTTGCAATTTAACCCGTTTATAAAATTTAAAGGCCTTGAATTTTTCGGTATTGTTGAACGGGCAAACGGAAATAATGAATTTACGCAACCGCAGGCATACAAAGAAGGGGCATTCACACAACTGGCCGGAGAGTTACTTTACCGGTTCGGGGCAAATGAAAGGTTCTACCTCGCGGGGAGGTACAATACCGTCAAAGGCAAACAACGGGAAAGCTCGACTGAGGATTTGGATGTCAGTCGGTTAAATCTGGGTGGAGGATGGTTTCTTTCCAATAACGTTTTAACAAAACTGGAATACGTTGACCAAAGCTATAACGGTGATGCCTGGACCGGCAGGTTTGCCGGAGCTGAATTTGGTGGAGTTGTTTTGGAAGCAGTTATCAGCTTTTAACAAATTAAAAAGCCGGAGAACGATTTGGTGGAGAGAGAGAAGAGGAAGCCGCGCAGGGGCCCCGGCCCCTCCGGCTTGTTTTAAACAGCAAAATTAACGGGTTATGCAATCAGTTTATTTTATAGCAAAAAACAACAAAGAACCAGCAATTCATTCATTGGTCGGGCTGTTGGCCGGATACTTTGTTCTTCATCCGGCAAGTATGGTCATCCATTGGTTCGAATCGAATAATTCACCGGATGCCTGGGCACAAATCGGAAAGATTGTTTCAGGAAGTTTTGTCCATTCTTTTAGCTTGCACATGATGCCTATGTCTTTGGCATTTGCTGTTTTGGGGCTGGTTGCCGGAATCGTTTCCGGGTTTTACTATAAATCCATAAAAAAGAAAAACCGGCAACTTTACGGGAAGCGGCAATTGCTTCAACAAAGTTTACCGAACCTGATAGCCAGTGGGGAAAGTGAATTTGTAGAATTTAAATCATCCCTGAGGTACGACTACCGCCAGGTAAAAACCGACAAAAACCTGGAACACATTGTTTTGAAAGAAATCGCAGGTTTTTTGAATGCAAATGGAGGAATTCTTGTATTAGGAGTTGACGATAGCGGGCAGATATTAGGTCTCGAAAATGATTACTGGACGCTTAAAAAGAAAAACAAGGATGGTTTTCAGCAACGAATTATACTACTCGTTTCCAATACATTTGGCAAAGATATCTGCTCGATAATTCATATTACCTTCCATACCTTTCAAAACAATGAAATTTGTACGATTTACATTGAACCTTCGCGGCAGCCGGTTTACCTGAAAGAAGGAAACCGAACAGTATTTTATTTAAGAACGGGAAATATAACAAATCCGCTCACAACCAGTGAGGCTGTTAAATATTTAAAAATAAAAAGTTAAACATTAAACATTAAAAAAGATGAAAACAAAAGTTTTAAGCTTAGTTGCGCTGTTTATGATGGGCGCTGTTTCCGTTTTTGCAGGAAACAAAACAGAAAAATTCCTGGTGAACGGGAAGTGTGAAATGTGCGAGAAACGAATTGAGATGGCAGCTTTATCGCTGGAGGGTGTTTCAAAAGCTGACTGGAACAAGGAAACTAAAATGATGGAAGTTTCACTTGATAATTCGAAAACTGATGTGCACAAAGTAGAAATGACCATTGCAAAAGTGGGCCACGATACTAAAATGCACAAAGCGACTGATGAAGCATACAACCAGTTACCATCCTGCTGCAAGTATGACCGCTCAGAACTCAAAGCTCCGGCGAAGCCGATGAAACATAAACATAAATAACAAAAAGAGCCTACTGGTTGAGTAAAACGAAAAAAATACAAAATCCTTTTTTGGGAGGAGAATACGTTAGGATGCGGAGAAATAAGGAAGACTATTAAGTAGGTTTGGTTTGGGGACGGAGAAGAGAAAGGGAATGGGAGGGTTACTCCCTCCCGCCCTTTCAATTGTAAAAATACTATCATGAAAGTGCGATTAAAAAAATACAAGTTTATAAAGAACCAGGAAATACTGATTCATGCTTTTGTGGGGCTGTTAGTAGGGTATTTTATTTTACACCCAACAAGTATGGTCATTTACTGGTTCGAAAATAATTTAAACGGGGTTAGCTTTTCTGCTTTATGGTCGGTTTTTTGGAATCAGTTCGTTGAATCCTTTAGTTTTAGTATGATGCCCATGTCGGTTGCTTTTTCCGTTCTTGGATTATTGATTGGCCTGGCTTCAGGATTGTATAACCGTTCTATAAAAGAAAAGCAGGATAAATTATTGACAAAAAGGCAATTGTTAAATCAAAGCATCCCATCATTAATTGCCGATGGAGAAAATGATTTTGTTGATTTTAAAGCTTCTTTGCGCCACGACTACAGGCAGGTGAAAACCGATAAAAACCTGGAAAACGAAGTGCTGAAATCCATTGCCGGTTTTTTAAATGCCAAAGGCGGGACATTACTCATAGGAGTTGACAATTACGGCAGCATCCTGGGTTTGGAAAATGATTACTTCTCGCTGAAGAAAAAGAACAAAGATGGTTTTCAACAGCGTTTAATACTATTGGTATCCAATGAATTTGGAAAAGACATAAGCACGAAAATCCATTTCTCGTTTCATGAAATAGATGGGAAAGAGATATGTGCTTTGTTGGTTGAACGTTCCACACGGCCGGTTTATTTAAACGAAGGGGGCAATACCATTTTCTACCTGCGCACCGGCAACGTCACTAATTCGCTTACCACAAGCGAAACGGTAGAATATCTGCAATCGCGGGAAATAACTTAAATATTAAAAATTATGAAAATAATAATGCTTTTTTTTAGCCTTACCTTATTAATATCCTTTCATAGCTACTCTCAATTAGAATTTGAAGGAGTAATAAAGTCTGAATTTAAAACCATTCAGTTGGAAAACGGGGAAATAAAGTTCTATAAATTCGACACAAAAGCTCAAAAGATAAATTTTTATGACCTGGATAATTCACCATGGAAGTCGATTCACATTCCCCTTGAAAACAATCATTTTTTTGAGGAAATTAAAATGATTTCTCAAAATACAATTAATCCTGACCAGGAGATAGAAATAGTCTATACTTGTTTAACGTATAATTACAATGCCATTGAAGAAGACCCCGAACCTGAAAACAATGCCGTGCAATTCACATTAAACATTATCAACGAAAGTGGTCAAAAACTACTTTCTGTGCAGAATAGCCATGAAATGAAACTTACTTCGGCAAATGGTAAAAATAAACTTCTGATTTTTAAAAATGGAGGTAAAAGTTTTCGGAATAGCAGTGAAATACTGGTTTATGCTTTACCCAATAAAAAATAAATTATGGAAGACTACCTGCAATATAAAAGGTTCCACATACAAGAAAGTATATCGGAAGAAAAAATAGAAGAATTAATGATGAAGTTTAATTCCACTCCGGGAATCGACAAAATCGGTTGTGTAAGACAATCGATTTCTGTCATCTTTAATCCATACGAAATTAGTGAAAAAGAAATATCAAAAAGTTTATCTGTTCTTGGGTTGACAGTTACAATAGATGACAAAAAATCTTTTAAAAACAAGCTAAAGAAGATGGCGGAAGAAAATAAGAAAGATTTTGGAGGGAAACGATTGGATTGCTGTGATATGAATAATTAAAAAAGTTTAAAAATGGGGATTATGCAAAATCAGACGCAATATAACAATTTTAAAAGTGAAAAATAATTATTCAATAAGTGCTATGAAAAACATTGCTTTATCAAGAAAGGGCAAATGTCTGTCATTAAAGTATGAGGGGCAAAAAGCAAAATTGTTATGGCAATGCGAATTTGGGCATAAATGGGAGGCGAGCCCAAATAGTATTATTCATCTTAAAAGTTGGTGCCCCGAATGTGCTGGCAATAAAAAATATGACTTGGCACAAGTTCAACATATAGCTCAAGTTAGAGGGGGCAAATGTTTATCGAAAGATTATACAAACTCAAAAGTAAAATTATTATGGGAGTGTGGAAAAGGACATAAGTGGTATGCTACAACTTTTAGCATAAAAACAAGAAATAGCTGGTGTCCTGAATGTAAGAGTTATTTAAATCATTAAAATTAAAAGTTATGAAAAGGTTTAAAGTGGTAAAGAGATTATTTGAAAAATTCAGTGGTTCAAAAACGCTAATATTATTATTAGTTGTTAGTCTGATTTTGTCGAGCTGCACGGTTATAAAACCAGGATTTAAGGGTGTTTTAAATCGTCCGTTTGGAAAAGGGTTGCAAACAGATAAAGTTTTTCAGGATGGCATTTTTGCTCGTGGTGTTTTTACAAATATAATTCAATATGATGTAAGGCTAAGGAGTTATCAGGAACAAATTGACATATTAACATCTGATCAATTGCATACAACAATTGCCTTGTCGGTTACAGTAAAACCAGTTGAATCAGAAATTCCGGATCTTATTTTGGAAGTCGGACAGGATTATTATGAAACCGTTGTAAAGCCAAATTTCTTTTCAGTAACAAGAGGCATTATGGCAAAATACAATTACGAAGAAATTTCAACAAAAAGTTTAGAAATTGAAAAGTTAATTTTTGCTGAACTGAAAGAAAGATTTGAGGGGAAACACATATATCTCGATAGGGTCACACTCGATCACATCATGTATTCGCCCTTGGTAACCAATGCCACAGATACAAAACTTGTAACAAAACAAAAATTAGAGCAAGCGAGCATAGAAGTTGAAATTGCTGAAAAGGAGGCTGATATACAAAGGATAAACGCGGAAGGGCAACGGGATGCCCAGCAAATAATCGACCAGGGCCTGTCGCAAAGATACCTTCAGTTTAAAGCCCTTGAAGTACAAGATAAGTTGTCGAAAAGCAACAACGCGAAATTTTTCTTTGTGCCGGTTGGCAAGGACGGTTTGCCCATCATTATCGATGCAGGCTCAAACGAATAAAAGGAATAAACCTGAATTATATCGGATTAATTTTCCTGTCAACAAAATGAAACATGTTGCTAAAAATTGAAATAAAGAGACAAAACAACAGTAATATATTAATTTAAAATTCAATGTTATGAAGAAAAAAGTATTCTTATCAATGATTGCCGTTGCAGTGTTAAGCATAACGGCATTCGGGAATTCCAAAACCGAAAAAATTGAAAAGTTTAAAGTGAAGGGCACTTGCAGCACATGCGAAACCCGTATTGAAAAAGCAGCTAAAGGTGTTGCCGGGGTGACATTTGCCGAATGGAGCGAAGAAACCCAAATGATAGCTGTTTCGTTCGACGATTCAAAAACGGATGTCCACAAGATACACATGGCCATTGCAAAATCCGGTCACGATACAGAAATGCACAAGGCAAAAGATGAGGATTATAACAGGTTGAATGCTTGTTGCAAGTATGATAGAACAGGGCTCAATACAGAGATGGGTGGCCACGAGAGGCACAATCATTAAAATAAACTGAAAATTTATGGTTTTTCCTTTTTGGGATATCGGTTAGGCATGGGCTAAACCATAAAAGGCAAAATTATGCAACTCTTTTTTAAAATGATGTAACAGTTGACAATCAATAGTTTAGTAAATTTGGTATTGAGGAAAGGCGGTAAGATCCCCGGAACATTTTGTTCCGGGATCTTCTTCCAAAATCGAAAAAAGAAAGGAGTACGTTATGTTTTTAAAATTATTGATTGTTTCGGTTATCCTGGTTGCTTTCACCATGTTGGCGCTGGGAGTGAAATTGTTTTTTGATAAAAATGCGGAATTTCCCGGCCATAGTTGTGCCGGCGACGACCGTGAGTTGAACAATGTTGGCGGCGGTTGCAGCAGTTGCGAAATAAAAGAAATAGCCAACTGCACGGAAAATGAAAAATAGTAAATAATAGTTGGATGTGGGGATAGCCTTTGATGGCAGGAATTGCGAAAAACCGAAAAGAGGATAAAATGGGAAGATTGCGTTTTTCTGCGCTTCCTTTCTCCTTTCCAACATAAAACTTCAAAATTATGAAACTTATAAAAGCTTATATCAGGTACCGTAAACTGGAAGAAGTTTACAATGGTTTAAACGATGCAGGTTTTTGCTGCATGACCTTTGCCGAGTGTGAGGGTACAGGTCAGTATTCCGACCACGAAAAGGAACACATTAGTTACAAATACCCTTTTGCCGATGCTTACCGTGTGATTAAACTGGAAATTTTGGTGGCAGAAGAACATGTGAATCCGGTTGTGGAAATTATTCGCAAGAACGGGCGGACAGGCTACCGTGGCGATGGGATGATTATCATTTCACCGGTTGACGAGGTTTACAAAGTGAGAACCGATGAAAAAGGAATTTTGGCGGTTTAACCATTTGTCATTTAGACGCTAAATTAAAAAAAATGCAATGTTGCGATAGTTTAAACTGTTTGGAAAAGGGGATGATATGTGTCCCTGAAACAGAACTGCCCAGGATAGTAGTAGTTGGAGGTGGATTTGCAGGCATAAATTTCATAAAAGGTTTGAAGAATTTGCCTGTACAAGTGGTTTTGATTGACAAGAACAATTTCCATCAATTCCTCCCACTTCTCTATCAGGTAGCTACCAGCGGAATTGAACCTGACAATATTGCATTCCCATATCGTAAACTATTTGAAAAATACCGGAATGTTGTTTTCAGAATGGCCGAAGTAACACATATCAATACGACTCATAATAAATTGAGTACAAACATCGGTGTTATCCATTATGATTATCTGGTGTTGGCTTGTGGGAGCAAAACAAATTTCCTTGGCAATACAGACTTTGAAAATTTTGGCTCAGGACTCAATTCTGTAACCGATGCCCTTGACATTAGAAGCAGGCTCCTGCAAAATTTGGAAAAAGCAGCCGTTACTTGCATTGAACATGAAAAAAGGGAACTGAGTAGTGTTGCTATCGTTGGCGGAGGCGCCACCGGTGTAGAAATCGCTGGCGCCCTCGCTGAGTTTAAAAGATATATTTTACCAAAAGACTATCCGGAATTAAATAGTGTTGAAATGAAAATTTACCTCATAGAAGCTACCGGAAGGCTTTTGCAGGCGATGCCAGAAAAACTCTCCGAAAAAACATTGCACTATTTATCCCGGATGAATGTCGATGTTTTGTTGAATACATCCGTGAATTCCTACGATGGAAAAAAGGTTGTTCTTGCCGGTGAAAAGAGTTTTAGTGCAGCTACTTTTATTTGGACTGCTGGTGTAAAAGGGGATATTGTTAAAGGGCTTCCACGTGAAAGCATAAGCAGGCAAAACCGAATTTTGACAGATGATTTTGGCCGGATATTGACACTTAACAATGTATTTGCAATTGGCGATAATGCGCTTATTAAAACACACACAAATCCACATGGTCATCCAATGATTGCCCAACCAGCTATTCAGCAGGGTAAATTATTGGCAAAAAATCTGATGAAACTGATTCAAAATGAATCTATGGTTCCTTTTGAATATCAGGACAAAGGCACAATGGCAACCATTGGCCGAAAAAAGGCTGTCGCCTCGATAAAAAAGCTGAAGTTCGGTGGCTTTTTTGCCTGGCTAATTTGGTCGTTCATCCATCTCGTGTCCCTAATCGGTTTTCGAAACAAAATAATGGTCACCATCAACTGGTTATGGAGTTATTTTACTTATGAGAAAGGAAACAGGGTAATTATCAGAAGATATGAAGAAGTGAAAAAGTCAGAGTAGAACGTATAATAAAACGGAATAATCATGGACAAGCAAAAAATTACAGAAATATATCGTAAAAGGGCACCTTCTTATAATTCCGCTGTTCAATTTTTTAACCTCATCGGATGGAGGGTGAATCATTACCGGGTTGATGCTATTGAAGCGCTAAATTTGAAGCAAGGAGATAGCGTGATTGATTTATGCTGTGGTACAGGTTTGAATTTTCCGCACCTGTATAACTCGGTTGGCCCGGAAGGCAAAATAATCGGTGTCGATTTGTCCGATGAAATGTTAGAGGAAGCTGGGAAACTGGTTAAAGGGAAAGGTTGGAAAAATTTCACGTTGGTACAAAGCGATGCTGCGGAATACAGGTTCCCGAAAAATATTAACGGGATAGTTACTTCGTATGCTATTACTCTAATCCCTGAATATGATGCTATAATTAGCAATGGCTCAAAAGCTCTCGCTAAAGGCGGGAGGTTTGTTGTCCTCGATTTCAAAAAACCGAATGCGTGGCCTGAATGGTTTTCAAAGTTAATGGTTAGATTTTTTATAAAACCATACGGCGGTAGCTACGATTTAAAAGACCGCCATGCATGGGAATCATTGGAAAAATATCTCGATTTAAATGAGTTCCGGGAATATTATTTTGGGTCAACATACATTGCAACAGGAGAAAAGTAAGATGTTGAAAGACGCTGTATGTTTAGGATAAATCTGATTTAGTGGAATAATAAAAAACAAAACTAAAAGAATATGAAAACAAAAAATCTTATAGTAAGCTTTTTAATCCTGCTCCTGGTTTCTTCCACAGGCATTATGCTGGAAATTAGCCTTTCACGGCTTTTCTCCTACATGCTGAGCTACCACTTTGTTTTCATTATAATCGCTTTTACCCTTTTTGGCCTCGGTATTGGGGAGATAGCCTACTACAGATGGTCGTGGGTGAGGTCAAAAGCCCGGATATTTTATGATGTGCTCCCTTTTAGTATCCTGTTTAGTTTCATTTTACTGGTTTCACTGAACAAATCGGGCATTTTTGCAACCCCGTCATTTAATCTGATAATCAATATATTGATGGCTGTGCTGCCATTTATAGCTATTGGCGTAGTCAAGGCTGATATTTTCCATACCCAAAGGACAAAAGCCGCCTGGTTGTACAGTATGGATTTGGCTGGTTCCGCGGGAGGGGCGTTGTTAACCGTGTTTATCCTCAACAATCTCGGCCTGCCCAAAGCATTTCTTATAAGTTATGTTTTGCTCGCGATCGCCGGCCTGTTGTCCTGGGTTTCACTTTCCGGTAAAAAAAACCAGCCCTACCTGAGAGGGGTAATTTGGGTTGTGCTGGTGGCTTTCCTGGGATGGGCCAGCTTTTGGGCATACAATTTTAACCCCTCCATCAGTAAGGACAACGACAAAGATATGTTGCGGCTGATGAGCAACCCGGCAATTAAAAGCCGGATTATTGAAACGGAGTGGAATTCGTTTGGAAAAACCGATTTGGTTGAATTAACAAATCCTGACGGCAGCAGCGAAAAAGTAATGTTCGTTGATGGCGCGGCGGGCACCACCCTGGTGAGTATTGAAGAAATTGAAAACAACAAGGGGGAACACGCCCATCAGTTCGCGCATTTTCCGGCAACCTTCGGGCTGAATTTGCTGAAGGAAAAAGAAAAAGATTCGGTTTTGATAATTGGCCCGGGAGGGGGTGTTGACATGGCAGCCACCTGGCTCTTGAATTTCAGCCAAATCGACGCTGTTGAGATAAACCCGTCTTTTGTGAGCCTTATGGAAAAATACAATCCGTCAACGTTTACACAAAAAGACAATATCGCGGTTTACGTTCAGGAAGGCAGAAATTTTGTCAGGGAAACAAAAAACCGGTACGACGTAGTCATGCTCACCATTCCTGTAACCAAAGGTGGGAGGGGCGCTGACTTTTACGGGCTCTCCGAAAATTATTTGTTTACACGCGAAGCGGTTAAAGATTACCTGAATGTATTAACGCCCGAAGGAAGGTTGATATTCACCATGCACAACGCGACGGAAGTGTACAAGATGCTTTCCAATTACCTCGAACTAATGGAAACCAAAGGCATAGACGGAGCAACCGCCATGAAAAATGTTTTTATCTATTCCAACGGAATGATGCCGGTACTGATAATCAGAAAAACCCCCTTTGAAAAAAACGAGACTGAAATAAACCATATTTTGGCACATCAATACAATTTGGACCGGGAAACATTCTTCATTCCCAACATTCAGCAACTTGAAGCCGATACCCTGGTTGAAAACATAAACTACCAGTGGTACATGTTTGACAGGTTGATTTATGGCATTTCCCAAAACGAATTCGATTATAAGCAACTCTCTGAAGCAGCCGTGCTGAACCTGGAACCTGTAAATGACGATTCACCCTATTTTTTCAATTATGAAAACGGCATCCCTAATTCGCTGATGACATTGTTCTTCCTATCATTGATAGTCATGGGCTGGCTTATTTTCATGACTGCCAGGGGATGGAAGTTCAGTCAGGAATTAATACCAGAAACACGCAAAAAACTTAATTTTCTCGCATTTGTGGTTTTTGTGCTTGGTATATGTTATTTCTTTGTACAGTCTTATCTGTTCCAGGTACTGAACCTTCAGCTTTCAAATCCTGCACAATCATTTTCCCTGCTGCTGTTCTCTTTCTTGCTGGGTAATGGCTTAGGTAGTTTTTATACGGGTTTGTTCCAAAGAAATTTCCTGTTGAAGGCGGGTTTGTACAGTTTACTGGTGGCAATTGTTATGGTTGCTGTCCGGGTTTTTATTATACCCGGATTTGCGGTGGATGGGATTTCACAACCACTCATGGTTGTATTGTTGCTGATACCGGCCTTTTTCATTGGCATCCCTTTTCCTGCAATACTTAAAGAAGTATCGGGCGAGCAGGAACATCTCCTCCCCTTGTTTTTGGGCATTTCCTCACTGGTCAGCATGTCCACCGCGGTAATGGTAATTGTTATTTCCATGTTGTGGGGGTACTCTTATGTATTGTGGCTGGGGGTTATCGGATACATTATCGTTGCCCTGTCATTAGTATTATTTTATCGAAAAAATTTAAAAGTCAGTAAAAATGCATAAAAAATGGTCGCTTCATATTGGTAAAATATTTGGGATAAAGGTTCTTATCCATTGGACATTCTTAATCCTTATCGGCTGGATTTTCCTGATGCATTTCCGCATGGGGCACGGTTTCAGCGAAGGTTTTTCGGGCATGTTGTTTATCCTGGCCATTTTTGCCTGTGTGGTACTGCATGAGTTTGGGCATTCCCTCACCGCAATGCGGTTTGGTGTCCAAACACAAGATATAACCGTTTATCCCATCGGTGGCATTGCCAGCCTCGAATCCATGCCCACAAAACCAGCACAGGAACTTCAGGTAGCGATTGCAGGCCCGGCAGTAAATTTAATCATTGCCGGAATATTATGGATACACTTAAAAAGCACAGGACAAACTTTCAACCTGGAAGCGATGCAAAACATCAGGCTAACAGGGGCGGCTTTCGCGGCCAACCTGATGTATGCCAATATTATTTTAGCGGCTTTTAACCTAATACCTGCATTCCCGATGGATGGTGGCCGGGTTTTACGCTCGTTGCTGGCCATGAAAATAAAATCGGTAAAAGCTACCTCTTTTGCCGCGAAAACAGGCCAGGTACTGGCTATTGTTTTTGTTTTCTTTGGGTTTTTCTTTAATTTCTGGTTGGTGTTTATCGGGCTGTTTATCTTTCTTGGGGCCGGTGCAGAATCTAAAGCCGAAAAGATTAAACATGCCCTGGAAGGTGTCCGGGTAATGCACGTTATGAAGTCAAGTTATGCCATCCTGAATGCGGACACAACCCTGAAAACAGCAGCCGACCATTTTATCAATTCATCTGAAAAATCATTTCTGGTGATGGAAAAAAACAATGTAACGGGTATACTCAATGATAAAGACATTGTGGAAGGCTTACATAAAGGAAAAGGAAATCAAAAAATCAGCGATTTTATGCAGAAAGATTTTTACTGGCTTGAAGAAGAGGAAGCCCTCTCCGATAAGTTTTTTCTGCTGCAACAGAACAGACAATCCCTGTTTCCGGTCAGGAAAAACGGCAAACTGACAGGGATTGTTGGTATAAAAGATATCCACAAGTGGATACAATCAAATGCGTTTATGTTTAATCATTAAAAAAATGAATTATGAAAACAAAAAAAAGTATTCTAATAGCGGTTATTACTTCCTTTATTATTGCTTTGATTCTAACTTCATGCGGAGGAGGCAGTAATAAAGAAAAAAAAGAATCACCAAGGCTCATGCCATCCGAACATGGTTCAATGTCGGATAGGACTGAGCGGCGCGTTTCAACCGAGGTAGAACACAAACAACACAATAACCTTGCTGAAAATTTTCCGCATAAGAATATTGTGATACTCGATGAGGTTTACCCTGTAAACAAGCAAACACAGGCAGAACTTGAAGAAGTAATTGATGCCTACCTGCTTGTGAAAAATGCGCTGGTGAACGGTGATGTGGCTGCAACAAACAAGGCAATCAATTTAATGCTCGGCAATATTAAAGCGGTTAAACCCGAAAAACTCGATGGTGAGGGATTGGATGCCTGGAAAGACCACATCAGTTTATATCAAGACAAGTTAAAGGAAATGCAACATGTAAAAGGGCTGGGATATAAACGTTCTTATTTCAGTCATATTTCTGAAATAATGTACTGCACCATTAAAAGCTTCGGGTTAAAAGAAGGTGATTTATTCGCGGTTTATTGCCCGATGGCTTTTGACGGAAAAGGGGCTTACTGGATTGCCGAAAGCAAAACAATACAAAACCCCTATTTTGGCGACAAAATGCCAACATGTGGTGAAATAAAAGAAGAGTTATAATGAATCTAAAACGAAATTATCATGAAAAAGACAATGATTATGCTTGTTCTGGCTTTAGTAAGCTGGGGAGCAAATGCACAACACGACCATTCTAATATGGGACACTCAACGGAAGGACACTCAAAAATGGCAAACAAATCCATGGAGCAGTCAAACGTTGAGGTAGAACGTTCTAAATCGGCATCTGCTATTATCGACAACTACCTCGCATTAAAAGATGCATTGGTAGCCGATAACAGTAAAAAAGCAGCAAGTTCGGGGCAAATGTTGTTCGATGCTTTTGAAGAATTCGATATTTCAGCCCAACCAAAATCACAACAAAAGGAACTGGGCGAGATTATTGAAGTTGCCAGGGAACATGCCGAACATATTACGGAGAACAACGGAAACATTGAACACCAACGGGAACATTTTGAATTGTTGGGTACGGATGTTAAAGACCTGGTAATTATTACGGGTTCTGATAGAAATTTATACCAAATTTTTTGTCCCATGTATAATAACAATGAAGGTGGTTCGTGGCTAAGTGCGTCCAGTGAAATTAAAAACCCGCTGTTTGGTAGTAAAATGTTGAAATGCGGTAGCGTACAACAAAACATTACCGTGAAATGAAATGGTTGAGATGGATAGGAATAGGTGTATTGGCGGTTCTGGTGGGTTTGCAATTCATACCCGCCAGAACCAATCAAAGCACAATCGTGCTGCCAACAGACTTTGTAAAAGCATACAATGTACCGGAAGATGTAAAGAGTATCTTGGCTGTGTCTTGCTACAATTGCCACAGCAACAATACAAATTATCCCTGGTACAGCAGGGTGCAGCCGGTTGGTTGGTATTTGGAAAATCATATCAATAAGGGCAAAGAAGATTTAAATTTTAGTGAATTCGGGGATTATTCAGTCCGAAAGCAACAAAGCAAATTAAAATCAATGATAAGCCAGGTTGAAGATGGTGAAATGCCTTTGCCATTCTACACGTTCATTCATCGTGAAGCCCGCTTGTCCGAAAATAGTAAAAAAAGACTCGTTGATTATTTGAAAACATTAAACGAATGATACGGGCAATTTACGTGCTATAAAAGGTTATGAATTGAATAAAAATAAAAAAAGAACTCATGGATATTAACATTAAAAATATGGTCTGCCAACGCTGCGTTCTGGTGGTTTCGCAAATTTTTGAACGTGCAGGAATAGAAGTTAAAAACATACAGTTGGGCAAAGTAAAAACCACTAAAGAGGTTGCGCCCGACAAACTCGAACAAGTGGACAAAAACCTGAAAGAGTTGGGGTTTGAAATAATCAACGATTCAAAGGGAAGGTTAATCGAATCAATAAAAAACATCACAGTTGATTATGTGTACCACCATTCCGGGGAAAGCAAAATGAATTTTTCGGAATACCTTACTAACAAACTCAACCTGGATTACCCCTACCTGAGTTCGCTTTTTTCATCGGTTGAGGGCACTACCATCGAGAAATACATGATTAGCCTGAAAATAGAACGGGTAAAAGAGCTGCTTGTTTACGATGAAAAAACATTGAGCGAGATTGCCTTTGAAATGGGATACAGCAGCGTGGCCCATTTATCAGGGCAGTTCAAAAAAGTAACAGGGTTTACCACATCGTATTTTAAAAAGCTTGGGGAACAAAACCGCAAATCGATAAACGATGTATAATTTAAAAACCATGTAAATCAACTTTAAAAAAGTGTAACACTTTAAAGGATAGTAGCTTTTATCTTTACAACAGATATTTTGAGATGTTGGGTTATGAGAATTAAAATTAGAAATATGGTCTGCAAAACATGTATCCTGGTGGTTTCTCAAATTTTTGAAGAAGCCGGGATTAAAGTAGAAGATGTAAAGATAGGCTATGTTGTTGTAATGGACAAGATAACTCCATTTAAGCTGGATTCAGTAAATAAAAGGCTTAAAAAGGCAGGGTTGGAAATCATTGACGTTCATAAAAGCCAACTAATAAATAAAATAAAAACCAGTATTGAAGAATATGCATATACAGAAGGCAGGCAATCAAAACTAAAGTTGTCTGATTTTCTTAAAATGAAGATAGATTTAAATTATGCCTATATAAGTTCGCTTTTTTCATCTGACCAGGGTATTACTATTGAGAAATACCTTATTAAACTAAAAATTGAACGGGCACAGGTAATGCTCATTTGTGATGAAAAAGAATTAGCTGAAATAGCCTGGGAATTGGGGTACAGCAGCGTCCCTCATTTTTCGGGTCAGTTTAAAAAAACAACGGGTATTTCACCAACGCGTTTCAAAAAAACAATAAAGCAATGTTACAACGAAATATAAGCACTTCAAAAAGTCAAAATCATATAAATCATTTAGTGAATTATGTAACATATTAAATACCTGATGTTTGTATCTTTGAAATAGTTAAACACTAAAAAATTGCATATCATGAAAACACGAAACGATTTTACAACAGAAAAAAAAAATCAAGGAATGGAGACAGCGACCCAAAATACCGGAAAAAACACTCCGGAATCAGATGTAAAATACCAGTGCCCTATGAAATGCCACGGAGAAGAGGTTTACGATGAACCCGGACTTTGCCCGGATTCTAAAATGCAGATGATTCCTGTGAATGGGGGATATATTTTTTATTAGTTGATAAAAGGAGCTCACAAACGTGGCTTTTACAAAAATTATTTGAGTTAAATCATAAAACTTTACAACATGAAAAGTCTGATAAATTTTTTTAGAGGGAAGGGAGCCAGTAATAGTTCGTCTTCGGTATGGAAAAGAAGCAAATCGCAACCCCAGTATTTTTGCCCGATGAAATGCGAAGGGGATAAAACCTATGATGCCCCGGGCAATTGCCCGGAATGTAATATGAAGCTGGTGTCGGCGAATGATATTAAAGAAACGATTGTACGTTTTCGTTGTAATGTTTGATTTAAAAAAAGTAGAACAAAAAATCATATAAATCTTTTAATAAATACTGTAACATATTAAATAACTGCGTATTGTATCTTTGAAATAGTTAAACATTAAAAATTAAATATCATGAAAACACTAAGAGATTTTTTTAGAGGAGGAAAAGAGAAAGAAATAGTTCAAGACAGTGGTAGCACAATTGTTGCCGGACAGCAAACCCGGTACATCTGCCCCATGAAATGCGAAGGGGACAAAACCTACGTTGCCCCGGGCAATTGCCCGGACTGCAACATGAAACTGGTGCCGGTGGAGAACAGTAGAAGTTCGCACGACCATCATAAACACAACCATGGATGCTGCTAAGATAATCACGTATGATAAATCATATTTAATCATTTAAAAATTACATATCATGAAATCAATAGCGATAATATTTTCAATGCTTACATTTTTGGCGCTTAGCAGCAATGCTCAAAGCAAAAAAGTCGCAAAAATAATGGATAGCCCGGAAGCCCGGATAGAAGTTTATAACAACATTATGAACAACCATGAACTCATGTTGGAATTTATGGAGGTGATGAAGGGGAACGAACATGCCATGACTATGATGCAAAACGGTAACCTTCATAACGGAGAAATGAATGCAAAAAAAGGAATGGCGGAAACTAAATGCAACCATCAAATGATGGACCATGCCAACAGTATCGGGATGATGAAAGACAACCCTGAAGTGAAAACCGCTATGATGGAAAAATGCAATGCAAATTCTAACATGCACAACATGGCTGAAATGATGGCTCAAAACCCTGAAATGATGAAAACATGCATGAAACAGATGAACGGAATGAAGGGCGAAAATAGCCAGATAAACAAAACGGAAGAGCCTGTCAACCAGCAGGGGCATGAGGAGCATCATGAATAAACATCAAAATTCAGAAAGGAGGTAACTATGAATGAAAACAGCCATCGGGTGAGTTGTTGGTAAAACACTCATCCGGTGGACTTTCATTTAATCTTGGATATTACAATTAATAAAGGAAATTATTATGGAATGGTTGGCAGAAAATTGGCTTTGGATAGTATTTGCAATAGCATTTGTTGCTATGCACATGTTTGGCCACGGAGGACATGGCGGACACGGAAATCATGAAAGCCACGAAGATAACAAGGATAAAAAACGTTCAGAGGGGTCGATTCCTCATCATCATTAATCGTAAAAAAGGAGAAATATATCATGCTGAAAATAAAAATTGTAACCTGGTCATTAGGAACCTTTACAGCCGTAAGCTTTATTGTTTGTGTTGTTTATGGGCTTGTAACACCCGATAGTCTTCATATGCATACATTCCTCGAATCGGTGCTTCCGGCTTTTAAATGGTTAACCTGGTGGGGGTTTCTCCTGGGGCTGCTGGAAAGTTTCCTGTATGGTGTTTACGCGGGTTTGGTATATGTACCCATCTATAATTTCTTTTATAAAAGGTGGAATAAATAATATTTAATTACGAAGTATTGTAATGGAAAGAGGAATTGAACATTCAGGAGCCTGGGCAATTGCGTTAATTGTTATTGTTATCGCATCGTGGTTTTTGTACCGTTATCTGGCCCCAAAAACGTGGCGTGAATGGGCAGGCGCAGGATTAATACAGGCATTTATTATTGCGCTGTATGCCGAAATGTACGGTTTCCCGCTGACTATTTACCTGCTTGTCCGGTTTTTTGGTTTGGACAGGGGCTATCTTAATGCAAATCTATGGTCTACATTGGTAGGCCTTGGTGAAACCGGGATGATGATTTCAATGATAGCTGGTTATGTTCTGCTTTTTACAGGTTTTGGTATTTTTCTTCAAGGTTGGCGCGAACTCTACCGGGCACATAAAGAAAACCGGCTCGCTACGGGAGGTTTGTACAGCCTGGTGAGGCACCCTCAATATACAGGTTTGTTTATTGCCCTATTTGGAGAAGGCATTGTACACTGGCCAACATTATTTTCCATAGCACTGTTCCCAGTTATAGTGCTGGTATATGTAAGGCTTGCCCGCAAGGAAGAAAAAAAGGTAATTGAAGAGTTTGGGGAAGAATACCTTGAATACCGAAGACATGTACCGATGTTTCTACCCGTAAAAGGAAAATGGAAACAGTTTATTGAAAACTCCGGTTGAGTTTCAGAATAAGTGAAATGTTGAGTTATAGTTGTCATGAATAAATACAATCCCATACTATAAAAAGGGGCAGAAATTTAAATATTTTGAATTGAATAGAAAATAACATGAATATGAATAATAAAAGCGCTGGTCAAAAAATCAATCATAATCACATTGAAAAAAATGGTGGTGCGACCAAATACGTTTGTCCCATGAAATGCGAGGGCGATAAAACATATATCGAACCTGGCGACTGCCCGGTGTGCAATATGCACCTGGTTCCGGTTAATGAACAGACTCAAAAAGCCAGTCAGCACCGGCACCAACATGAACACCATCAGCATAAAAAGACATCGGAATCGGGAGATGGCGTATATTACTGCCCTATGCACTGCGAAGGCGACAAAACATACAACCAGCCCGGCGATTGCCCGGTTTGCGGGATGCACCTGGTTAAAGAAGAAAAACGGCCAACAAGTGGTGCAAAAACCATTTACACCTGCCCGATGCACCCGGAGGTAAAACAGGACCACCCGGGTAGCTGCCCCAAATGCGGGATGGATTTGGTCCCGGAGCAAGGAGAAGAAACCAGCGAAGAAGAAAAAGCCTATAAAAAAATGGCCAAAAAGTTTTGGATTGCACTGGTTTTGAGCATCCCTGTATTCATTATTGCTATGTCGGAGTTTTTCAGTTTCCTCCAATTGGAAGAAATTGCACCTAAAAAAGTGTGGGGTTGGGTTGAATTTGCGCTTGCAACTCCGGTTGTTTTTTACAGCAGTTGGGACTTTTTCAAACGTGGCTGGAGTTCCATCGTGCGTTGGATGCCCAATATGTGGACACTCATCTCTATTGGCGTTGGCGCAGCCTACCTGTTCAGTGTTTTTGCCCTCTTGGTCCCGTCTGTTTTTCCATCCCAATTTCAGGATGCCAATGGCAATGTCCACCTTTATTTTGAGGCGGCTGCCGTTATCCTTACTCTGGTTTTGCTTGGCCAGGTGTTGGAACTACGTGCCCACAGCAAAACCAACTCAGCAATAAAAGCGTTACTGGGATTGGTTCCCCCTGTTGCAAGAGTTATTCGCAATGGTGAAGAAACAGAAATCCCACTCGAAGATGTAAATGTTGGAGATATTTTAAAAGTGAAGCCGGGCGAAAAAATTCCAGTTGACGGGAGTATCTTTAAAGGCGAGGCGGTAATTGACGAAAGTATGATTACCGGCGAACCCATTCCTGCAGAAAAATCGAAGGGAGATAAAGTTACCGGCGGCACCATCAACGGGAAAACCGTTTTTGAGATGAAAGCCGAAAAAGTGGGCAGCGACACCTTACTTGCTCAAATTATTGAAATGGTGAACCAGGCAAGCCGTTCACGTGCGCCCATCCAGAAACTGGCAGACACCGTGGCAAAATACTTTGTGCAAATTGTTATTTCTGTAGCCATTATCACTTTTGCTGTTTGGGCTATCTGGGGCCCCGAACCGGCTTATGTTTATGCATTTGTAAATGCAGTGGCAGTGCTAATTATTGCTTGTCCGTGCGCATTGGGGCTGGCCACGCCCATGTCCATCATGGTCGGGACCGGACGTGGCGCACAATCGGGTGTCCTGGTGAAAGATGCACGGGCTATTGAGGAAATGAACAAAGTAGATACGCTTATCATAGATAAAACTGGTACGATTACCGAAGGGAGACCCAGCCTGAATAGGTTTAAATCTTTCGGGGATTTGCCCGACAAGGAAATCCTTCAATTGGCGGCATCGGTAGACGTCAACAGTGAACACCCGCTGGCCGATGCAATTGTGGCTGGTGCCAAAGAAAATAAGTTGGAACTGAAAAATCTCGATAAATTTGAATCGGTTACAGGAAAAGGGGTCAAAGCCATTTACAACGGTAAAAATATCGGGTTGGGCAACCATCGTTTAATCGATGATTTCAACGCATCTTTAACAGAAGAACAAAAACAACTGGCAGAAGAGTGGCAACTTACCGGACAAACCGTGATGTACCTGATTATTGGGAAAAAAGTTGAAGGCATGGTCAGCGTTTCCGACAAAATAAAAGAGACTTCGGCCAGTGCTATTAAAAACCTCCAGAAAATGGGCATTCATGTGCACATGCTCACGGGCGACAATAAATTCACCGCCAAAGTGGTTGCCGACGAACTGGGATTGGATGGTTTCATGGCGGATTGCCTGCCCGATGACAAATACAATAAAGTAAAAGAGCTACAGGAACAAGGGCACATTGTTGCCATGGCCGGCGATGGCATTAACGATGCCCCGGCGTTAGAACTGGCCAATGTAGGAATTGCCATGGGAACGGGTACAGATATTGCCATGCAAAGTGCCGAGATTACATTAGTTAAAGGCGACCTCACCGGGATTGTCCGCGCCCGCGACCTTAGCATTAAAGTGATGCGCAACATTAAACAAAACCTGTTTTTTGCTTTCGTGTACAATGCACTTGGCGTACCAGTGGCTGCCGGGATACTTTTCCCATTCTTCGGGATATTGCTCAGCCCGATTATTGCTGCGGCTGCCATGAGCTTTAGTTCCGTTTCTGTAATTACAAACGCATTGCGGTTAAGGAGAAAATAATGAGAAATGGTAAGAAATAAGAAATTACAGAATAATAAAGCGCTTTGGAGTAAGAACGAAAAAAGGGGATTGAATGCTACATTGCTCGTTTTTCTGTTGGTAATCTTAGTTTTTCTTTCCATTCCGATTTTTAAAGAAATTGAAAATCAAAAAGTTTTAAAGAATTTAATGAATCAGGAAATCGCCTTTCAAAGTGTCTGTTCAGTGAGTAATGAAATAAAATTTGAAAAATTGAATCCTGTGAAAATTGATAATAAAACATATTGGGTTTGTTGTTCAAGGTGTAGGGCGAAACTGATTAGTAATAGTAACATTCTTCGTTTTGCAACGGACCCTTTTTCAAATAAGAAATTAGATAAAGTAACAGCGGTAATAAGGCAAAACCCGAAAAATATTGGCACTGTGTTGTATTTTAAGACGAAAGATAATGCTACAAAATTCAACCTTGAAAGGGAAAAATTATAAAATGTCAAAAATTATTTCAAAAAAATATCTGTCCGAAAAAGTTGTTCAGTTGGAAATTGAAGCTCCACGGATTGCAGCTAAAAGAAAAGCCGGACATTTTGTTATTGTTAAAACCGGGAACGAAGGTGAACGAATACCTCTTACCATATCACAGGCTAACATTAATAAAGGTACAATAACGCTGGTAGTTCAAATTGTCGGTGTAACGAGCAAAAGGTTATCAAAACTTGAAGTGGGCGAAGATGTAACCGATGTTGTGGGCCCTTTAGGCAACCCAACACACATTCGCAAGGTTGGTACTGTGATTTGTGCAGGGGGAGGCGTTGGTATTGCCCCATTGCTTCCAATTGTAGAAGCTTTGCACAATGCCGGGAATAAAGTGATTTCAATATTAGCTGCCCGTAACCGGGAACTGTTAATTCTGGAAAAAGAAATCTCGGCATCTTCAGACGAGGTAATCATTATGACCGACGATGGCAGCTACGGGCAAAAAGGGTTGGTAACCGACGGTATGGAACAAATCATCCGGCAGGAAAAAATTGACCAGGCAATCGTAATAGGTCCGGCAATAATGATGAAATACGCCAGTATGCTCACCCAAAAATACAACATCCCTACCATGGCAAGCCTCAATACTATAATGGTTGACGGCACCGGTATGTGCGGGGCATGCAGGGTAACGGTTGGCGGGCGCACAAAATTTGTTTGTGTGGACGGGCCGGAATTTAATGCCTGTGATGTTGATTTTGACGAGCTATTGATGCGGCTTGGGTCTTACAAAAACGAAGAAGCAAATTCGTATGAAAAATTAGTGATTTAAGAATATGAAACTTTACGGGTAATGGACGAAAAAACGTTGGGAACATATAGCGGGAGAAATGAAGAGTGGCGTTTGGACTTGCGGAAAAAGATAAAAACGAAAGATAGGATTGCCATGCAAAGGGTAAAAATGCCGGAGGCCAATCCTTTGGAAAGGATTAAAAGCTATGTGGAAGTAAATTCGGGACTGACAGAAGAACAGGCGGTTATAGAGGCACAACGCTGTCTCGACTGTGTGAATCCAACTTGCATTGAAGGTTGCCCGGTTAACATCAACATCCCCGGGTTTATAAAATCCATTGAAACACGTGATTTTGACAACGCCATCAAAGTGCTGAAAGACACAAATGCACTGCCTGCCGTTTGCGGCAGGGTTTGCCCGCAGGAAATTCAATGCGAAGCCAGTTGTTTTTATCAAATAAAATTAAAAAAACCCGCCATTGCCATTGGGCATCTTGAACGTTTTGCGGCTGATTATGCGCGGAATTCAGGAAAAGCTTTTATACCCCAAAGAGATGAAGAAAGAGATGAAAAAGTGGGCATTATAGGCTCCGGGCCTTCGGGATTGGCTGCTGCAGGTGAGCTGGCAAAGCTGGGATACCAGGTTACCGTTTTCGAAGCACTTCACGAACTTGGCGGTGTGTTGAAATATGGGATACCTGAATTCAGACTGCCTAATGAAATCGTGGACTTTGAAATCAACAACCTGAAAAAACTGGGGGTCAATTTCGAAAAAAACTTTATCGTTGGGAAAACAGCCGATTTAGAAGATTTGAGAGAAGAAGGATTTTCCGCTTTTTTCGTTGGCAGTGGTGCGGGGCTTCCCATGTTTATGAATATTCCTGGAGAAAACTACATCGGTATTTTATCTGCCAACGAATACCTGACACGCATAAATTTAATGGGGGCGACAAAAGAAGGGCACGACACCCCTGTCCTGAAAGGAAAAAACGTGGCAGTTATCGGCGGGGGAAATACCGCAATGGATTCGGTCAGGACAGCCAAACGGCTTGGAGCCGAAAAAGCCATGATTGTTTACAGAAGGTCGTTGGAAGAAATGCCTGCCAGGGATGAAGAAATCCAACACGCCAAAGAGGAAGGAATAGAATTCCTGGTACTCAAGAACCCTGTGGAATATCTGGCCGATAAAAACGGCAGAGTAAATAAAATGAAACTTCAGCAAATGGAACTGGGCGAACCAGACCAATCGGGAAGGCGCAGGCCTGTTCCTGTGGAAGGTTCAGAATATTTTTTGGATGTCGATTTGGTGATTGTTAGTATTGGAGTATCGCCAAACCCGCTTATCCCAATGAGTTTGCCCGAACTGGAAACGACCAAATGGAAGACAATCACCGTGGATACCGAAACCATGCAATCCAACATCCCGGGTTTGTTTGCCGGAGGCGATATTGTGCGTGGTGGCGCTACTGTGATACTGGCAATGGGCGATGGCCGGAAAGCTGCCCAAAATATCCACAATTACCTGCAAAACAATGGGAAGTCAAAAACAACAGCAAGCAAACAGGATAACAAACAGAATTAAAAAATAAGCTATGGCTGATTTATCAACATACTATCTCGGAATGAACCTCAAAAGCCCGCTTATCGTGGGTAGTTGTGGATTGACCACTTCTTTGGAAAACATAAAACTGATGGAAAAAAACGGGGCGGGCGCTATCGTGCTAAAATCCATTTTCGAAGAAGAAATTCTGCTCACGCTCGACAAAAAAAAGAAGGATGCTTCTGAAAACAGGCTCCTGTATTATGATTATTCAGAAACATACGATTATTTGGATATCCATTCCCGAAATGAGGAGCTTGAGAATTATCTGGGGTTCATCAGGGAAATAAAAAAAGAGGTTCTGATTCCTGTTATCGCCAGCATCAATTGTGTAACTGATACAGAGTGGACCGACTTTGCGATGAAAATTCAGGAAGCCGGGGCCGATGCGTTGGAGTTGAACCTATTTTTCAATCCTACCGGGTTTAAAATAATGGATGTAGAAAAAAAGTCCGTCCAAATTGTGAAGAAAATTCTGAAAACAGTTTCAATTCCTGTATCGGTAAAACTCAGCAGCAATTATTCCAACCTGGGGAATACCATTCAGGAGATTAGCGAAACGGGTGTACAGGGCATTGTCTTGTTCAATCGATTTTTTTCAGTTGATTTTGACCTCGACAAACTGAGCGTAATATCTTCTGACATATATAGTTCGCCAGGCGATTTCACGAAACCATTACGCTGGACTGCACTTCTCGCGGACAATATCGAGTGCAATATAGCTGCATCAGGAGGCGTTCATTCCGGCGAAACCGCTTTAAAACAAATACTTGCGGGGGCTGATACTGTTCAGGTAGTTTCGGTATTATATAAAAATGGCATTGACCATTTAAGTGTTTTACTAAATGAAATGGATGCGTGGTTAGAGGAAAAGGGATTTAATTCAGTTAGCCAGGTTAAGGGAATGATGGGCAACAAAAACATCAAAAACCCTGAAATTTTTGAACGAATGCAGTTTATGAGATATTATGGAAAATTGTTTGATTGATAAAAATTATTTTTATGGGAAAAAGTAAATCAAAAAAAGGTAGAAATTCAGGGCTAAAAAATGTTTCTTTTTTGGCCATAACATTTTTCATGTCATCGTGCATGACCATGGGGATTGGGCATTTATCTTCGACACCGAATCAATATCAAAATCACCCAAATGAAATCAGTTATGTGGACCCGGTTTGCGGTAATTCAATGGAACAGGTTTCTGAAGACCTTTCTTATAAATATGATGGTACTACCTATTATTTCCACTCATCAAGTTGTTTAAACGAGTTTAAGCAAGCCCCGGAAAACTATTTCGTCAATAATAATATAAACAATCACCGAAATAATTATGGGATGATGTGGGGGCTGGGAGCTGCCGCAATGGTTGGAATGATGTTATTAATGATTTTATAAATAATTTAAAAATTTAACAAGATGAAAACAAAAGCATTAAGTTTAGTAGTAATGTTCGCTCTGGGTTCATTCGCGGTGTTTGCCGGCGAAAAAACAGAAAAAATTGAAGTAAACGGTAACTGCGGTATGTGTGAAAAACGTATCGAAAAAGCGGCCCTGTCCCTGGCAGGTGTTTCCGGGGTCGACTGGGACCAGGAAACCAAAAACCTGGAAGTAACCTACGACGATAAAAAAACAAGTACCCAACAAATTCAGACCTCAATTGCCATGGCAGGGCACGACACTGATTTGTTCAGCGCCAACGATAAAAAATATGCTGAACTGCCCGGCTGCTGCCAATATCAGCGTAATGAGAACAGGAATAAAATGAACCATGAAATGAAAATTGAACCCAATCAACAAAGTAACTCAAAAACAGGTTCGTGCTGCGGAAAAACAACTTGCGATAAATAATACCATTTAAAACATGGAATTTAAAGAACTAACAATTAAAAACCCGGATGATTTATTTTTCGGAACAGCGCCAAACCCGGTAAAAACTCCGAGGGGGCTGATTATCGGTGGTGGTATGGTTTATCCTGAACTGAACTTTACACTTCCAATGATGTCCATTGACAAAAACGACCATTCCAAAGTTATTAAACAATACCGCGAAATTGTGACCGGGGCGCTCGAACATGCTTTGCACCTGCATACGGATGGGTTTGTACTTGAATTCGAAACCTTGATTGAAATGACGCAGGTGCCCGAAATGGGCATTGAAATCGTAAAAGCGATGAATGAAGTCTGCGAGCAAAATTTCATTAAACACGGTTTGAAAAGTGAGATTCGGTTAACACCAAATGATTTACGGGAGTTTGAACGGCCTCCAAAACAACGGACTACAAAACTGATGGACCCGATGTTGGAACTGTTTGAAAGGGGCGCAAATGCCGGGGGAAACCTGTTATCCATCGAATCGACCGGGGGAAAAGAGATTTCTGACGATGCCCTGATGATGTGCGACATCAAGCAATTCATTTTTTCCCAGGCAGTGCTTGGCGCGCGCGATATGGAAATGTTATGGGGAAAGATAGTGGCAATTGCAAATAAAACGGGGACAATTCCGGGTGGCGACACCGCTTGTGGCTTTGGAAATACGGCCATGGTGCTGGCAGAAAAAAAGTACATCCCAAAAGTTTTTGCTGCCGTGGCACGGATTGCAACTGTTGTTCGCACGCTGGTTGCTGTTGAACAGGGAGCCAAAGGGCCAGACAAGGATTGTGGTTACGAAGGTCCTTTCCTGAAAGCAATTTCAGGAATCCCCATTTCAATGGAAGGAAAAACTGCAGCTTGTGCCCACTTTAGCCCGCTTGGAAATATTGCGGCGGCATGTGCCGATTTATGGAGCAACGAATCAGTTCAAAACATAAAATTACTGGCAGGGATGGCGCCAACCGTTTACCTCGAACAGTTGCAATACGATACCCGCCTGATGAATGAAGCTGTAAAAGGGGGCAAACAGGAAATCCTCCAGTTACAAAAGCTATTTGTCAATTCCGATATGTATTTCGACCCGCAGGCTTTTATTCTTGCGCCTAAAAATGTTATTGAAATCTCAAAAGAAATTGTTGCCGGAAAAAATTACATAGATGCTGCCAGGCGGGGCTGCTTAAAAGGGCTTAGCCTGATTGAAAACGCGATTAAAGAAGGAGCTTTATTGCAAGATGAGAAAGAAACAACCTGGATTGAACTTTTAAAAGCCGATATCGAATCCATTCCGGTTGTAGAATCCGATTTTATTGAGCTGGTCCTTCCAACTATCGACCAAAACAAAGTTTTGCTTTCGGAGTATGGTTTGTAATGAAAAGCACCTGCGCCAGAATAATATTTTTTTGAATCCGGTGCTATAAAATATTTTTTTTATATGTTTGTTTTCTATCCACATTAAAAGCGTAAACAAAAAATTTTAAATGAATAAAACGCTGTCCATAAAAAACATTACTAATAGTTGTTGTTGCTGCCTGTTTTTAAAACATGTGGAAGGTGGTAACCATATATCTGTATATTAAATTAATCTTATATTGAAAAATGGGCTTTTCACGATTCGTGAAGGGCTTTTTTTATTCAAAAAAAAATCAAAAAACATGAACAACACAGTTTTGGATTTAATCGGGAATACCCCGATGGTTAGAGTAAACCAGATGGATACAGGCGTTTGCAACCTGTATTTAAAGCTCGAAAGCGCCAACCCGGGCGGTTCAATCAAAGACCGGATCGGGCTTTCCATGTTAACGGAAGCTGAAAAATCAGGTTTAATTAAACCCGGCTCGGTTTTGGTAGAAGCCACTGCCGGGAACACGGGTTTGGGCCTAGCGTTGGTTGCAGCGATAAAAGGCTACAAACTGGTACTTGTAATACCTGACAAAATGAGCCGTGAAAAGATTTTGCACCTGAAAGCAATGGGTGCCGAGGTTATTATAACGCGCTCGGATGTAAATAAAGGCCACCCGGAATACTACCAGGATATGGCCAGGCGCATCGCCAATGAAACGCCAAATGCTTTTTATATCAACCAGTTTGGAAACCCGGCAAATCCGCTTGCCCATGAAACAACTACCGGCCCTGAAATTTTAAAACAGCTTGATGGCAAGATTGATGCCGTGGTTTGTGGAATCGGTTCATCGGGCACACTCACCGGTTTAACCCATTTTTTTCAGAAAGTTAAGCCTGATATCGAAATGATAGTTGCCGATCCTAAAGGATCTGTAATAAAAGATTTTATCGAAAAAGGAACTTTTGGCGAAGCCGGGTCGTGGCTGGTAGAGGGGATTGGAGAGGATTTTATTCCTTCCATTGCCGATTTTTCATTGGCAAAAAAAGCCTATACCATTAGCGACACTGAAAGTTTTTCAACAGCACGGTCGGTGCTGCGTAAAGAAGGAATCCTTGCAGGCTCTTCTTCAGGAACCCTTATTGCCGCGGCATTAAAATATTGTAGAGAGCAAAAACAGCCGAAAAACGTGGTAACATTTGTTTGCGACAGCGGTAATAAATACCTTACAAAAATGTATGATGATGCCTGGATGCATGAGAAAGGATTTTAAAATTGATAACATAAATTAAAACAGTTAAGATGAAATTTTCAACAAAAACAATCCATGCCGGACAAAGAGCCGACAAAGAAACCGGCGCAGTGGTGGTGCCAATTTACCAAACTTCTACTTACAAACAGGATGAACTAAACGTGCACAAGGGGTTCGAATACTCCCGTACCGGAAACCCCACGCGGCAGGCATTGGAAGAATGCCTCGCAGCCCTTGAAAATGGCTGTTTTGCGCTTGCGTTTTCATCGGGCCTGGCGGCTGAACATGCGGTACTTTCAACATTAAGACCCGGCGACCACGTAATTGCGGCGGAAGACATGTATGGCGGCACTTACCGTTTGTTTGAACAAGTTTTTAAACCCTTTGGCCTGCGGTTTAGTTACGTGGGCGGCAGTAGCGGTGATTTTGAGAAGGCAATTACACCGCAAACCAAATTATTTTGGATTGAATCACCAACCAATCCGCTCTTACGAATTGCTGACATTTCTGCGGTGTCGGCGATTGCCCACAGTAAAAACATAAAAGTTGTAGTTGACAACACTTTTGCATCGCCTTATTTTCAACAACCTTTGGCTTTAGGTGCCGACCTTGTTGTGCACAGCACCACAAAATACATCGGAGGCCATTCCGATATTGTGGGTGGCGCGTTAATTGTTAATGATGAAGCCTGGTTTGACCAATTAAAATTCCTGCAAAATGCCATCGGGGCTATTCCCGGGGCATTTGATTGCTGGCTGGCGCTCAGGGGACTGAAAACCCTTTCGGTAAGAATGAAACAACATGAAGAAAATGCTCATAAAATTGCTGAATTTCTTGAAAATCATCCATCAGTTACACAGGTTTATTATCCCGGATTATCATCTGACCGTTTTCATCACCTTGCAAAAAAACAAATGACCGGTTTTGGTGGAATGGTTTCTTTTAAATTAAAAAACGGAAATGAAAAATCCGTAAACTACTTTTTAAAGAACTTAAAAATTATTTCACTTGCTGAAAGTCTGGGCGGGGTGGAATCTTTAATTTGCTACCCCGCAGCAATGACACACGGCTCCATACCCGAAAAACAGCGAAACGCCATTGGGGTTTCAAAGGATTTGGTACGGCTTTCAGCAGGAATTGAAAATATAGAAGATTTAATTGAAGACCTGGCGCAAAGTTTAGATTATTTTGAAAAGAAACTTCGATAATTCGTGCAAGTTTGCGTTTGTTTTTTTATTAATGTGGACAAATAGAGACATATTTAGACACTTTAGCTTCTATTAATTAGTGAATTAGGGTTTTTCATAGGTTTGTTTGACTGGTAGAGATAAATATCAATATTCTCAATTATCAGCCTTATTAATCTATGGAGGAAAGACAAAGCAGAAATATTGAAGAAGCCACAGAAAGGGTTAAAAAGCGGTTGCCTTTGGAAAAAATTCGATGTATTCCAAAGTATAGGGATTTATCAGCCGAAGATTATGAGAAACTTATTAAGAATACTGAAACTGTTGCCCTTTTAATTTTGAAAGCCTTTATCTTAAAAAATAATCAGGTATAGATATTTTTGCTAAATTGTCTTCATACTAATTTTTAAAAGTAAACACTTTGTCGTTTATGAGTGATTTAAGCCTTTTTAAACAATTTGCCACGCAGGCTCCAAAACAATTTCAGGAGGGGAACAATGCGGTTATATATACCCGAGTATCGTCAGCGGACCAGGAAGACAATACCAGCCTGGCATCGCAAAAAAGATACTGTGAAATATATGCCCAAAAAAGAGGGCTGAACATCGTAGGATATTTTGGCGGAACATACGAATCGGCCAAAACAGACGACCGCAAAGAGTTTAACCGAATGCTGACCTTTGTAAAACGGTCGAAAAATGTCAATTATGTGATTGTTTATTCTTATGAACGCTTTTCCCGTTCCGGTATCGCCGGAGCTTCCATTGCCGACGATTTACTAAAAAAATATGGCGTGATTACCCTGGCAACCACACAGGAATTGGACCCCACAACTCCTTCCGGTTCTTTTCAGCAAAAAATACTATTTCTGTTTGGGCAGATGGATAATGAATTGCGAAGGGACAAGGTGGTCACCGGTATGCGTGAATTGTTAATGAAAGGCTATTGGGTGTGGGCTCCTCCGCGCGGGTACAAGGATTTAAATAAAGGGAAAGCAACTGAACGTAAATTAGTTGTTAATGAGGAAGGAAAACTATTAAAGAAAGCTTTTGAGTGGAAAGCTTATCAACAAATGCAAACAGTTGAAATTGCAAGACGATTAAATAAAATGGGGTTGGACATTCTTGAAAAAAGGTTGATAGAGATATTTGCCAATCCTTTTTATTGTGGGCTAATCGTTAGTAAAATGATTCCGGGACAAGTTATTGAGGGGAAACACGAACCCTTAATCTCGAGAGAATTATTTTTAATGGTTCATAAAATCAGGCAGGAAAATAGAACTCAGGGTTTTGTTCAAAATAAAGAGAATGAAAATCTGCCCTTGAAAGTATTCACGAAATGCGACAAATGTGGAGGCCCATTAACGGGTTATCTCGTAAAAAGAAAAGGACTGTATTATTATAAATGCAATACAAAAGGGTGTAAAATAAATCGCAGCGCCAAAGCGATGCACGAAATATTCAGAGCGACATTACAATCCTTCAAAATAGGGAAAGAGGAGTTTGGCATTGTTAAACTTCAATTGGAAGAGCTGATGGGAGTATTCTTTAAAACTCATATTGAAGAAGCAAAATTGCTAAAACAAAAGTTGACGGAATCAAAAAGGAAATTGGAGGCAATCGAAGAGCGTTTTGTTACCGGAGAAATTGACCGCAGCCTCTACGATAAATTCAGACCAAAATATGAAAAGGAATGTTTTGAAATAGAACAGGAACTTGGCAAAACAGGCGGATATAAATCGAACCTTATAAAAGTGATAAATTTCGCTGCAAAAGTATGCCTTAATCCTCTGATATTGTGGGAGAAATCAGATTTGGAAGGGAAAAGAATATTTCAAAATCTGTTGTTTCCGGACGGAATTATCTATAATCGGGAATTAGACTGTTATCAAACTCCCAGAGTAAATTCATTTTTTTCTCCAATCCCGCAAATGGCAAGGGCTTTGAAAAAACAAAAAAACGGGGATTCCATCAAAGCTGATAAAATCCCCGCCTGGGTAGTCCCACCTGGAGAAGTATCAAACATTTTGATTGAG
>CAZLGT010000018.1:0-75819 GCA_964559175.1 uncultured Mariniphaga sp. | reverse complement strand
AAGCAGCCGAACAGGCTCGTCTGGCAGCCATCCAGGCCGAACAGGACCGGCAATATGCACAGGCCGTTTCCCGAGGCGACAGTCTGTTCAGCCTGAGCGAATACGAACCTTCCAGAACGGCTTATCAGTCGGCCCTGCAGGTAAAACCCGACGAAACCTATCCGCAGCAACGCATCGACGAAATCGGTCAGATTCTGGCACAACTTTTATCGGCACAACAAGCTTACGATGCCGCCATCACCCGTGCCGACCGCGAATTTGGAAACGAGAATTTTGATGATGCCAAAGCTGCCTACACCGAAGCGCAGCAGGCCAAACCGGAGGAAAGCTGGCCTGCTGAACAAATCGCCCGAATCGACAGCATTGTTGAAACCCGTGCAAGATTGGCTGCCGAAGCAGAAGCAGAAGCTGCCCGACTTGCCGCCGAAGCCGAAGCAGCCGAACAGGCTCGTCTGGCAGCCATCCAGGCTGAACAGGACCGGCAATACGCACAGGCCGTTTCCCGTGGCGATAGTTTATTCAATCTGAATGAATACGAACCTTCCCGGACAGCTTATCAATCGGCATTGCAGGTAAAACCCGATGAAACGTATCCACAGCAGCGCATCGACGAAATCGGTCAGATTCTGGTACAACTTTTATCGGCACAACAAGCTTACGATGCCGCCATCACCCGTGCCGACCGCGAATTTGGAAACGAGAATTTTGATGATGCCAAAGCTGCCTACACCGAAGCGCAGCAGGCCAAACCGGAGGAAAGCTGGCCTGCTGAACAAATCGCCCGAATCGACAGCATTGTTGAAACCCGTGCAAGATTGGCTGCCGAAGCAGAAGCAGAAGCTGCCCGACTTGCAGCCGAGGCAGAGGCCGCTGAACAGGCTCGTCTGGCAGCACTTCAGGCCGAACAAGACCGGCAATATGCACAGGCCGTTTCCCGTGGCGATAGCCTGTTCAATCTGAATGAATACGAACCTTCCGGAACGGCTTATCAGTCGGCGTTGCAGGTAAAACCCGATGAAACGTATCCACAGCAGCGCATTGAAGAAATCAAAGGAATTCTACAGGAGTTTGAACACATAACCCGGGAATATCAAAATGCGGTAACCATGGCTGATCAGCAATTTAATGTCAGGGATTACAGTAATGCAAGGACTAATTACGAAAAGGCCCTTGAAATTAAACCGGAGGAAACTTATCCGAAAGATAAAATAGCTGAAGTGGAACGGATTCTGGCCCGGCAGGAGTTGGATGAAAACTACCGTACAATTATTCTTGCAGCCGATGAATTTTTCAATTCAGAATCATGGGACGAAGCGAAAAATGGATATGAAACGGCTTTGGAGATTAAACCCGATGAAAGCTATCCCCGAAGTCAGATAGTAAAAATTGACAATTTGTTGCGGCAACAACAGGAACGTGAATTGGCTGAGCAACGGGCTGCAGAGGACATGGAACGAAGGAGAGCCGAAATAGAACAACGTCAGAGGGAAATGAGCGAACGGCAGGATATGAGTGAGACCGGACTGAACCAGTTATACGACGAATACATTCAGCTGGCAGACGGATTTTTTGATAATCAGCGTTACAATGTATCCCGTGCGTGGTACTTTAAAGCCTGGGATGTGAAACCCCGGGAAACCTATCCGCCGCAACGCATTGAGGAAATTAACCGGATAGTAAACAGTTTGCTGCTGAGCCAGCGCGACCGCGACTACCAGAGTTTTGTGAACCTGGCCGATTCTACTTTTCGTGAAAATCAACTGGCTGTTGCCCGTGGCTGGTACAATAGGGCACTCACCATTAAACCCAACGAGAATTACCCAAAAGAACAGTTGCAGGCCATTGCCGGATTAATTGAAGAGCGAATGGCTGGCAGGTCGGGTGAGCTGTTTAACAGTCACATGCAAAATGCCACTGAAGCCTATGAAAACGGAAACTACAATGTGGCTCGTTTCTGGTACAGGAAAGCGCTGGAATTGAGACCCGACGACGACCAGGCCAGAGAAGGACTGCGGCAGCTGGAAGAAACCATTCGCTGAGAAGAGAAATAAACCCTGGTAATTCTTGTGTAAGAATTCAGACCAATGGGGTGTTAAAAGTTTATCTGACAGGTGCTTTTGACAATGATTTTTGTTTTTGAAAAATTCAATTAACAGCATAAATTAAACAAAATGAAACATTCTTTACTGACAGCATCGTTTCTGATGCTTTTTGCCCTGTTCATTCAGGCACAGGGAACAAAGCTTTTACGCCAGCCTGCACTTAGTGAAAACCACATTGCCTATACCTATGGAGGAGATGTTTGGATAACCCACCTTTCCAATAATCAGACCCGGCGTTTAACCAGCACCGGCGCAGTTGAGAGCAATCCCCATTTCTCTCCCGACGGCAAAACCATTGCCTTTTCTTCCAATCGGTCAGGTACAACATCTGTTTACACGGTACCCGTGGAAGGGGGCATGCCCGAGCGACTCACCTGGTACCCTTCAGCAGCAACAGTTTGCGGCTGGACCCCCGATGGTGAGCGTATTCTATACACCTCTGCACGGGAAACAGCTCCAACCGGTTTTGGCAGGTTGTGGACGGTTTCAAAAGCGGGTGGACCTTCGGAACTTTTAACCGAACAGTGGGGAGCCGATGGTTCATTTTCTCCCGACGGGAAAAGGATTGTCATCGACCGTGTTTCGCGGTGGGATGAGGAATGGCGCGCCTACCGTGGCGGACAAAATACACCACTTGTTATTTTGAATCTGGAAAACTGGTCGGAGGAACTGTTGCCCAATGAGCGGACTACCGACATTCAGCCTTTATGGCTGGGAGAAACCATTTATTTCCTTTCCGATCGCGACTGGGTGGCCAATATCTGGTCCTTTTCCACGTCAACCAAAGAGTTGAAACAGTTGACCCACTTTACCGGTTCCGATGTGAAATGGCTGACAGGTTACGGAAATCAGCTGGTGTTTGAGCGGGATGGATTGCTGCATCTGATGAACCTTGCAACCAATGAAATACGGCAATTGAATATCAACATTACCGGCGATTTTCCGTGGGCCGGCATCCAATGGGAGGATGTGAGCCAGAGTGCGCGTTCGGTTTCCCTTTCGCCCACCGGAAAAAGGGCAGTGATGGAAGCGCGCGGCGAGATATTCACGGTGCCGGTTGAACATGGCGATGTACGAAACCTGACCAACTCTTCGGATGCTGCCGACCGTATGCCGGTGTGGTCACCCGGCGGAGATAAAATTGCCTGGTTTTCGGACAAGGGTGGCAACGGATATTCCCTGATGATTGGTTCTCAGGATGGTTTGAAAGAGCCGGAAATTATTTCCATTGGAGAATCGAAAATGGCGTGGCAGCCGGTTTGGTCACCCGATGGGAAATTTCTTGCATTCACCGACAATAAGGCTCGTATCCGGGTGGTTGATGTAGAGAAGAAAACCATAGAAACCATCGATGTGGCAGGCAATAATACCGAGCGGGGGTCCATGGGATTAACCTGGTCACCCGACTCCAAATGGCTGGCTTATTCCAAAACAGGCACCAACCATTTCAGGCGGATTATGGTTTGGTCGCTGTCCGGCAATGAAACATTAACCGTTACCAATGCCTTTGCCGATGCGCTTTCGCCGGCATGGGACCGGAATAAAAAGCAGCTTTACTTCCTGGCAACCACCGAACTTGCACTGGGGTCGGGATGGGCAAATACCAGCGCCATGACGGCCAATCCGGATTATGGGGTTTATGTTATAAATCTTCAGAAAGATGAAAGTTCGCCCTTCAACCTAAGAAGTGATGAAGAGGAAATTTCAGGAGAAGAAAATGGGAAGGAAGATTCAGAAAAGAAAGATAAAGAAGAGGACAAAAAGAAAGACGACAAAAAAGAGGATGCTGAAGAGGAATCCATAAAAATTGATTTTGAAAATATTGAACGCCGGATTTTGGCCATGCCTATGCCCAAGCGTGCATACCGGTTTTTGGTCGCCGGGCCTGAGGGAACTGCTTTTATTGGCGAAAACGTACCTAATACTCCCGGTTTATCCATCCATAAGTTTACATTGAAGGAACGAAAATCGGAATCCTGGCTGGATGGCGCAAGTCAGGTTTCTGTTTCAGCCGATGGCAAAAAATTGATTGCCCGGGTTGGCGGTTCCTGGAAGGTGATGGATACCTCGAAACCTTCGGGAAAAGATGGAGATAACCTGAAAGTGAATCTGAAAATGCAACTGGATCGGTCGAAAGAGTGGCAGCAGATTTTTGATGAAGCCTGGCGCTACGAGCGTGATTATTTTTACGATCCCGGAATGCATGGCCGCGACTGGGACGAGGTGTATGAACGCTACAATCCGCTGGTGCCGCACATTAAACACAGGGCCGATTTGACTTATATTCTCGACCAGATGAATGGCGAGATGTCGGTAGGTCACAGCTTTGTGTTCGGCGGCGATTATCCCAAAACAGAGACCAACCAGGTGGGGGTACTTGGCGCCGATTTGAAGCCTGAAAAAAATTACTGGAAAATTTCAAGGATTTACACCACCGAAAGCTGGAATCCTGAACTTTCGGGTCCTTTGGATGAACCTGGTCTGAATGTGAAAACCGGCAACTACATTGTAGGTGTAAACGGAACAGAAATTACGGCTGACGACGATCCTTACCGGCTGCTGGATGGGACGGCAGATGTTCAAACGGTATTACATGTAAACGATAAACCGGATTTTGAAAGTGCATGGACGGTGACTGTAAAGCCCATCCGTAGTGAGAATGCCCTGCGTCAGCGGGCGTGGGTTGAAGATAACCGGCGGCTGGTGGACAGCCTCTCGAACGGAAAACTGGCTTATGTGTGGGTACCCAATACAGGTTCACCCGGTTTCATTTCGTTTAACCGGTACTTTTTTGCCCAGCAGGACAAAGCCGGAGCAGTCATCGACGAACGATTTAACGGTGGCGGACTGCTCGACGATTATATGGTGGATTTGATGACCCGTAGTCTGCGGGCATCCATAACCAATGAAGCGCCGGGAGGAACACCCTGGCGTTTACCTGCCGGTATTCTGGGGCCCAAAGTGTTACTGATAAATGAAATGGCCGGCTCGGGCGGTGATTTCTTTCCCTGGGTATTCCGGCAGCAGAAAGCCGGACCTCTGATCGGCACCACTACCTGGGGTGGGTTGGTAGCATCGTCGGTGCATTACCCGTTGGTTGACGGAGGTGCATTGACGGCTCCCAACAATGCCGTTTTCGATCCGGTAAACAACGAGTGGGTGGCCGAAAATGAAGGGGTCTCGCCCGATATAGAAGTTCGGCAGGATGCCCGGTCGCTTCAGAAGGGCAGGGATCCGCAACTGGAACGCGCGGTGCAGGAAGCATTGAAACTGTTGGAAAAACAACCCAAAATACAGGTTAGTCCGCCTCCGTTTCCAACTCCGGCAGTAAAGCAATAGACTACGTTATGTTTTAGCGGAGTTTTAGTTACTTCAAAAAAAAACGGGGAAGTGCCAATGGCGACATTTCCCCGTTTTTTTAGTTGAATGGTTGCTATTGTTTGACCAGTTTCCCGGAGAAAATAACTTTTTGCTCATTCAGTAGTTTGTAGAAATAGACACCACGTTCAAGATGCGAAACGGGTATGGCTTTACCTGAAAAAGCAGGATGTTCCATTACTTTGGCGCCGTTTAACAGGTAAACTTCCAGTTGCATTTGTTCATGGTTTTCTGTCCATCTGAAAGTAATATTATCAATTGCCGGATTCGGAAAAACAGATACGGTGCTTTCTTCTAATTCACCGGTGTTTGACGATGTTCCCGAGGAATAATAATATGTGGTTGTTTCGGTAAGTTCCCAATTTCCGTCAATCATGCTTGATGTATGTATTTCGGTAATTACTTTATTGAACGACTGGTAGAAATCATCTCCCATGAAATACATTTCGATATAGGATGGAAATGCAATCCCGGAAAAGTTGGTGTTGCTGTAAATGTATTCGTCTTTATCTGTATCCACCCAGGCACTGCCGTCCCATTCCGAGTAAATTTCAACCGAAACATCGCCATTGCCATTGTACTGGTAAACTGTCCGTGACTGCTTTTCAAGCTGAAACGAAATAAAGCTAATTCCCCAATCCTCGGATTCGATTCTTCTGCCGCTGCCGTCGTAAGAATGAATGGTTTGGTAGAAAAGCATATCTTCTTCTTCGTCAACAAAATACATGCTTTGGGATTCCAGTTTACCTGATGCGTTGTATGTAAAGGTATATTTCATCAATCCTTCATCATCTTCGTCAACCGATGTCATATCGACCTGAATAAGTCTTCCCGAAGCATTGTAATTGTATTCCTGTGTGGCACTGAGCATCCAGCTTCCTTCTTCATAGATGTAATTATTTACCGTGTTGAGGCGGCCGTTTGCATTGTAGGTGGCTTCAATTTTATCTTCAGAAACCATGTTGCCCGAATTCTCATCGAGGTATGAAAATGTCATGGAGCTAATGTATCCCTGGGCATTGTACCCCAATTCGGTAGCCCCATATTGTTCCCAGTTGTCGTCGTCGTAGTTCCATTCAAAATCTTTCCACAACGTACTCCGCATTTGCGCATCGTAAATAAATTCTTCTTTCCAGTCATTATTCCAAATTTCAGAATCCAAATCGAGCAATCGGGTAACTGTACTGTCGAGTTTTTCGGTAGCTGCAGCGCTTTTCAATCCGGAAACGGAAATGGCTTCTGCCGGGTGGTTTTGAAAAAGTTTGGCATGCTCTGAAATAGTGGCGAACTTTTCCTGCAATCTTTCAATTTTGAATTGCAGGTTTTCTGCCTTTTGTCCCGTTACGGTGAGAGCAATTAGCAAACTTGTGATTAATAAAGTAAAGTTTTTCATGTTTTCAAATTTAAGGTTATACAAAAAATGATTAATTGTCAATTATTCTGATGTCGAGTATTCGGCTTTGTTCCTGTCCGAATCCTTTTATTTCAATGGTTTCATCAGTGAACAACACCTCTGCGAAAGCATTTTCGGTTTCGGTTTCCACCATTCCTTTTAGGGTAACAAAATGTATGTTGTTTTGAAAGTCATAATTTCCGGCATGATTATGACCGTTCATCCAAAGTTTTACAACATTGAATTTTTTCATAACTGCAAGTACTTCGTTGTAGTTCCAAAGGGCGTGACTTTCGAGGGGGAGGAGCGGGTAGTGGCAAAAAACAGCCGCTTTTTGATTTTGCTTTTCTGCATTTTTCAGCTGATTTTTGAACCAGCCTAACTGTTTTGCTCCAATGGCTGCATTCCATGGATGATAATTGGGCTTACCCTCCTTTTCCAACCGACTGGCTATTTTTTTTGCCTTTTCCCTTTTCTTTTTGTCAGGACTAAACCCGGAAATATCGGTTCCATCGAGAAATATAAACAGCCAGTTGTTTTTACTGAATGAGTAATACATTTCCGACAATCCCAGTTTCTCCGGTACTTTGGGAATGTGTTCCGGCTCCACCTCCCAGTCGTGGTTTCCGGGCAAATGATAAACGGGTTTTTCCAATTGGGCTAAAATGGGCTTTACCTTTTGAAAACTGGTAAAATCGCGGTCGATCAGGTCGCCCAGATTTACAACGAATTCCAACTCTTTCTGCCGGTTGAAGTAGTCGATGCTTGTTGCCAGTTTTTCGAGGGAGTTCCGGTAAAACCGCGAGCCGCCTGTTTCACAATCGCAATACTGACAATCTGCAAACACGCCCATGCGTATTTGGGCTTCGGTTGTTTTTGAGTAGGTCACCAAAGCAAGTACGATTAAAAACAGGCTGTTGAATTTCATTACTTCTATTCTCCCTGTGGCATGGTAAACGACCCCAGGTTGGTAATCTGGTATTCGGCAAGAGAAAACCGGACGTTGGATTTGTCGTCCACGCGTTTTACCTGCATAAATGCCTTTTCGCCGGTTTCTTTGTCGGTTGTGGTGGCTTCCATCATATACCCCCAGGGCATTCCCTGAGAATAAACACTCGTTTTAAACAGTGTGCTGAAAAAGTCTTGAGTGTTCATTTTAAGGTCTTTGGTGATCCAGATTTCCGAATCGGAGTCTTCGTCGCTGTACTTGTATTCTTCGCATTTATACCCTGAAATGGTTTTGGTACGGCCTGTTTTGGTAACATTGGGATTGGCCAGGTAAGCGTCGGGTGTTTCAAAAACTTCTTCGTTTTCTTCCTCAAAGCTTTGCCCGAGCGTTGAAAAAAATGCTCCCATGCCGTAAACAATCCCTGTTTTTTCACCTTTTTCCTCACTCAATATAATGGCGGCGCCGTTTTCGGCATCGATAATAAACAATCCCTGCCCGGGTTGAGCCATATCGCCGGAAACAAACTGGTATGCCATTGATTTGGTTCCAGGGTCGAGGTGGGTAATAAAATCACCTTCGCTCTCTTTTTCCCCCTTTTCATCGTACGATTCAATGTGCATTTCAATTAAATGACTGAAACTGTAGTTGTCGGCAACCGGAACAGGTTCGCCCGACATGCCGATTCCTTTCATCAGGTTTTGCATCCGCTCTTCACGCCTTCTGTCGCGTTCATTCTTCTCTGCGCTGCGGGTTTCACTGTCTTTGCCATCAATCGATTCTTCGATTTTATCGAGCTGATTATCGATGGCTTCATCAATTTTTCTGTCGGCGCGATCTTCAACTTTTTCTTCTACCTTTTCCTGCACCTTTTCCTGCAACCTTTTCAGTATTCTCTGTCCGTTGGCCGGTTGGGCCATCATAAGGGCAATAATTCCAAACAATACAATTTTAAACGGTGATTTCATGTTAAATTTTTTTTGTTTTATAATCTGTATTTCAGTAACCAAATTTCGGTTAAAAATCAATACCAGTCAATAGTTTTTTAAACTTCTTTATGTTATTTTTCAACAAACTTCAATTCATAATGTTTTCAGAAATTCAGGAAAGCGCAGGATGGCATTTCCCGTTGAATTCGTTTATTTTGAAGAAAATTTAGATTATGGCACAAATGAAAAATTACTTTCTGGCATTCGATTTAGGGGCATCAAGCGGAAGGGCCATGTTGGGCACGTTGGAAAACGGGCATTTATCACTCACTGAAATTCACAGGTTTAAGAACCAAATGAGGTGCATTCAAGGCACGTATTTCTGGAATATTTATTTGCTGTTTGATGAACTTAAAACCGGGTTGCGAAAGTGTATCAACGACCTGGATATACAACCACAATCTGTAGGAATTGATACCTGGGGAGTTGATTATGCCTTAGTGAATGAAAAAGGCCGGTTTACCGGATTGCCTTTTGCCTACCGCGATCACCGGACTGATGAAGCCATGGATGAGTTTTTTCAGATTTTGCCGAAAAAGGAAACCTATCTGTTGTCGGGTATTCAGTTTATGCAGTTCAATACCCTTTTTCAGCTTTTTGCATCGGTGCAGCAGCTTGATCCCGAGCTGAGAATTGCCGAAAAATTGCTTTTTACCCCCGATGCGTTGAATTTTTTATTTACCGGCATTCAAAAAAATGAATACACCATTGCCAGTACATCGCAACTGTTGAAACCCGGAAAGGCTGAGTGGGAGCACAAACTTTTCGACGCTGCCCACATCGACCGCAAACTTGGAGGTGAACTTGTACAGCCGGGGACCCTGCTCGGCCAGATTCTGCCCGATATTCAGGAAGAAACCGGCAGTGAAGCTATTCCATGTGTGGCAGTTGCTTCGCACGATACGGCTTCGGCCGTGGCATCGGTTCCTGCGCAGGGTGAAAACTGGGCTTATCTCAGTTCGGGGACATGGTCGCTTCTGGGTATTGAAAGTCCGCAGCCACTTGTTTCGGAAAAAACCCTTGAAATGAATTTTACCAATGAGGGCGGGGTTGAAGGAACCACTCGTTTTCTGAAAAACATTATGGGAATGTGGCTCGTTCAGGAATGTAAGCGTATTTGGGACCAGGAAAAAGAAATCAGCTGGCAGGAGATAGTTGAACTAAGCAACCAGGCCGAACCGTTTAAATGCCTCATAAATCCTGATGATTCGGGTTTTCTGAATCCCGGGAATATGCCTTTAGCCATACAGGGGTTTTGCCGTAAAACCCAACAGCCTGTGCCCGAAACCAAGGGTGAAATTGCACGTTGCATTTACGACAGCCTGGCACTTAAATACAAATATACCCTTGGACAAATTGAATGGATTACCGGGAAAAAAATTGAAAAACTGCACATCATTGGTGGAGGTGCCAACAACGAAATGCTGAATCAGTTCACGGCCAATGCCGCTGGAATTCCGGTAATAGCCGGGCCCACAGAAGCCACAGCCATTGGGAATGTTTTAATGCAGGCAAAAGCATTGGGCGTTATCCATTCGCTGGAAGAAATCAGATGTGTTGTGCGCAATTCGTTTGAAATGAAATATTTTGCTCCGGTTTCTGATTTGAACTGGAAGATAGCATTTGAAAAATTTGAAAAACTCATTTCGGGCTGAAATGTATTTGTTTAAATGTTTTGTTTTTAAGTTTAAACAAAAATGTGTTCATTTGTGTTACAGTTTCAACAGTTTTCAAACTTGAAATTAATGCATTGGGCAAATGAAAGATCAGAATTATTCAATTAAAGACCTGGAAGTTTTATCGGGTGTAAAAGCACACACCATACGTATATGGGAAAAGCGTTACAGTCTGCTTGTTCCGGAACGTACCGATACCAACATCCGTTTTTATTCCGACGACGATTTGCGCCGGATGCTGAATGTCTCTTTACTGGTGCGCCACGGATTTAAAATCTCGAAAGTGGCTGAATGGAACGATGAAAAGATCAACCAGACTGTGCTTGAAGTTTCACGGCATAAAACTTCGGAATCGGATTACATCGACCGGTTGATTCTGTACATGATAAACTTCGATAACAGGAATTTTTACAAATTGACCACTGAAATTATCCGTTCCATGGGGATGGAAGAGGCTGTGACAAAAGTATTTTTTGAATTTTTTGTACGCGTTGGAACATACTGGCAGGTGGGGTCGATTTTTCCGGCTCAGGAACATTATGTGACTAATATTTTCAGGCAAAAGCTGATTGCCGAGATAGATAAACTTGCACTGAAAGATGACCTGGGAGATACCATTTTGTTTTTTCTGCCCGAGAATGAATTGCACGAAATGAGTTTGTTGTTTTATTCGTATCTGGCCAGGAAAATGGGGTACAATACCATTTATCTGGGGCAGTTTGTGCCCTGGAACGATTTGGTGAAAATCCAGCAGCAGGTAAAAATCGATTATGTTTTTACGGCATTTATCAATTCGGTTCCCAAAGAGGAACTGGAAAATTACCTTGTTTCGTTAAAGGAGCTCTTCAGCAGTAAAAAGATTTTTATAACCGGATGGCAGCTGCAATTGCACCAACCTGTACTTCCACGCAATGTGAAAATTGTGAAGGACTACCACGAGTTTAAAAGGTATCTGAGATAGAAATTTCTTAACCCCGGAATGTTTTTTAGTGGGGCTGAATGAACCCGGTTATTCAGCTTTCATCACCTGACCTTTCACGCGTAGTCTTACCAAACCGTTTGCAGCGTTGGAGTTGACGGTAATTGTTTTATTGAAAGTTCCTACAATGTTGGTGTTGTATTTAACTTTTATAGAATTGGTTTCGCCGGGAGGAATGGGCTCGCGTGGCCATTGCGGCACTGTGCAACCGCAGGATGCGCGCACATTGGAAAGTATCAGTGGTGAGCTGCCTTTGTTGGTAAACACAAATTCACTCTGCCCGTCGCCCCCTCTTTCAATGGTACCGTAATCATGTTCCAGGTTGTTGAAAATGATAGAATCCTGCACCCCGGTCTGAGGTTCCTGCGCATTTGCGGAAAAAGCACTTAGTACAATGGCAACAAATACCAGAAATGCTTTCTGAAAGTTTTTAAAATATTTTTGATACATCATGTTGTTTTTAACGGTTGTTATTTAAATGTTTGCTCATGAGCAACAGCAAAGGTAAAATTTTCTTGGAACAACTTTATTTAATTTATGAATTCCTTTAGGCTGATTTAATGCAAAAGGTAATTTTTACGCCGTTTTTCGGTAACGCCAGATGGCCAGGCTCAGAAAAAAAAGACCTAGCACGGAAAGGGAAACAAATTCTTCGATAAAATCGAAAAACCCGGAGCCTTTCAGAATAAGCATCCGCATAATTTTCATGAAATAGAAAATCGGGTTCAGGCGATCAACCATCTGTGCCCAGTGTGGCATACTTTCCACCGGCGTGAAAATTCCGCCCATCAAAATAAAAATCATCATAAAAAAGAAACTCACGAACATAACCTGCTGTTGGGTTTCGGTTATGGTTGAAATAAACAAACCCAGACCAAGCACACTGATGAGGTAAACACCGGCCATACCGAACAAAAGCCAGAGACTCCCCACAATGGGCAAATCGAAAACCAGCCAGGCGATAAACAGTCCGAAGGCGAGGTCGAAAAGTGCAATAACCCAGAATGGCACCAGCTTGCCGATAATGAATTGGTATTTTTTTACCGGCGTTACGTTGAGTTGTTCAATGGTACCGATTTCCTTTTCGCGCACCAGGTTCATTCCCGACATAAACATTCCGATGATGGTAACCAGAATGGCCAGAATGCCCGGCGCCATGTACCATTTGTAATCGAGTTCGCTGTTGTACCAGTAACTTTCGGCAATTTTTACCAGTGCCGGTGGCGTAAATTCCGGGATTCCTTTCCATTCGGCCACCAGGTTTTGGTTGAACGAGGAAATAATTCGCGAAGAATATGCAAAGATGAGTTGAGCAGAATTTCCATCGATGGCATTTACCAGAAGCTGTAGCTGAGCCTTGTCGTTTCGTACCAGATTTCGCTCAAAATTTACCGGAATAACCAGAACAACATCTGCTTTATCATTCAGCAGCATTTCTTCTCCAATGGTTTCATCCTGAACTGCTTCGCCAATCTGGTAAAACGGAACGCCGTCGAATTTGGAAACCAGTTCCCTTGATGCAGCGGACAGATCTTTGTCAACCACCACCATGTCAATCTGTTTCATTTCGAATGTGGCCGCAAAAACCAGAATAAGCATTTGCAGTAATGGAACGCCAAAAATCATGGGCAGCATTGTGCGGTTCCGGAATATTTGCCGGAATTCTTTTTGTAATATGTAGAGAATGGTTTTCATTCCAACCTAATCTTAAATTTCTTCACACTCGCCACCACAAAAAACAGTGTCATCCCAATCAGAATGAGTGTTTCTTTCCACACGAAAAGTAATCCTGTTCCTTTCAGCATAATGCCCCGAATGATGGAGATAAACCAGCGCGCTGGCATAATGTGGCTTAGCCATTGCAGTATTTCGGGCATATTTTCGATGGGGAAAATAAATCCCGACAAAATAATAGTGGGCAGCATCAGTGCAATCATGGAAAAGAACATGGCCACCATCTGGTTTTTAGCCACGGTGGAAATGAGAATTCCCAAACAAAGCGCCATCAAAATAAACAGGATGGTCTCCAGCATCAGAAGGATGAAACTTCCGGTAACCGGTACGCCAAAAACAAAGCGGCCAATCAGCACAATCACAAAAGCGTTGATGATGGAAAGAATCAGGTAAGGCAGGACTTTCCCCACAATAATCTGTCCCGGTTTCAGCGGTGAAACCAACAGGATTTCCATGGTTCCCATCTCTTTTTCGCGGGTAATGGAAATAGAAGTCATCATGGCCGAGATGAGCATTAATATGAGCGCCATGGTACCCGGAACAAACATATAAGCGCTTTTCATCTCTTCGTTGAAAGACATGCGAACTTCGGGCTGAATTTGCATCGGCATTTCCAGGTTGGGATGCAGTTTACGGATGTAATCGTTGATAATGCCGGTGGTGTAAGATGTCACCAATCGTGCCATGTTGGGGTCGGAAGCATCGGCGATGAGCTGCACATTAGCTGAACCTTCGCGCATAAGTTTTTCACCGAAATTGCTTTCAAAAACCACCACTTCCTTCACTTTTCCTTTTTTGAAAATGTCCTCAATTCCTTCTGTACTGCCAAGGTTTTCATCGAGCAGAAAATAACCCGACGACAGCAGTTTGTTGGTAATCTGCATGGTGGTTTCATCCTTCGACTGGTCGTAAATGGCAATGTGAACATCCCTGATTTCACTTTTTATTACTGTGCCGAAAATCAGCAGTTGAGCAATGGGAATGCCAAAAAGAATCAACATCGTTCGCGGATCGCGGAAAATGTGGAAGAATTCTTTTTTTATGAATGATTTTAACTGTTTCATCTTGCAATTTGTATAAATACCTCGTCCATATTTTTCGCATTATACTGTTCTTTCAGTTTTGCCGGTGTGTCCAGCGCTTCAATTTTTCCGGCATCCATAATTGAAACGCGGTCGCAGTATTCAGCTTCATCCATGTAGTGTGTGGTAACAAACACCGTTATTCCGTTGCTGGCGGCTTCGTAAATCATGTCCCAGAACCGGCGGCGGGTAATGGGGTCAACACCTCCGGTGGGCTCGTCGAGGAACACAATTTTAGGTTCATGAAAAACAGCCACCGAAAAGGCCAATTTCTGTTTCCATCCCAGGGGAAGTCCGGCAATCAACTTATTTTTGGCACCCTCAAGCTCCAGTTTTTTTAGCAGTTCGGTCATTTTAGCTTTGCGTTTTTTGGGCGAAATCCCGTAAATCCCGGCGTAAAGCTGAATGTTTTCGGCCACAGTCAAATCTTCGTACAATGAAAATTTCTGGCTCATGTACCCGATGTTCTTTTTAATTTTTTCCGTTTCGCGGTAAATATCAAAACCGGCTACTTTTACTTCACCTGAAGTGGGAGTGGAGAGGCCACACAAAATGCGCAGTGCCGTTGTTTTTCCGGCGCCGTTTGCCCCCAGGAATCCAAAGATTTCGCCCCGATAAACGTCAAAAGTCAGGTTGTCGTTTGCTGTAAACGAACCGAACTTTTTCACGAGGTTTTCAACGGTGATAATCGGCCCCGTTTCCCTGCCGGGATTTTCCCCAGTGGGGGAAAGATTGTTATGTTTTACTTTTGTGTTCATTCTTTATATGTTGTATTGTTTCTTTTCCCCTCCCTCGGAGGGGCCAGGGGAGGCCTCTTTCATCAAACTCATAAACACATCCTCAATTCCCGGTTCCACTTTTTCCGCCAGCACATTTTTGTGATTCAGTTTTTCCAGGTATTTATCCAGCTCTGGTATTTCCACTTTATCATCAATCCCGGTGAAATGCACGAACTGCCCAAATGCAAATGCCGATTCTGTCTTTTCGTATTTTCGCAAATCGTTGATGAGCCTGTAGGTTTCATCTGACCGCACCCGGATAATTTTTCGCGGAAATTTTTCTGTAATTCTTTGGGGCGAATCTACATCCAGAATCCGTCCGTTTTGTATGAGTGCCACACGGTCACACAAATTGGCTTCGTCCATGTATGGCGTGGAAACAAGGATGGTAATTTCTTTCTTTTGCAGTTTTTTCAACATCTCCCAGAATTCTTTGCGCGAAACAGCATCCACTCCGGTGGTTGGTTCGTCGAGTACCAGAATTTTCGGACTGTGAATGAGTGCGCACGACAATGCCAGCTTTTGTTTCATGCCGCCCGAGAGTTTGCCTGCCCGGCGTTTTTTGAATGGTTCAATCTGGTAATAAATGTCGCGGATGAGGTCGTAATTATTTTTCACGGTAGTGCCAAAAACCGTAGCAAAAAAGCTGAGGTTTTCCTCCACGCTCAAATCCTGGTAAAGCGAGAATCTGCCTGGCATGTAGCCCACAATGTGCCGTATTTTTTTGAAGTCGGAAACCACGTCGAGTCCGTTCATATATGCCTGGCCGGAGTCGGGAAGAAGCAAAGTCATCAGAATACGCATCAGCGTGGTTTTTCCCGCACCGTCGGGACCAATCAGCCCAAACAGTTCGCCTTCGTTCACTGTCAGCGAAATGTTATTCAATGCCGGAGTTTTTTCATAGGATTTTGATATGTTATTAATAGTTATCATTGAATTTCAATTTTTACTGCTCACTGCGACTGCCAACTAACCTCCCCCGGCATTCCAATTTTCAATGTGCCGTCGTTTTTTACGGCCACTTTAACGGCATAAACCAGTTTAACCCTTTCTTCTTTGGTTTGAATGATTTTTGGGGTGAATTCGGCTTCCGATGAAATCCATGTGATTTTTCCTCTGAACTTCTGGTTTTCAGTTTCATTTTTGTCCACCAGAACTTCCACTTCCTGTCCGATTTTAATGCCGGGAAGCTGTGCGCCGCTTACATAAACTTTCAAAGTAAGTTCCTCCAGGTTGGCCATTTTAAATAGCGGTTTACCCGGAGCGGCCAGCTCACCCTGCTCGATATATGTTTCGAGGATGGTGCCACTTGCCGGTGAAATCACTTTACAGCGATTCAGTAAATCAAGTGTCGATTCCTGCTGCGTTTCAAGCACCTGCAGTTCCTTGTTAATTGAAGTAAACTGTGTTCTGGTACTTTCCATTTGTTTATCGATTACGCTGGTTTGCCCGGTGATGTCATCGAGTTGCTTTTGTGTGGCGGCGCCGTCGGCCAGCATTTGTTTAATCCGTTTTTCGTTGATTTGCAGATTCTTTTTCTGTTCTCCGAAAACAGCAATTTGTGCACTGATGCTTTGCCTTTTGGCTTCAATGGCTGCTTTCTGCGCTTCAATTTGCTGAAGTTTCAAATGAATCTGCATCGTGTCGATGAGAGCAGCTACAAACCCGGCATCAATTTTTTGACCCTTTTCAACATTTAGTTGTAAAATTTTTCCAGATGCTTCAGAAGAAATAATTACGGTTTCAGCCTCAAAATTCCCAAAAGCATCGGACCGGTCATTTGGGTTGGTACATCCGAATAACCAGACTGAAAAGATAAAAATGATTGCATTGTATTTCATAGTTGTTATTTTTTATTGCTTTAATTTATATGAGTTCAATCCCCCTTGATCCCCCTTTTTTAAAGGGGGACTCGCGTCGATGATTTTTTAAGATTTGCTATTGTCTTTGCCTTTAATTAACAGATACTTCTCTCTTGCTTCATTTAATTGAATTTTGTGCAGTTCAAGGTTTAGCTTTGCTACGGTTTCGGCCTGTAATTCCCGAATGTAATCGGAGGTTGTATAGATTTCGTTTTTCAGTTTTGAGGCGGCCGATTTTGTGATTTCCGTTCGCAGCTCAACCATTTCCAGGTCGGTTTTCAGTATGGTTTCCAGTTTGCTGATTTGCTCTTTTTGTTGTGCCAGTAGTAGCTGAATGTTTTGACTGAAAGTTTCTTCCTGTTTCTGAATCATTTCCTGCTGCAGTGTGAGGACCTGTTTTTGCCGGTTGGTTTTGTTCCAGTCGAAAACATTCCACGACAATCCGACCCCAACCAGATAATAAGTATCGAATTCATTATTAAGCATATTCAATCCCGGCTTGCCGTAACCTGCCTGCCCAAATCCAAAAAGTTTCGGATTGCGCGATTTGTCGAGCAACGTCATTTGTGTTTCCAGTTGCGTCATCTGGTTGGAAAAAAGATGGAATTCAGGCCGTGAAAGGATTTCGTTTGTGAAATCCGGTTTTTCATTAAAAGTTAATTCGGCATCCTGCCTGATTGATTCCCCGGTTAAAATGGAAAGCAACTGAAACGCCGTATTTTTAGCTGCTTCGAGATGAGTTTTTTGCTGTTCCAGGTTCAGCACTTCAGCTTTAATTTCCAAAGCAGCGGACTTTTCAACCATGCCGTTTCGAACAGCCGATTCTACTGAAGCCAGTTTTTCAGAGAGCACTTCTTTCTGTGCATTTACAACTTCTGCCTGTTTGTCAACTACCAAAGCTGTAAAAAAGGCTTGCGCCACCTGTTCGTTCAGTTTATATAATTCCACCTCCAACTCACTTAAATGGCTTTTCAATAAGGCATCTTCCAGTTTGGTGTTTGCTGCAGTCAAGCCACCATCCCAAAGGGTTTGCCTAAACTCCGCATAAGCCTTGTACTGATCTTTCGAGACGGTTGGAATGGAAATGTTGGGCAGCGCGATATCCACTTTTGTTACATCCGACTGGTAAGTAGCCTGCCCATTCAGCGAAACCTGCGGGAGATACTCCGTTTTCAGGTTATCTTTTTTAAGTTGGGTAATTTCCTGCCAGATACCCGCTTGCTGCAGGTTGGGGTAATTTTCCCTTGCCCATTGGTAACATTCGTCAAGTGTGACTGTCTGCTGTCCGAGTGCTATCTGGGCTGGAAGAAGCAAAAGGATAAGAATTCGTTTCATTTTTTCAAGATTTTCATTTTTTCTGATAACTGCGACTGTGACTGTGACTGCATCAAAAATTTATCACTGCTTATCCGGCTTTTTCTTTGAAGATGGAATCCAGAATAAACTGTCGCACAGACTCTTTTCTTTTAACAAGAAAATTTCTGTACGCTTCTTTATCGTTTTCGCAGAACATAATCTCCATCAGTGGCTTTGCTGCAACCGGAAAAATGCTTAACGCCAGAATGTTAATCAGCAGGTCCTTTGGATCCATTTTTTTGATTTTTCCCGCTTCCATTTCTTTTTCAAGCATGTAAAAAACTTCTTTTGGATTTACTCCTGTACTTTGAATTACCGATGCGAGGAATTTGGGGTCACGGTGAATCTCTTTCAGAATAAAAGAAGGTATAAACGGATTTTTCAGCAGGAAATCGATATATTTTTCAATGAAAATACTGAGTTTCTTATCAAAAGGAAGCTCCGAATGAATAAAAGTTTCGAGTCCTGGAAAAACCTGATTAAAAACTTTTTTGAAAATGGCTTCAAAAAGTTTTTGCTTGCTTCTGAAATAGTAGTGTAACAGCGCTTTGTTAATGCCTGCTTCATTTGCAATCTCCTGCATTCGTGCACCATCCATACCTTTTTGTATGAAAACTGTTTGGGCTGCTTCCAAAATTTTGTCTTCGGTAGTGTCTTTTTTTAATTTATTCATCACAAATTATTTAACTGTTTGATTTAACCAACTGGTCAAATTTAAAATGATGAATTGAATTGGCCAAATATTTTAACCTAAAAGTTTAACTAAATGGTTAATTCTGAAAAGAAAATAAATCTGGAGGTGGTCAATACCCCACAGGTTTTTCCAAAAATCTTTATGAATTAATATTTCCAGCGGTTGGCCAGCGCCACCAGCGAAAGCATCACCGGCACTTCAACCAGCACCCCCACAACCGTTACCAAAGCAGCAGGCGATTGCAGTCCGAAAAGCGCAATGGCCACAGCTACGGCCAGCTCGAAAAAATTGCTGGCGCCAATCATTGCTGCCGGCGAACAAATGGCGTGGGGAAGTTTCAACCTTCGGCCGCCAAACCAGGCAATAAAAAATATGAAATAGGTTTGAATTACCAGCGGAACTGCAATTAGTAAAATAATGAGCGGATTGTTGGTGATGTTTGTACCCTGGAAGGCAAAAAGCAGCACCAGTGTCACCAGCAATGCCAGAATAGAAACAGGTTTTAATTTGGGCAGAAATTCTTTTGTAAACCAAATTTCGCCTTTTTCCCGGATTAAAATTTTATGAGTGAGGTACCCAGCTACCAGTGGCACTACCACAAAAATGGCCACACTGGCAAACAAGGTATCATAAGGAATTGCAATGTTTGTAATTCCGAGCAGTAGTCCAACAATTGGCACAAACGCCACCAAAATAATCAGGTCATTTACTGAAACCTGCACCAGCGTATAATTGGGATCGCCGTCGGTGAGGTAACTCCACACAAAAACCATTGCCGTGCAGGGCGCTGCACCCAGTAAAATGGCCCCGGCAATATATTCGCCGGCCTGTTCGGGCGAAATGAACGCCGCATAAATTTTCGAAAAGAAAATCCACGCGAAAAAGGCCATGGTAAAGGGTTTTATCAGCCAGTTTACAACCAGTGTAAGGATTAACCCTTTGGGGCGTTTTCCCACATTTTTTATGCTGGAAAAATCGACCTGGAGCATCATGGGGTAAATCATCAGCCAGATTAAAATGGCGACAGGAATATTCACACGAAAAACTTCGAGGTTACTTAAACCCTGGATATTGTCGCCTGCAAAATGCCCGATTCCGATTCCTGCGCCAATACACAAAGCCACCCAAAGTGTTAAATATTTTTCAAAAAAGCCGATTCTCTTTTTTTGTTTCTCCATGCGGTTTATTTGTTTGCAGTAACTGTAATACTGAAAATTCCTGTCCCTGACTTTTTGAAATTTGAAATCTCATTTTCATTCATATAATTTGCCAGAATGGAGTCGGGAATTTCGATGGGTTTTTCCTTATTGATTTCGATTTCTCTAAAATCCAGCTCTTCAATTAGGTTCAGGTAATCAGCTTTTTCTAAAGCCCCCGAAACGCAGCCTGCATACATTTCGGCAGCTTTTTTCAGTCCATCCGGCAATTTTCCGCTGGTAACCACATCCGAGATACAAAAATGCCCGCCCGGTTTCAACACGCGGAAAATTTCTGAAAATGCTTTTTGCTTGTCAGGAACCAGGTTGAGTACGCAGTTGCTTATTACCACATCAAAAGTGGAGTCGGGCAGGGGCATCTCTTCAATGTCGCCCTGAATGAATCCGATGTTTTTAAAGCCAGTATCGGCTAAATTTTGCTGCGCTTTCCGAATCATTTCTTCGGTGAAATCGAGGCCGGTAACTTTTCCGGTTTCGCCAACAATAGTTCTGGCAATGAAACAATCGTTGCCGGCGCCGCTGCCCAAATCGAGTACGCTATCGCCCGGTTTTATTCCGGCAAATTCGGTGGGCAAACCGCACCCCAAACCTAAATCGGCCTCCGGATTGTAGCCTGCCACGCCGGCATATTCGTCGCCAATCATACTAAATTCCAGCTCGCCGCAACATCCTGAATCACCGCAGCATCCCTGCTGCTGCAAAAGGTTGCTTTGGCTGGCAATGGAGCCGTACTTTTCTTTTACTACCAATTTTAAATCTTCTGCTTTCATTTTAAATGAGGTTTAATTTCTTCAGTGTATAGTTTGTAAAATGCTTCCTTTATTTCATCTCTCACCCGGTAATATTCACTTTCAATAAACTCGGGCGTTCCGGTGGCGTGCGACGGGTCGTCGAAACCAATGTGCAGCCGGTGTTTTACTTTTCCCAAAAAAGCAGGGCAGTTTTCGTTGGCCCCGCCGCAAACGGTTATCACATAGTCCCACTCATCGTTCAGGTATTTTTCAACCGAGTCTGAAGTGTGATGGCAGATGTCGATGCCGATTTCCTTCATCACTTCCACGGCTTTATGGTTCAGCTTTCCGGAGGCTTCTGTTCCGGCCGATTCAACTTCCAAACGTCCGTCGAACGACTTTAAAAATCCGTGAGCCATCTGGCTGCGGCAACTGTTGCCGGTGCATAAAATCAGTATTTTCATGGAGAAATTGTTAAATTGTTAAATTGATAAACTGCCAAATTGTTAAATTGTAAACTGTTGAATTGATGTTGTTTATTTACTTATCTGTCAATTATTTATTCTTTCATGCATTCAAGCATTTCCATATTTAAGTTTCGCAACTAAAATCATCTGCCGGTTCAATCTCTTCCAGAAAACCCGTCAGAAGTGCTTTCACCGCTTTCAGTTTTTCGGGTTCAAGGCAGTATTTGGTTTTCGCTCCATCAATGTGTCCCTGGATGAGTCCGACATCTTTCAGCTCTTTCAGGTGCTGATTTACGGTGGTGCGACCAAGCGGAAGTTCATCGGAAATATCGCCGGTGATGCAGGTTGGTGTTTCGGCCAGAAACTGTAAAATGCGTAACCTGGCAGGGTGGGCGAGTGCTTTAAAAAGTAGGGCCATTTCAGCCAGTTCCTTGTCGAATAATTCTGTTTTCGATTGTGCCATATCGTAAAAATTATGACGCAAATATACGTCAAGTTTCAGAATGACGTATAAATACGGCATAAATTATTTACAAATAATTTATCATGAATTTTTTCTATGGTACTCCGGTGTTTCTATGGACAATCTGACCTTGCAGATGTCGTGTGCTTTTTGTTTTCCCAACTTATCGTTGTTATTAGAAAGGCATAACTTACAGTACCAAAGTTTCTTTACCATTTTATTAAACCCGGTTTCAGAAAATGAAACAACTGAATGGTTTTACCTACTTTTGTTTGATTGACAAGATGCACAGCCATCCGGGAAAATAAAGACCCTGAGAAAGAAAAGGAGAGTATGATAAATAAAACTGAAGCAGAAGAACGAAAATATCTGGAAGAAGTAAAAGGAAAATTAAACAGAACCCTTGAGTTTATTGACGAAAGGGTTTCAGGGTATGCCAAAGATTTGCAGGAGCAGAAAAAGTATCTGTACGAAAACAAAGCGGATATGGACCATGTGGAGAAAAACGCAGTCCGGCAGTCCGTTACATCAGCGGTGCTTACAGGCGAGACGGTTCTTGACAGGAAAAAACGTATTCAAAAACTGTTACAGTCGCCCTATTTTGGCCGGTTCGATTTTTCTGAAAACGGAAATAACCAGGCTTTCCCGGTATATATTGGAGTTCACGCTTATTTTGATGAAGAAGAAAAAGCCAACCTGATTCACGACTGGCGGGCGCCCGTTTCCACACTGTTTTACGATTTTGAGAACGGCCCTGCTCATTACGAAACTCCTGAAGGGGCTGTTGAGGGCAACATTCTGCTGAAACGCCAGTACCGCATACGCCGCGGGAAAATGGAGTATATGCTGGAAAGTTCGCTCAACATTCACGACGATGTGCTGCAAAAAGAGCTGAGCAAATCTTCGGACGATAAAATGAACCAGATTGTGGCCACCATTCAGCGCAGCCAGAACGCCATTATTCGCAACGAAACTTCGCGCGAACTGATTATTCAGGGGGTGGCCGGTTCGGGAAAAACGTCCATTGCCCTGCACCGCATTGCCTTTTTGCTGTACCGTTTCCGTGAAGAAATTTCTTCGGAAGATATTCTCATTCTTTCGCCAAACAAGGTTTTTGCCGATTACATTTCCAACGTTCTGCCCGAGTTGGGCGAAGAAAAAATTCCTGAAATGGTTATGGAAGAACTGGCCTCCGAACTGCTCGAAGGAAAATACCGTTTTCAGACGTTTTTTCAGCAGGTTTCGGAACTACTCGAAAAAAATAATGCCGATTTTCGCCGGCGGATTCAGTTTAAATCCACTTTTCAGTTTGTGAATAAACTGAACGAATACCTGGCTCACATCGAAAATCACTATTTTACCCCGGAAGTATTGATGGTGAAACGTTTTCCCATCCCTGCCGATTACATTGAAGAGCACTTCAGGAAATGGCACCGTGTTCCTCTGTTTGCCCGTTTTAATAAAGTGGTGGATGACATTGAACGCGACCTGCTGTTCTACAACAATTATGAAATTTCGGGCAAAGAGCGCAACGAACTGCGCAAAGCAGTAAAAAACATGTTCAGGATTACGAACCTGCGGACATTGTACAAAGATTTTTACGAATGGCTGGAAATGCCTGAAATGCTGAAAATGGCAACGAAAAGCGCTTATGAACATTCCGATGTTTTTCCGCTGATTTATCTGAAAATGAAACTGGAAGGAATTCATTCGTACAGCAAGGTTAAACATTTGCTGGTGGACGAAATGCAGGATTACACTCCCATACAGTATGCCGTACTTGCACGGTTGTTTTCCTGTAAAAAAACCATTTTGGGCGATGCCAGCCAGTCGGTAAATACATACAGTTCCTCCTCTTCGGAAGAAATAGCCAAAGTTTTTCCCGGCGCCGATGTGATGACACTGAACAAAAGTTACCGTTCTACTTTTGAAATAGCACACCTCGCGCAAACCATCATTCCCAATGCCGAAATGGAAGCAATGGAACGGCATGGGGAACAACCATCTGTGGTTCAGTGTAAATCAAAGGCTGAGGAATTAAAACGAATAAATGAGACCGTAAAAGACTTCAAAAATTCAGAACATCACTCACTCGGAATCATTTGCAAAACCCAGAAACAGGCAGCGCACATCTACCATGAACTGATAAATGAATTTCCTGAAACGGTTTTACTCACTGAAGAAAGCGGTGCTTTTTCTGCCGGAGTTATTGTTTGTTCCGTCCACATGTCGAAAGGGTTGGAGTTCGACGAAGTGGTTGTGCCCGGCGCCGATGTCAAAAACTATCGCGAACCCAACGACCGAAGTCTGCTTTACATTGCCTGCACCCGGGCTATGCATAAATTGAGTATTACCTTTGTAAAAGAAAAATCGCCTTTTCTGATTGGAGGATAATTTATGGAAGTTTGTCCGCTGTGTAATTTCGTAAGTTTTCAATCCAAAGTGCAGGGGCCAAAAGGTCGGTTATTTCACTTGTGTGATAACTGTATGCTGGTATTTGAGGGGAAAAGCAACCTACCCGGCTGGAACGAAGAAAAAGATCGGTACCTGGAACATGAAAACAGCATTCATCAGGAAGGATATGTAAGGCATTTAAATCAGGCCATTAAGCCCGCTCTGAAATATTTGAAACAGGGTGCCAAGGGGATCGATTATGGTTGCGGACCGGTTCCAACACTTAATAAACTGCTTGATAATAAGGGGTTTTCCTGCGAAATTTATGACCCTATTTTTTTTCCTGAGAATCCCTTGGGAACTTACGATTATGTATTTGCAACCGAATGTTTTGAACATTTTTTCAGGCCGGCGCACGAACTGCAAAAACTGTGGGGTCTGCTAAAACCTGGTGGAATTTTGGTTGTGATGACTCAACTTTGGAATGATACTGCCAAAATTAAAAGCTGGCGTTATGCAACCGACCCAACACATGTGGTTTTTTATCATGAACAAACGTTCCGGTTTATTGCGGCTCATTACAGTCTTGAAACTCTTGAAATTAAAAATGACAGGGTTGTAATTTTGCAGAAAAAATGACCCTTTATCTTTGCAAGCAACTGGCACACAAACGTATTTCGGGCCTGATTTTCAGCCGTTCAAAAGCAATGGGTTTGTGGCATTTAAGACACAGACCAAATTCTTTGTCGTTCACCACCTGCGAAATTTTCCGGAGCTGGTCGAGTCGTGTTTGCAGGTTGCGCATACTGGCTTCTGTTATGCTTTTGTTGTTGATGGCATCCATGCGCGAAATGCGCCCAATGGCATCGTCGGGAGAAACGGGTGCTGTAAACTCCTTTAATTCATATATTTTTTGCGTGAGTTTTTGAATTTCACGTCGGATGATTTCAGTAATTTCCTGTAATTCTTCTGTGTTCATTTCTTTTAGCTATACTGCAAATCAGGAACAATTTTTTGTAAAATCCAAATGAAACAGGTTTTCTGCAAATTTATTATCATTCGCTGTATGAAGGCAAATCAGAAACCGGTATTTAACAAACGCATTTTCCGGAATGTGAACTTTGAGCAAATCGATTACGATGCCAAAGCAAATTTCGTTATTGAGCGGGTTTTCGAGCGGGGCGATGTGAAAAGGGGATTAAAAATGGCATAAGTAAAATTGCCAGCGATTATTTACGCTGATTTCAACCGAATTATCAGGGCAGCGGACTACCTACTGCAATATCGCAACGGTGCCAGGGTTGCCCGTGTGGCGGATTCAAACGTGGTTTGGTTCCGCTGTTTGCCGGAGCAGTACTTCTTGTTTGCGAAGGATTCATCCGCATGGCATTTTCAATGGTTGGAGCAGTTGGGTTATTCGTAACACTGGGGGCTGTATTCGCAGATTGGGGCGCTGTTGCCTGAACCGGATCACTGTTGGTTTGACGGGTTGTATTTGCCGGTGCGGAAGTAAGCGGTGCACCCACCGGAATATCGCACCGGTGAAAAGGCTCTCCATGCGGAGGATTTAACATGACTTCACCACTCTCCTGTACTTCCGTTGGTTGTGTTGTTGTTTCAGCAGAAACAGGCTGCTCTGGTTCGGGATTGGGAACAGCGATTTGCTCCTGATTTTGTGGCAACACAGGTACAGCCGGCGTTTGCTTTGATTCGTTTTGAGACGAACCACAGGACCCAAGCGTAAAAAGGGCAAGAACTAAAATGACGATGATGCTGGTTTTCGTTTTACTTTGATTTTTCAAGTGATTCATGCTAAGTTATTTAACGTTAATGTTATTTGACTGAGATTTTTCTGTTTTCAAGTATATTATACTCAAAACAATTGCCTGTCCATTTGGTTCAAAATGTTTTCTTTCAAATTATTATAAGTTGTAGTGAATGGCATAATATAAAATGAATCAAATAATTTCACCCAAATCCTCAACAAATGAAGTACTTTTGTGGCGGAAATCAATTAATAATGCGATGAACCCGAAAAAGTCAAGTTCAAAAAAATCAGTCCCGTTAATACAGAAAAATACGGTTTTTCATGTTTCGGAGAAATCTCTTCTGATGGAATTTCTGATGGCACAAATGCCTCACAAAAGCCGCAACAACATCAAATCGCTGCTCAGTCATAAACAGGTTTTGGTTGAAGGAAAACCCGTTTCGCAGTTTGATTTTCCGCTTTTACCCGGACAAAAAGTTGAAATCAGCAGCAACCGAATTTCGCCTGAACAGAAGTTCCGGGAATACAATATTGTTTATGAGGACCAGCACATTATTGTTATCGACAAGATGGCCGGGCTGCTTTCCATGGCTACCGAAAACGAAAAACGGGCCACTGCTTACAGTTTGCTGAGCAGGCATGTAAAAAAGCAGGACAGGGGCAACAAAATCTTTATTGTGCACCGGCTCGACCGCGAAACCTCGGGCCTCATGCTGTTTGCCAAAAGCGAACCGGTGAAAAACAAGCTTCAGGAGACGTGGAACGATACCGTGATTGAACGAACTTACCTTGCCGTTGTGGAGGGGCCGGTTGAAAAACAGGAAGGCACCATTACTTCGTATCTTTCTGAAGACAAAGTATTCAGAATGCATTCATCGCCAAAGCCAGGAAGCGGGAAAGAGGCAATTACCCATTATTCTGTACTAAAGAAAAACAATGCGTATTCTTTATTAAAGGTAAATCTTGAAACCGGACGGAAAAACCAAATCCGGATTCACATGCAGGAAATGGGCCACAACATTGTGGGCGATAAAAAATACGGAGCAACCACAAGCCCCATCAAACGCCTTGGGCTTCATGCGCATCAGCTTTCCTTTATTCATCCGGTAACCGGAGAAAAAATGAATTTTGAAACTAAAATCCCGCGGGTTTTTATGAGGTTGTTTTAATTGTTAATGTCCGTCTTTCATGAATTTATAGTGCACATCCCCAAAAATTTTATGTCCTATGGATTCTGAATGGCATGAATTGCAGCTCATTTTTACCGATGTATTTTTGAGTTTCCCCTCATCTCCGTGGCAGGCAATGCAACTGTTTACCTCGTGGTTGCTGTGCCTGTTTGTAACGTAGGCACTGGTTGAAATATCATTGAGGGCGACAGTCACTTTTTCTGCTACGTCGCTGGTCAACCGCCGGCACCTTTCCTTTCGTTCGTTGCTGTTTACATGAAATCCCGATTCTTTGCACCAGTTGGTATTCGACGCATGGCACAATACCGAATTGGAGACACTTGTTACAGGGGTAAAATCAAATACCGGTTTTTGAGGAGTAAATACCGGCAAAGACTCTCTTTCATACCATTGAAAGAGGTCGGTTATCATTTTATCCTGTACACTTTTTTCGGTAATCATCAATCCGATAACCGCAGCGGCTCCGTTCAAAGCACCGCAAACCGAACCAAAACCTCCAATGCCCCCATGCCCGTATTTAAACATGTGCATGGGAAATGAAACAAACGGTTCGCCAAATTTATCGGCCAGTTGGGAAACAACACTGAAAATGGTTGCGTACATGCAGCTTCCTTCGCTGTATCTATCGTATGCAATTTGCGCGGTTGCGGAAGGGTCAAGGTGAAAATATTTCCAACTGCTTTCAGCCGGATTGTATTCCAGGTTTTGAGACTCAGACAGAGGTTGTTTTTCAGGTTTGAATGCTGTGGTAAGCGTTAACAGGCCGGCTCCACCTGCGGCAATAGCGCCGGCAGCTATTTTCATTGCATTTCGTCTGTCCATTTTTTATCTTTTTTGTTGTGTTATTATTTATTCGATTTTAAAAGAATGTTCCGTAAATTATGCCCGACAGGGTTGCCATCACCACCACCAGCAGAATGTAAACCATGGTTTTTTGCGTGCCAATCACACCGCGGATTACGAGCATATTTGGCAGCGATAACGAGGGGCCTGCAAGCAGCAATGCCAGGGCAGGGCCTTTTCCCATTCCGGCAGCAATAAGTCCCTGTAAAATGGGTACTTCGGTAAGTGTGGCGAAATACATAAAGGCTCCTACAATTGAAGCGAAGAAATTAGAGAAAACAGAATTTCCGCCAACCAGACCGGCCACCCATTCGTTTGGAATAATTCCGGCCATAGCTGTATCGTTGTGGGTTGAACCGAGTAAAAATCCGGCGGCCAAAACTCCAAGGGCCAGCAGCGGCATAATTTGTTTGGTAAAATCCCACGATGCAATGGTCCACTCTTTATTGTCCTGATCCCGCTTGTCGGCTAAAGTAATAATGCTTAGGCCTGCAATACCCACAACCATTGGAATGAGCGGTGAGGAGCTTAAAAAGGCCGATGCTGCAGTGGCCAAGGTTGCGATCAGAACATGCTGCCATTTGATTTTTAAAATCCAGATGAGGGAAAAAACCAGCAGCAGACCAAAAAACGAGGTAATGTACCATTTATTGGCCCAAATCCAGTGCCAGGCACCATCGGTTACACCGTCGCCCGGTTTTCCCCAGTTGGCAAAAACGAGGATAAGTACCAGGGTGAAAAAGTGAAAAGAGGTTTGCCACATGGGCCGTTTCTCAGGCACATCAGGAAAACTCAGTTGTTCTTTATTTTTTGCTTTTTCTTCTTTTCTGTAAATGAGCGACATAGCTGAGCCAATTACCACAGCAAAAACCACTGCGCCAATTACCCGGGCAACCCCCATTTCAAAACCCAGGATGCGTGCGGTGAGGATGATAGCCAGGATATTGATGGCCGGTCCGCTGTACAAAAACGCTATGGCTGGGCCCAGGCCGGCGCCGCGTTTGTAAATGCTCGAAAACAGGGGTAAAATGGTGCAACTGCATACCGCAAGAATGGTTCCCGAAACCGATGCCACCGAGTAGGCTACCCACTTTTTTGCTTTGGCGCCAAAATATTTCATTACAGCGCCCTGGCTCACAAAAACGGCAATTACCCCGGCAATAAAAAAGGCCGGAAGCAGGCACAATATCACATGTTCCTGTGCGTACCATCTGGCCAAATCGAACATGGCCATAATGGCCTCGGTAAACCGTGCGCTTTCGAGAGGCATAAAGTAAGCAAACACAAAAACAGCAACAATCCACCCTAAAATTTTTATCTCTTTTTTCCAATCCATATCAGGCTTCGGTAAATAGTTGGTTAAACATTTTTTTTGCTTTTGCCCATTTCTCGTTGTTCAGGCAGTATTTTATAAAAGGCGGTTCAGTTTCGCCCTGAATCAATCCGGCAGATTTCAGTTCTTTCAGGTGCTGCGAAAGCGTAGAACGGCCAATGGGAAGTTCATCCACAAGGTCGCCGCTGTAACAGCAGGCATCAAATCCCGACAATCTTTTCAGGATATGGAGCCGTACCGGGTGACTTATTGCTTTTGCAAGTATTGCTGTTTGCAAAATCTCCTCTTCCCATTCAATTTTTTTTCTCATCTTTCGGAAATCAATTAAAGCTCTTGTTCGTATTTCGCAAAATAACGAAATGATTTATTGACCACCAAAGAAATTTTCACTAATTTTGCTTTTGTTATTGATGTATGAATGGCAAGGTATTGATATACAAAATTAAATTTTCCATATTTAGAACCAGTTTTAATAACCAAAAATCAGCAATTATGAAACTAAAGTTTTTTACCGCACTCCTATGTATTGTATTTGGTTTTTCAGAAATGAATGGCCAACCGCTTGAAACCATTAAATTACCGGCACCCCAAAAATCAGGGGGCATGTCATTGATGGAAGCACTAGCTAACCGGCAGTCGCAGCGCACTTACAGCAGCCGTGAATTGACACAACAACAAATGTCGAACCTGCTTTGGGCGGCTTACGGCATTAACCGGCCCAATGGGTACCGTACCGCCCCGTCGGCACGTGCGGTGCATGAATACGATATTTACATCATTAAAAATGACGGCTGGTATGTGTATGATGCAGAGCAACATGTCCTGCTAAAAATGGGCAATGAAAATTTGCAGGAACATGCAGGATCGCAGGATTATGTTCAGACTGCCCCTGTAAACCTGGTTTTTGTGGCCGATTTTGACAGAATGGAAGTTTACGATGAAGAAATGAAGGTTTTCTATTCGGCAACAAATGTGGGATTCATTTCGCAGAATGTTTACCTCTGGTGTGCGTCGGAAGGTATTGGTACCGTGGTTCGTGGTTTGATTGACAAAGATAAAGCCAAAGAGGTACTTAAATTACGACCCAATCAACATGTTGTGTTGGCGCAAACCGTCGGTTATCCGGGGGAATAGTTGATAAATAAAACTGAAAAAAATGCAGACCGGAACCTGAACTTCCGGCCTGCATTTTTTATATTCCCAAAAACCAGGTTGCCAGTGAAAAATAGATCAAAATTCCTGAAATATCGGCCAGACAAGTGATTAACGGGGCACTTGCGGTTGCCGGGTCCAACCTGAAAAAGGTAAAGATGAATGGAAGTGAAAGTCCTAAGATGCTGCCTGTCAGTACAGTGATAATCATCGATAGTCCTACAACTGTAACAATTTCAGGAGCTCTGAAACTGGCAACCAAACCCACCGCAACAGCCATTGTTATTCCGAGCAGAAGAGCAACAAGCAACTCTTTTCCGGTTAAACGGAACCAATCTTTCAGAATGACCTCTCCGGTGGCAAGGGAACGAATCATCAGAGTTGCCGATTGGGCGCCTGCATTCCCGCCGCTTCCGATAAGCAGAGGCAGAAAAAAAACCAGTGAAACCATTGATTCGATGGTATTACCAAAACTGGCAAGCGCCGCTCCTGAAAAAACGTTCATAAAAACCAAAGCCACCAGCCAGGGGATTCTTTTCTTATACAAGAGGAAAATTTTTGCTTTGGCCGGATTAAAAATCAAATCCTGAATAGACCCGAATTTGTGGAAGTCTTCCGTTGCTTCCTCTTCTTCCACATCCATCACGTCGTCGAAAGTTACAATTCCCAGCAGTATTCCCTCTGTATTGATAACCGGCAGGGCAACCCGGTCGTAGTCGTGAAAAATGCTGATGGCGGTTTCCTGATGGTCGAGCACATTTAAAGCCACAAACCGCTTATCCATTAAATCTTCTATGGTTTGACCGGATTTTGCAAGCAGAATTTCACGTAACCGGATTTCATCAATCAGCTTCCAGTTTTTATCTATCACATAAACTACGTTCAGTGTTTCCGAGTCTTTTCCAAACTGCCTGATGTGGTCGAGTGCCTGTTCGATGGTCATTTCGGGTTTAACGGCCACATAATCGGGTGTCATCAACCGCCCGATACTGTCCTCGGGATAGCCGAGCAACTGAATGGAAATTTTCCGTTCTTCGGGCGACAGAAGCTGGATAAGCCGCTGTGTAACCGGACCGGGCAACTCCTCAAACAGTGCAGTACGGTCGTCGGGTGCTAAATCGTTCAGCAGTTCGGCCAGCAGGTGTTTTCGGTCGGCCAGGCCTTCGAGCAGTTCTTCCTGTTTATCGTATTCCAGCCTGAAAAACGTTTCTTTGGCTGTTTCGCGGGGCAGCAACCTGAACAGAATGATGTCGTCGCCTTCTCTTTTTAACTCTTCTATAATTTCGGCTATTTCTGCCGGGTCTAATTTTTCCAGTTCCTGCCGAAGTTCTTTCCATTGGCGGTTATCGATAAGTTGCTGTAACTCCCGGATTGAGATCATTACTTCTTCCATGCTCTGAATTTTTAACGGGTTTGAAAAAAAGTGAAGTGTTTTTGTGGAGTGATTACGCTAACACCTTTTTAGGTGCCTGGTAACCGGCATGCAGAAGTGCTGACTCAGTTATAGGTATGCCATCGGAATAATAACAGGTAGAGCGGAATGGGTACAATTGGGAAAAATGATTGATAAAATCTCAGCATAATTTCGCCTCCTCTTTTTAAACCTGAAGAAGGCAATGAACAAGCCCTCCTACAGGTAGTTTACATTAATTTTCTGTCTATGACACGGGCCTTCGTCCATGATTTGTTTTCTTTTAAATTTTGCTGTGCAAATGTAATGGATTTTTATTTTACTGCCGAAATTTTTGCCCGACACCTGAAATTTTTCAATCATTTTCTCATTTTCAGTTAAGGTTTGATCTTCTCAAACAAGCCCAGCAATTTGGAATTCAATGTATTTTTTATTTCCTCTTCGTTTTCGCCGATGGGTTTTACCGGAATTAAATCCATCACCTCTTCTGGCGTCAATCCCGATTTGTACCAGAGTTTAATGGCATTTTTTAATGTGTTCCGAATGGTTTTTGCAGCTTCCTCTTTTGAAAGGCCGGTTTTTTGCCCGATTGCCTCCAATTCCTGCCACTGAAACCAGAAATAGGTGGGTAACATTCCCGAAATGAGCGCGTAACCCTCCAGTTTGTGTTCTTCGGTAACGAAGGTTTTGCCCAGCGGTTTAAACAGCTTTTTTATCTGCTTTTTTTCCTTTTTCAGCATGGCCGGATGAAAGGCCAGTGGGTTATATCCTTCATTGATGTATGAAGTGGCGTTTGGAATCATCCGCACGATGTTGGCGGTTTTTACCTTCGAAGCTATTTTTTCGATGGTGATTTTGGGAGCCAGCGAAACTACAAATGTATTTTCATTCACTACACCGGCAATTTTACCGAGCGTTTCCATGACTACTGGCGGATGAACAGCAATGAACACTACTTTTGCCTGAGCCGCTTCTTCGGCCGATTCGGCTTTTTTCACTACCGGATAATCATTGGCCAGCGCATCGAACGTTTCGCTGTTGGGTTCGTAAACCTTTACCGAGCCAAATTCAATAGCTTTGTTTTTAAATCCTTCGAGGAAAATTTTTGTGATTCTTCCTCCTCCAATAAATCCTATTGTTTTCATATTTTTTATTTTTTATTGGGTAAATTTTCAAAACTTTGCGTCTCTGCGTCTTTGCGTGATGAATTATTTATTTCTAACTGCTTTGCAATCATTTTAACAGTTGGAACATACCCCCTGGCAGCCACTTTATCATTAATAACCAGTGTGGGCAAAATCCAGGTAGGGTATTTCATCATTTCATCCAGCGAATCTACCATCTCAATTTTTGCTGGCAGGCCTGAAACTTTAATGGCTTCTTTTACACGGGCAACCATTCGTGTGCATTTTCCACACTTCTTTTTCGGGCAAAATATTTTAATTACGTTTTCCAAAACAAATGTATTTTACTCTGCCAGTTGACAACTTTCCATTTCAGTCACACGTGTTTTGTTTACGGATTTTTTGCAGTTTGTTTTCGTTTTTGAAAGGATATCTACATAATCGCCAAACGAACCCAGTTGGTGAATCACTTCATTCAATTTTCTCTTGTTCAACCGGTTATTCTGGCAAACGTCGCTTGGTTTACATGAAAAGTGACCTCTTCGATAAATGTCTCTTTGTATTTTTCCAAAGTGGTCATTTTCAATACAAAAAGAATATGGTAACCACGTAGTAAATGCCAACTCCGATAAACAGCACGGCAATTACCCGCCGGAACCATTTTTCAAAGGTTTTCATCCGGTTGTAAAGCTGTCCGATTTTGCCCACACTGAAAGCAATCAACCAGGCAAAAATAATAACCGGAATTCCGGTGGCCAGCGCAAATACAACGGGCAGGTAAAGTCCGCCGGCACTGCTGATGGTCATCGGAATAAGCATCCCGAAATAAAGCACTCCGCTGTAAGGACAAAAGGCCAGCGCAAAAACAATTCCCAGAAGAAGCACACCCCAGAAACCGCCTTTGGAGTTGTTCTCCATTTTTTCAGTTAATGAGCCGATTCCCGGGATTTTCAGGTTGATAACACCCAGCATAAAAAGTCCGATAATGATAAGCAGCGGGCCTATTATTTTTTCTCCCCAAATTTGTAAAAAACCTGAAAACTGAAACTGGCTGGCGCCGAAAAAGAAAATTAAACCGATAGCGGTGTATGAAATACCCCGGCCAAGTGTGTAAACTAATCCATTGTAAAAAACACGCCTCTGACTTTGTATGTCTTTGCTGATGTACCCGATGGCAGTGATGTTTGTAGCCATGGGGCAGGGGCTTATGGCCGTCATTAGTCCAAGGATAAATGCGGACAACAAGGGCAGTTGTGTGTTTTCAAGAAAATGGTGCAGTACTTCCATAACCGATTTTTATTTCAGCGACTCCACTGTCTCCTTAATTTTTGCTTTGAGTTTATCCGGGTTTCTTACTGCATTCATAAAACCATCGGTAGTAATATCGACTTTTTTACTGCCGTTTACAAACAAAAGCGACTGCCCTCCAACTTCAAGGTTTTTTATCAGTTCTTCATTTTCCTTATTGTCGAGGTTTACCGACTTTAACTGGATTTTGTCGCCATACAGTTCCTTCAACGATTCAATTGTAACTTTTTCAACGGTGTTGCAGGTGACACATCTTCTCGATGTATGAAAGTAATAAGCTTTAACGGCCGATTCACTTTCTTCTTCGGCTAAAGCCAGCGCATTTGTCGAATTGTCAGCGATTGCTGTTTTATTGCAGCACTGTGCATTGGATGCAAGAATTCCAACTACAAAAACGAAACATAAAACTGAGATTACTTTTTTCATGATTTTCGGATTTTATCTGGTTATTAAACTTTTAATTTCATCTACGCTGGGTACACGCCCTTTAACCAGCACTTTTCCGTCAACTACCAGGGCAGGTGTGGTCATTACGCCAAACTGCATAATTTCCATAATATCTTCTACTTTTGAAACTGTTGCATTCAGACCACTCTGGGCAACTGCATCGTTGGCTGCTTTCTCCAAGGCCTTGCATTTGGGGCAGCCTGTTCCTAAAACTTTTATGTCCATTGTTTATTTAATTAACTGTTCGCTGTTCGCAAAAATACGAACAAATTGCAAATATACAATTGAAATGGATAATTTATGAGAGAGCAGGATTTTGGCTATTCAATTTTCAAAAGGATTTTAAAATGGTTTCTGGCTTCTTCCCAGTTTTCCCGGTTGATGCAGTATTTAATTTTCGGCGCTTCAATTTCACCTTGGATTAAACCGGCACTTTTCAGCTCTTTTAAGTGTTGCGAAAGGGTGGATTTGGCAATGGGCAAATCTTCCGAAAGGTCGCCACTGTAGCAGCATGATTGTCTCGAAAGCAATTCCATAATGTAAACCCTCACCGGGTGGCCGAGCGCTTTGGCAAAGCGGGCCAACTGTTTCTGATTTGCAGAAAATACTTCTTTTTTCATATTTCAAAGTTCAATACAAATATAGAATAATTTACTATTGTTTTATTTCAGGTTTATTCCCACTTTTGCACGTTTGGAATTGAAAATTGAAATGGAGAAGTATATTGAGCTGTTAAAAAAGTTGATTTCGACACCTTCATTCAGTAAGGAAGAAGAAAAAGCTGCCGAAATAATGCGGGAGTTTTTGCTGAACGAGAATATACCTTTTGAGGTAAAAAAGAACAATACCTGGGCTTTTAACAGTCATTTTACCAAAGGGAAGCCGACACTTCTGCTCAACTCGCATATCGATACTGTGCGCCCTGCAAAAGGTTACACACTTGATCCATTTACACCCATCGACGATGATGACAGACTTTACGGGTTGGGAAGCAATGATGCCGGCGGTCCGTTGGTGGCATTACTGGCCGTTTTTCTTCATTTTTATGAAAGGGAAGACCTGCCTTACAATCTGATTTTTGCAGCCACTGCCGAGGAAGAAATTTCGGGCAGGCAGGGTCTCGAAATTGTATTGCCCGAAATTGCACCTGTGGCTTTTGCCATTGTGGGCGAACCTACCCGCATGGAACTGGCCATTGCCGAAAAAGGCTTGTTGGTACTCGATTGTTATGCACACGGAAAATCGGGGCATGCTGCCCGGTATGAAGGCGAAAATGCCATTTATAAAGCATTGAACGATATTGAAAAACTCAGGAATTTTACATTTGAAAAGGATGAAGGAATTCTGGGGGCGGTTAAAATTACGGTAACCCAGATTGAAGCCGGAACACAACACAACGTCATTCCGGATATCTGCCACTTTGTGGTGGATGTACGCACCAATGAGTTTTATTCCAATAAGGAAGCTGCAAAAATTATTTCTGACCTGATTGATTCGGAAGTAAAACCGCGCTCATTCCGGTTGAATTCATCCGGAATTTCCATCAACCATCCGTTTGCACGAAAAGCTGCTGAAATGGAAATTCGCATTTACGGCTCGCCAACCACCTCCGACCAGGCCATTATTTCATTTCCTTCGGTGAAAATGGGACCGGGTGACTCGGCGCGTTCTCATTCAGCCGATGAGTACATTTACAAAAGTGAAATTATTGCTGGCATTCAGCGGTTTATCGATTTGCTGGAAGGACTGAGGATATGAACCGGGGAATAACGAAAGAAGTAGATACTTGGCAACTTGCCTTGTGAAATCCGACGGATGAGGTAATTTCGGCAGGGTTGGCAAATGGCAGTTGGCAAAATGCAGTCTTTGAAACAGTTTTACAATTTCACAATTTCACAATTTCACAGTTTTTCAATTTTTCAATTTCACAGTTTATTTATTTATCCATGCAACCAAATAATCCGTTACACGGCAAAACCCTGGAATCCATTGTAGTTTACCTGGTGAGTTATTTTGGCTGGGAAGAACTGGGCGAACAGATCCCGATAAATTGTTTCAGGAAAGAACCGAGTATTAATTCGAGCCTGAAGTTCTTACGGCGCACTCCCTGGGCAAGGGAAAAAGTGGAAAATTTGTATTTGGCGACAATCAAAAAAGAGGTATAAAAATGTTGTTCGTTGAATTAAATGCGTTGTTCATTGATTTTTCTTGAAAAAATTCCAAAATTCTATAAACGGGTACAGCCTTTGCTTGTGAATTCAAAAACCAGAAAATAATTTAGAATGAAAACAAATTTTACTTCAATTGCTGTTTTTGTATTGAGCCTGTTCGTTTTGCAGTCCTGTTTTTCTCCTAAAAATATAATCCGGCTTCAGCCTGAAAAAGATGATGTAAAATGGCGTTACGGCCAACAGTTTGTTTCCGATTCGCTTTACGGAGTGATATATGAAGTGGGTTTTGAACAACTGAAAGATAATAAATACTGGTTTGATTTTAATATTACCAATTATTCGAATTTGCCGGTTTTGATTGACCCTGCCGGTTTTTATATTCAGGCATTCAAGAGCAATGAAGAACCTTTAACAGAATACAAGGTCAAAGCCATTGACCCGGAAACTGAAATTCTGGAATTCGAAAAAGAACTTTCAAAAAATGAAGCCCGGGAACTGAATCAAATCGGATTTACCGTTTTGGCAGCAACTGCAGATATTGCCACCGGAATAGCTGTTGCTATTGACGATAATCCTCACAACAACCATTTGCGAACTCATCTTTTTCATCATGCCCTGGCTGCCGATGCGCATCTTTCCTTTCAATCTCAAAACCTCAGTGAAGTGATGGATTCCTGGAAAAGTTCCACCATCAGAAAAACTACACTGGAAAGCAATTACAGCATGCAGGGTAAAGTTTTCTTCCCTGCCTTCAGAGAGGCAGCTTATGTTACACTTTTTTTGCCGGTTGACAGCCTGTTTCTCGAATTGGATTATAAACAGATACAGATTCCGGTTGACTAAGAATAAAATTATTGGTTGAACTTTGTTCCGGGATGGTAGCCTTGTTACATTGCCAGGTTCACCACTGTAATCCCGGCGCCGCCAAAATCTACATGCTCGTCTTTAAAACTGCGGACCATGGGTTCTGAACGCAAATAGCTCCTGATGGTTTCTTTCAGAATGCCATGCCCTTTGCCATGCAGAATGCGTAGTTCTGCCACTTCAAACATAATGGCTTCGTCGATAAATTCCTGAATTTTGGGAATGGCCTCCTCTGCACGTTGCCCACGGATGTCGATTTCTGGTTTGAAGGTTAATCGCCGCTCGGAATAATTGCTTAACAACCGGGTTCCCGTACCTGAACGGGTACTTTTTTTAACCGTTTTGGCCTCGTTGTTGCTAAGCCGTTCTACCTGCTGGCGGGGCAGGGTAGTAATAAGTTGGCCAAAAGCCACTACAGCATTTTTTTCGTTCAGTTCAATGAGGTCGCCAATGGTTTGCTGTCCAACAATGCGTACTTTATCGCCGGGTTTCAGTTCAATGCGCTTTTCCGGTTTCTTTTTGCTGATTTCTTTTTTCGATTCGGCCGGTCTTTTCTGGTTGCGTTTTTCTTCGCGCTGGCGTAGTTTTTTTATTTTGTTGGTTATCAATTCATCCTGGTCGCCGGTGCTCATTTTTACTTCCGTTTTCAGTACCTCTATGTTTTGCCGTGCCTGCTTCGTTATTTCCTTTTCAGCCTGCGATTTTTTAATTTCAAGAATGGTGTTTTCAATTTTTTTATTCACTCCGGCCAGCAAAACCGCAGCATCTTCGCGGGCTTTTTTCAGAATTTCTTTGCGTTGTTTCTGGGTTTCTTTTAATTCCTCTTCGTAGTTCACGGCCATGGTGTCGAGGATTTTCTCCACCTTCCTGATTTTCTCCCGTTTAATTTCCCAGTACCGTTTATCGCGGTTTATTTTTCGCAGGTTCCGGTCGAAATCGATGTGTTTTTTTCCCACTTTTTCGGTAGCCTTTTCCAGAATTCCTTCCGGAAGGCCAATTTTGCGGGCAATCTCAAAAGCAAACGAACTGCCGGGTTTGCCAATTTCGAGCTGGAACAGCGGATTCATGTTTTGGGAATCGTAAAGCATGGCGCCGTTCACAATTCCCTCGGCTGACGAGGCAAAATGTTTCAGATTGGTGTAGTGGGTTGTGATAACACCGAATGCCCGCAACTGATTCAGCTCACCGAGAATAGCCTCGGCGATGGCTCCTCCCAGCATCGGTTCGGTCCCGGTGCCGAATTCGTCGATTAAAACCAGTGTGTTATTGTTGCTGTGCTTTACAAAATGTTTCATGTTCATGAGGTGCGAACTGTAGGTGCTCAGGTCGTTTTCCAGCGATTGCTCGTCGCCGATGTCGATGAATAGTTGGTTGAAAATACCGGTTTTACTAGCTTCGTTTACCGGAATAAGCAATCCGCACTGGAGCATGTATTGCAGTAATCCCACTGTTTTAAGGCAAACCGATTTGCCACCTGCGTTTGGGCCCGAAATGAGCAGAATGTGGTTTTTTTCGTCGAGGTCGATATCGAGCGGAACGATTTTCCGGTTTTCCCGTCTCAGCGTTTGCTGTAAAAGGGGATGAACGGCCAGTTGCCATTTGACCAGCGGCGTTTTTTGCAGTTCGGGCCTGATGGCGTTGAATTCTACAGCCAGCAAAGCTTTGGAACGAATAAAATCGATTTCGCCAAGGAATTCGTAGGAGAAAAGCAGGTCGGAAAGGTAGGGCCTGATATCGTTTGAAAATTCGGTGAGGATACGCACAATCTCGCGGCGTTCGGCGTATTCCAGCTCACGGATTTCATTGTTCATCTCCACAATCTCGTTGGGTTCCACATACGAAGTTTTTCCCGTGCCCGATTCGTCGTAAACAATGCCTTTTAATTTGCGTTTGTTGGAAGCTGAAACAGGAATAACCGCCCGCCCGTCACGGATGGAAACCGAAGCATCTTCATCAACCAGGCCGTCTTTCTGGGCTTGTTTCAGTATGGCATGAAGCCGTTTCGACATGTTCGACTGCAACGAAAGAATGGCTTTTCTGATCTGCGCCAGCTCGGGTGACGCGTTGTCGCGCATTTTTCCGAACTTGTTCAGAATGGCATCAATGCGGTCGTAAATGTAAGGAAACACCTGCACCCGTTCGGTTTTCTTTTTCAACAACGGAAAAATATGTTCTTCCTGTTTTGTAAAAAACTGAACAATGGCCCGCACCGATTCCAGTGATCGTTTCAAATCGAATAACTCTTCAGCCTCCAGAAACCGGCCTTCAATTTTAATTTTTTGCAGAGCGCTGCGTAAATCGTAAAAATGGCTCGACGGAAAATTTTCCACCTCGCGAATGATGCGGCAAAACTCGTTCACCTCGCCCAACTGCCGCGCAATGGTTTCAAAATCATCCTGAAAATGCATGGCATCCACCCACTCGCTGCCCATTGGGCTGAGGCATTTTTTGTGCAGCATCGCCCGGATGCGATCGAAGCCCACCTTTTCTTCAAAATGTTGCGGATAAATGTTTTGCATTGCTACTTTTTAAAACGGTGCAAAAGTAGGGAATTGTTTGTCTTTTCTGAAGGGAAAATTTATTCAATTTGCTCCAGAACATCTACCAGGTGCTTCCAGAATTTTTCAGTGGTGTGAATATCCAGTCTTTCGTCGGGCGAATGGGCGCCTTTAATGGTAGGTCCAAATGAAACCATATCGAGATTTGGGTATTTTTCCAGAAAGAGACCACATTCCAGTCCGGCATGAATGGAGCGTACCACAGGTTCGGTTCCAAACAGTTTTTTGTAGGATTTTACCGTTGTTTCCAGAATTTCAGAGGCCGGGTTGGGTGTCCAGCCGGGGTAGCCGTCGGAATGGGTAACATCGGCGCCGGCCAGTTCAAACACCGATCGAACCATTTCGGAAGCAAAATGTTTCCGGCTTTCCAGTTCGCTGCGTTGGCTGGTTGTTACCAGAATTTTATCTCCCTCTGAAAATTTTACCGATGCCAGATTGGTGGAAGTTTCCACCATACCTTCCATGCGACTGCTCATTTCAAGAATACCGTGCGGGCAGGCATACAGGGTGTTTAGTAGTTTTTTTTGGGTTTTTGTGTCGATAATATAATCAGGAACAGTACATTCTTCAGCTCTCAATGTCAGTTTTGGTTCGTTCAGCTCAAATTCAAACTTCACCTGCGAACTGAATTTCTCAAACGCCTTTAGCAGCATTTCTTTTTCATTTTCCGGCACAACTACAATAACCGATGCCTCCCGGGCAATGGCATTGCGCAGATTTCCACCATCGATTGTATTTAGCCCGATGGAAAACTCCCGAAAAGCTTTCCACAGGAACCGGTTCAGTATTTTTATGGCATTGCCGCGGTTTTTGTGGATGTCGTCGCCGGAATGACCTCCCAGCAATCCTGAAACGGAAAACCTGAAAGCAGCAAAATTTTCAGCCACTTCTTCTTTTTTAAACGAGAATGAAACCAGTGTATCAATGCCACCGGCACAACCGATAAAAATTTCACCTTCATCCTCCGAATCGAGGTTCAGCAAAACAGAACCGGCCATAAAACCCGGCTGAAGCGCAAAAGCGCCGGTTAACCCGGTTTCTTCATCAACAGTAATAAGACATTCGATTGGGCCGTGTTTAATCTCAGTAGAGGTTAGCACAGCCATTTGGGCGGCTATACCAATGCCGCAGTCGGCTCCCAGGGTAGTGCCGTTGGCTTTAACCCATCCATCAACAATTACCGGTTCAATGGGGTCGTTGTCAAAATCGAATTTTTTATCGCTGTTTTTTTCGCAAACCATGTCCATGTGGGTTTGCAAAATCACTGTAGGGCTGTTTTCACGGCTGGGAGCTGCCGGTTTAGAAATTAATACATTCCCCGCTTCGTCGGTTTTTGCCGGAAGGTTATGCTTTTTAGCAAAATCGAGCAAAAACTTTCTTATTTTTTCTTCTTTCTTCGAAGGTCTCGGTACCTGGCATATATCTTCAAAATAGTTAAAAAGTGGTTGTGGATTAAGGTTTTTCAGTGCTTTCATGTATCATTTATTTTTAAGTGAATTGTAAATATGGCAAAAACTTCTGACAACTTCATTCTAACGTTCTGGTAAAATGAATGAATGTTTCCTGACATTTAGGTAAAAAAAGCCTTGCAAATTATTTCTGTGCAAAAAAATACTGTATATTGCATTGGGTTTTCAACAAATCAACCATTAAGAAAATGAATGAATCCATTGTTGTCGGACTGATTCAAAACATTGCCCTTTTGCTGGCTTTTGCCATGCTTTACGAAAATTTTTGGCTTAGAAATGAAAAGCCAAGACAACTTCCTGGCAAAATTTTTACAGGTTTAATTTTAAGTGTAATTGGAACGGTTTTGATGTACACTCCATGGACTTTGATGCCGGGACTTGTTTTTGATACACGAACCGTGATGCTGTCAGTTTCTGGTGTGTTCTTCGGACTTTTGCCCACAGCAATTGCTATGATAATTACTTCTGCAATGCGCTTTGTGATGGGAGGCGACGGAACTGCTATGGGAATTGCTGCCATTTTGTCTTCCGGCTCCATAGGAATTTTGTGGGGGCATTTTTTATACAACCATTTTCAGAAAAATAAGGCTGCTGGTTATTTGCTGCTGGGGCTTGTTGTGCATCTTGTTATGCTTGGCTGTACAGTTTTACTTCCTTCCGAACGAATTGTGCCCACAATAAATACCATTTTATTGCCTGTGTTTTTCATTTATACCCCCGGCACCATGCTGCTGGGATTGCTTATGTCTGCCCAGCTCCGTAATTTCAGAAACCGGATAGAGAAAGATACCTTGTACAAAAAAGAACTTGAGCTAACCACCGATTTATTGCAGAAAAAGGAGGAATTGAGCCGTCAGGTTGATAAATACGCCCTTCTGAATAAGGAATACCAGACACAAAATGTGGAATTACAACTAGCCAAAGACAAGGCAGAAGAGAGCGATCGCCTGAAATCGGCATTTCTGGCCAACCTGTCGCATGAAATCCGAACTCCTATGAACGCCATCATGGGATTTGCCGGTTTGCTGAAAGAAAACAGGCTTACCGGCGAAAAGCGTGATGAATACATTGATATTGTGCGGAAAAGCGGCGATTACCTGCTCTCAATTATCAACGACATTGTTGAGATTTCCCACATCGAATTGGGACAGGTTACAATAAAGGAATCGGAGTTCAATCCTGCCGTCCTTTTCGATGAAATATTTGGCGCTATGCGGGTATCGCTTCCGGAAGATAAAGCATTGAAGCTGATCCTTGAAAAACCGTCGTCAGGCAGCGAAACGCTTATTTGTTCCGATGATGTAAAACTCAGGCAAATTCTCGTAAACCTTTTAAACAATGCCGTAAAATACACCGAAAGGGGAGAGATTCGGTTTGGGTACTTTTTTACCGAAAGCGGACAATTTGCTGTATATGTAAAAGATACGGGAATGGGTATTGAACCCGAAAACCTTCCCTTAATTTTTGATCGGTTCAGGCAATTGCACGACAACGGTGGAAAATTGCAGAGCGGTTCAGGACTCGGACTTGCCATAACCAAGGCTTATACTGAGCTGTTGGGAGGAAAAATTGATGTTCAGTCGGAACCGGGAAAGGGAAGTTTGTTTACGGTTACCATTCCTGTTAAACAGTTAGCGGAGTTTAGCATTGCTCCCGGAAAGAATGAAAAAATGCAGGTGAAGACCAATGGAAGCCAACTGATTTTGGTAGCCGAAGACGAAGAGGCCAACTGGCTTTTTCTGGAGCAGGTTCTTTTTATGCAAAAGCGAAATGTCATTCGTGCAGCCAATGGACGCGAAGCGGTGGATTTATGCAGGGTAAAACCGGTTGATTTGGTGCTTATGGATATTAAAATGCCTGTAATGAACGGTTTTGAAGCTCTGGAAGAAATTCGAAAAATGAAGCCGGATTTACCGGTGATTGCCCAAACTGCCTATGCTTTGCCCAACGATGTTGAACGACTTAAAAATACGTTCGACGATTTTATTACCAAACCCATTGACCGAAATTTACTCGCGGAAAAAATTGCTTCCGTTTTTTCCAAATGAACATTTTCAACCGGCCTCATTTTATTTCAAATATAAATTGCTGTCGCCGTAGCTCAAAAACCGGAAGTTGTTGTTCAGCGCAAAATCATACACTTTTTTCCAGTCATCTCCCAAAAAAGCACTGATAAGTAGCAGCAACGTACTTTGCGGTTGATGGAAATTAGTAACCATTCCCTCAATCAGTTTAAATGCATACCCCGGTAAAATGATGATTTGGGTGGAAAACTGAAGCAATGGCAGCCCGGTTTTTTCAAAGTACTCCATAACATTTTTCAACGCTTTTTCTGTACTTATAGAAGCCTGGTTTTCATAAGGTTCCCACTGCCCGATTTCCAGTTTCCCGGAAAAATCCGTATGTTTTTCCAGTTTTAGCCCCAGCCAGTACAAGCTTTCGAGCGACCGCACCGAGGTTGTTCCCACGGCAATTACTTTTCCCGGGTTGGAAATGAGTTCTTCGATGAAGGATTTTGGAATTACCACCTGTTCATGGTGCATGGTGTGTCCGTCGATGGTTTCCGATTTCACCGGCTGAAAAGTTCCGGCTCCCACGTGCAGTGTAATTTCACGCAAAGCCATTTCTTTTTCAGCCAGTTTTCGCATTACTTTTTCGGTAAAATGTAACCCGGCAGTAGGCGCTGCAACCGAACCGCTGGTTTTGGCATAAATGGTTTGGTAACTAATTTCGTCGGTGTCTTCAGTTTCCCTGTTCAGATAGGGAGGAATGGGCAAAATACCTGAGTTTTCTATAATTTCGGCAAATGTAAAAGGCTGGTTCCAGCTAAAACCAATAAAAAAAGCATTTTTCTCCTGGCTTACTTTTACGGCGTTCAGCTCAACCGTTTTGCCTTTTATTTCAATATTCAGTTTTAACGTTCCTTCTTTCCATTTTTTTGCATTGCCTACCATACACTTCCACACCACTTTACCAGTTTGCTGAAATGCCAGCTGATGGTCTTCGGGCTGAACCGGCTCAAGGCAGAATATTTCAATTTTTGCGCCACTTTCTTTCCAGAAAAGGAGGCGGGCATGAATAACGCGTGTGTTGTTAAAAACCAGCAAAGCGCCCGCAGGAAGAAAACGGGAGATGTTTCGGAACTTGTCATTCTTAATTTTTCCGTTTTCCCAAATCAGCAGTTTGGAGTAGTCGCGTTTTGACAGCGGATATTTAGCTATCCGTTCGTCGGGCAGGTGATAACTGAAATCACCGATTTTTATTTTTTTGAAATCTTTCAAATTATCCGGTTTAAATTCTCCGGCAAAAATAATTCAAAAAATGGATACATAAAAAATTGTACTTTTGCACGAAACGAACAGAAAGATGATAAAAGTTGGCGATAAGGTTAAATTTTTGAACGATGTGGGCGGTGGAACAGTTACACGCTACGTTGGAAAAAATATGGTGAATGTGGAGAACGAAGACGGGTTTGAGGTGCCATATCCGGTTTCGATGCTGATTAACGTGGACGACCCGGCATTGAACAAAAAAGATAAAACTGCTGAAAAAGAATCGGTTAAAAAAGAAGAAAAACCTCCGGTGGAAGCGGAAAAAACCACTGGCGAGATCATTCCCGGAAAAAATTCTCCCGACTTTTACTTCTGCATTGTCCCTGCTGATTCTAAAAATCCGCTGGCCGGCGATATTGACTTGTTTTTAATGAACGACAGCAATTTTACGGTGCTTTACCATTTTGCACATTTCATCAACGGGGAATACAAAACCGTAAAACACGGAACGGTTCATCCAAATACAGAGGAAGAACTGGAAACCATTGGGTTGAATGATTTGAGTGATTTGCCCGAATACTGTTTTCAACTCATTTATTTTCGAAAAGAAGAAAAATCCTGGCACCCGGCCATTTCAAAAAAATTCAAACTCAATCCGGTGAAATTTTACAAGGAAAAAAGCTTTCATTCCAATGAGTTTTTCGAGGAGAATGCCATGATTTTTCAAATTTCGGAGAATGTATTGAATACGGAGCTGGATAAGCTTACGGAGGACGATTTTCGAAAAGTAGTGAAGGCAAAAGAAAAAATAGCACCTGAACCAAAACCGGTAAAAACACAGCATTCCGAAACCGTGGAAGTGGATCTGCATATTCACGAACTGGTTGATAACGCAAACGGACTGAGCAACAAAGAAATTCTCGACATTCAGGTGGAGAAGGTGGAGCGGGAAATGCGCAGTGCCATTGAGTCGCGGGCAAAACGCATCGTTTTTATTCATGGAGTGGGACAGGGCGTACTGAAGCAGGAAATGGCCAAATTACTAAAGTCGAAATTCTCAAAATATGTCTATCAGGACGCTTCGTTTAAGGAATATGGCTACGGCGCTACAATGGTAATTCTCCGGCGCAAATAAATAATAACAAAAGAAAACAAAGCATAAAATACAACCGAATGAGTTACAGCAAAAAAGATTTTCTGAAGCGGCTCGAAAAGTTACAAAGGCAGCATGAAAAGCTGCTCACGAAAAAAAATAAGCCGGTTCAAAAAAATTACAACGGGATTTACTACCGTTACAAACGGCCCATTTTAACCGGAAATCATGCACCGCTGGAGTGGCGGTACGATATGAATTATGAGACCAATCCATATTTAATGCAGCGGATTGGCATCAATGCCGCCTTCAACAGCGGGGCCATTTATCTTAATGGCAGATATTTACTGGCCGTTCGGGTTGAGGGCTGGGACCGAAAATCGTTTTTCGCCATTGCTGAAAGTCCCAACGGAACTGATAACTGGCGGTTTTGGGAACGACCGGTCACCATGCCCGAAACAGACGAGCCCGACACCAATGTGTACGACATGCGACTGGTTCAGCACGAAGATGGCTGGATTTACGGTATTTTTTGTGCCGAGCGGAAAGACCTGGCTGCACCAAAGGGCGATACGTCCATAGCCACAGCCAGCGGCGGAATTGCCCGCACTAAAGATTTGACAAACTGGGAACGCCTGCCCGATTTTATTTCTCACCACGGACAACAGCGAAATCTTGTTTTGCACCCTGAATTTGTGAATGGTAAATACGCTTTTTACACCCGTCCGCAGGATGGATTCATAGAAGTTGGCGGTGGCGGCGGCATTGGCTGGGCGCTGGTTGACGACATTACCAAAGCCGAAGCTCCTCACGAGGAAATCATCGACGAAAAGGTTTACCATACCATAAAAGAACTGAAAAACGGACAGGGCCCGGCTCCACTGAAAACCGAAAAGGGCTGGCTGCATTTGGCGCATGGCGTGCGTGCCTGCGCTGCCGGATTGCGGTATGTGTTGTACCTGTTTATGACAAGTTTGGACGACCCCTCGGAAGTGATTGCACGGCCCGGCGGTTACTTCATGGCGCCGGAGGGCGACGAGCGAATCGGAGATGTTTCAAACGTGCTCTTCGCTAACGGTTGGATTCGGAATGAAAAGAATGAGGTATATATTTATTACGGTTCGTCCGACACACGAATGCACGTGGCCACTTCATCCATTGACAGACTGGTGGATTATTGCCTGAATTCCCCGGAAGACGGGCTGCGATCGGCCGAAAGTGTGAAGAAGATTAATGAGTTGATTGACAGGAATGGAAAAACTTAAGACAATGGAAAAGAAATACAATTGGGCTGTTTTGGGATGCGGACACATCGCCAAAAAATTCAGCAGCGATTTAAAATTATTGCCGAATGCCAATCTGTATGCAGCTGCCTCGCGCGATTTGCAAAAAGCACAGGATTTTGCAGGTGAATTTGGCTTTGAAAAAGCGTATGGCAGTTACGAAGAAATGGTTGCCGACCCGAATGTGGATGCGGTTTATGTGGCTACTCCGCATTCACATCACCACGAACATGCCCTGCTTTGCCTGAACCACAAAAAAGCCGTTTTGTGCGAAAAAGCGTTTGCCATGAATAAAAGTGAGGCGGAAGAGATGGTTGCCTGTGCCAAAGAAAACAACACGTTTTTGATGGAGGCATTTTGGACGATGTTTCAACCCAGTTTTATCAAAGCCATGGAAATTATCCGGTCAGGTGAGCTGGGCGAATTGCGGATTGTACGTTCAGATTTTGCCTTCAAAGGAGCTTTCAATCCGGAAAAACGGCTTTACAACGTTTCTCTTGGCGGCGGCTCGCTGCTCGATATTGGCATTTACCCGGTATTTGCGGCGCTTACTTCGCTGGGGAAACCGGAAATCATAAAGACATTTGCCGATTTTGCCACAACCGGTTCGGAGGAATCCATCAGCATGGTTTTCAAATACAAAGACGGTCAAATGGCAAACCTGACATCAAGTTTTGCTGCTTTCTCGCCCACACAAACCGAATACTTATTTGAAAAAGGGTACATGGTGCTGAACCCGAAATGGCATGCCCCCACCAATATAACTGTTTGGAAGGAAGGCGGTGAGATTCAAACTTTTCCATCGGAACACAAGGAAGGAACGGGATATCAGTATGAAGCTGCACATGTGATGGAATGTTTGGATGCAGGAAAAATTGAAAGCGATAAAATGAGTTGGCAGATGAGTATTGATTTAATGGAAACACTGGACAGGATTCGAATTGATGCAGGGATTTTTTTTCCTGACCACGATAAGAACTTATTTTTTTAAATTGTCATGGATTTGAAAAGGTTAAAAAAGCAGTTTGAAAACGAACTTACTGACAACATTCTGAATTATTGGGCGAAAGAGGTGTATGATCCGAAACGCCGTACATTTTTCGGGCGGATTACCAACGATGGGAAAAAGTTCTCCGATGCGCCGCTTTCGGCTGTTTTTGTTACGCGCATTATGTGGACATTTTCAGCCGCATACCGATTTTACCCAACGGCTGTTTACAAAAAAATGGCTGATGAGGCATTCCGTATTTTGCAGATTTCTTTCTGGGACCACGAAAACGGCGGCATTTACTGGAGCATTATGCCAAATGGAAGGCCCGTGGACACCAAAAAGCAATTCTATGCCGAGGCATTTTTTATTTATGCACTGGCGGAATATTACCTCGCTTTTCGGGATGAGCGGGCAAAGCAACTGGCCGAATCCATGTTTATGCTGATGGAAAAATATGCTTTCGACCCGGAATTTGGCGGTTACATCGAGGCCAAAACTGCCGACTGGCAGGACACCGATGACCAGCGGCTGAGCCCCAAAGAGTTGAACGTAAAAAAGTCGATGAACACACACCTGCACATTCTGGAAGCTTATACCAATTTGTACCGTATCTGGAAAACCGAAGAAACAGAGAAGCAGTTGCGCCACCTTATCCGGCTTTTCCTCGATAAAATTACCAGCCACGAAACTTTTCATTTTCACCTGTTTTTCGATGCCGACTGGACCGTGCGTTCCGAAATTGATTCTTACGGGCACGACATTGAAGGTAGCTGGTTGTTGTGCGAGGCTGCCGAAGTTTTGGGCGACAAAGAACTGTTGGAAGAAGTGGAACATGTTGCCCTGAAAATGGCTGATGTTACCCGCGATGAAGGTTTTGCCGGACATGGCGGTTTGTATTACGAAAAAGAAGGCGACCACCTGATGGAACAGTTTGACTGGTGGCCGCAGGCCGAAGCCGTTGTGGGATTTTTCAATGCCTGGCAGTTAACCGAAAAAGAAGAATATTTGAATCTGGCCCTTCGGAGTTGGGATTTTACACAAAAATACATCATCGACAAAAAGAACGGCGAATGGTTTTGGGGTGTTACAAATGAATTAAAACCCGTTTCAAACGACAAGGTAAATGGCTGGAAAGCGCCTTACCACAACGGTCGCATGTGTATGGAGCTGATGCGGCGGATTGGACAGATTTGAAACAGCAAAAATCTTCAGGAAAAATTGAAAAAAGGCATAAAATGAAAAATTTTTGGGTTATTTTGGCTGTTATTACAGCGTTTTCAGGATTTAATACAGGATGCAAAACAACACAAACTACAGTGAATACTTCTACAATTAACGAACTCGATCTTGACAGGTACCTGGGAAAGTGGTATGAAATTGCGCGGTATGATCATTCATTTGAGCGCGACCTGGTTGGGGTAACTGCTACTTACTCTTACCGCGAAGATGGAAAAATTAAGGTTGTAAATGCCGGCTACAAAAACAGCCTCGACGGGAAATACAGTGAAGCTGTTGGTAAAGCAAAACAGCCCCGGCCAGACAAAGACCCCGGCAAACTAAAGGTTGCATTTTTCTGGATTTTTTATGCCGATTATTTTATTCTTGAGCTTGATGAAGATTACCAGTGGACTTTAATCGGCAGTTCTTCCGATAAATACCTCTGGATTTTAAGCCGCACACCACAGCTTGAACAGGAAACCCTGGATTACATTCAGGAAAAAGCCAGGGAAAGAGGCTACGATACCGACAAATTGATTTGGGTGGATCAGAAAAAATAGTCTTCAACTTTAAATTTCGGTTAACAAATACACAATTCTAATAAAGAATATTTTCTTTAAATGAATTGTTTCTACTTTTGAAGTGGATTTAAATGAAAAATTATATCCACTTGAAATGAAAGAAGCAAGGAAATACAAAACAAAAAAACAGGCACCGGAGCCAACGCTCAAAAGGCTGCCCGGTTATTTGTATTACCTTGAAAAGGTGAAAGAGGAGGGAGTTATAAATATTTCGGCGCCTACAATTGGAAAAGAGCTTGACCTTGATCCAACACAGGTAGTAAAAGATATAGGTGTTACCGGAATAAAAGGAAAACCGCGGGTGGGATACAACACCTACGAACTGATTCACGCCCTTGAAGATTTCCTTGGTTTTAACAAAGTAAACGAAGCTTTTCTGGTAGGAGCCGGAAACCTTGGTTCGGCACTGATGGCATACCAGGAACACCAGTCGCTGGGATTGAAAATACTGGCTGCTTTCGATGTGGATGAAAATAAAATTGGCCAGACCATCGGTGGAATCCATGTTCTGGAATACAACAAGTTGTTCCACCTGTCGGGCCGGGTAAATGTAAAAATAGGTATTCTTACCACGCCGAACCATGTAGCTCAGGAAGTGGCCGAAGACCTTGTGAATTGTGGCATTAAAGCCATCTGGAATTTTACCTCGGCCAAATTAAATCTACCCAAAGAAATTATAGTTCAAAGTACCTCGATGAGTTCTTATGCTGCCGTGTTATTGCGGCGGCTAAACGATGCAAATTTTTAACCATTAAAAACAAAAGGAAATGAAAACAATAAAAAAAATGTTCATCTGTTTGGAAAGTTATATAAAGAAAAATTTCTTTAATTTGTCAAAAACTGACATTTCTCAGGATTGCGAAAAAATGTTTGGAATGGACATTCTCTCCGAAAACGAAGTAGAAGAGAAAACCATTCCTGTGGAAGAATATGTAAGCGATTATAAAAGTACCACGCGCTGGCAAACGCTTTAGTTACTGCCGGATTTTATCAAAAAGTATATTTTATTTGATTATTAACTCAGGTTGTTATAAATTGTAAAAAAATTCAACAACCTGATGTCTAAAGAAAAACCATTTGTCCGGTTCGTTTTTATAGTTTTATTGGTTTTGTCTGTATGTTTTCCTTCACAGGCAGTAGATACCGGTTTTCATGAAAAAGAAAAAAAATCTGCTCAAATCATCGATTCTCTTTTTTCGTTATCAGCTTCAAACATCAGCATCAATAACGAAATTGCGTTACTGTATGCTGAAAAGGGGAAAGAAATTTTAGATGAAATTGAGTATGCGCAGGGTGATCAAAAATACCTCCTGATAAAAGCCCAAATTGCTTATTATGATGACCGTTACGAGGACGCCCTTACATACCTCGATTCTCTGGGGAGGATTCTCTCTCCCGATATTTTTACGCCTGATTTGGGTATTTATTATTCGCAAAAAGCATTGGTAAACACTTACCTCGGGTACCATGAGTTAGCCATTGAAATGAACATGAAAGCCATTTCGGTTTACGAAAAACTTTCCGATTTTTCCGGTATGTCTGTTTGTTACAACGCCATCGGAAAAATTCACATGGACCAGAGCGAGAACGAATTGGCTGAACGGTATTTTAATCTGGCGTATGATTTCAATCAAAAAACTTCTGGAAAAAAATCACTTGGGATGATTTTTATAAACAAAGGCTGTTTGAAAATGGAGCAGGATAGCCTTGACGTTGCTATGCAGTTCTTTTCGCGGGCATACGATTTGTTTCTTGAGGGGGGCGACATGCGAAGAATTGCACTTTCTCTTTACCAAATTGCTGAAGTGCAGTCAAAACTCGGGGAATATACCGATGCCATTGCCAGACTGGATAAATCATTGAATATTTTTGAGAAACTCGACGAAAAATACGGACAGGCGATGGTGCTTTCCCGGAAAGGTATGATTTACCGGGAATCGGAAAATTTTGATTCGGCTATTGAATTTGGTGAGGAAGCATATTCCCTTGCCACACAAATTAACAGCCAGTCGTTACAAGCCGAGGCACTTTATCAGCTTTTCAAAGCATATAAATCTACAGGTAGTTATTCAAAAGCGCTGGAATTATTTGAAACTTACCACGCCTTAAAAACAGAACTGGAATCGAAAAACAGCGCCAAACGAATTGCAGAAATTGAATACCAGGCCCAACTGTCAGCCAACGAAAAAGATATTCTGCTTCTCAATCAGCGAAATCGGGCCAAAACACTTCAGGTTTATATTCTCATTGCATTTGCCGGAATTATTCTTCTTTCAACTTTTGGGTTGGTGCTTTTTTTAAGACTGAAAAACAAGAACCTGCGGCAAAAGCAGGAAATTCTTGAAAAGAAAAATCATCTTACCGCTTTGGAAAACCAAATGTTTGAAAAAGACAATAAGATGCTTGAAAACGACCTCGAGTTAAAAAATAAGGAGCTGGCCAGCCGCGCGCTGGCATTAATCCAGCTTAATGAAACTCTCAAAAACATCAGCGTAAAAATGAATGAATTCCCATCGGACTCACATACCGAAAAGAAACAAATAAAAGGAATTTTGCAAGATATTCAATTGGCGACTCATAACAACATCTGGGAAGAATTCGACCTGGCCTTCAGTAATGTACATAACCGGTTTTATGAAAAATTATTCGAAATATGTCCCAATCTTTCGGCAACTGAAATTAAAATTGCAGCCTTGCTGAAACTGAATCTTTCCACTAAAGAAATAGCTGCCATCTCTTTTAAATCTGAAAGTTCCATAAAAACCACCAGGCACCGGTTGCGGCAAAAGCTCAACATTGGCGAAACCGACAATCTGGTGGCATTTTTGTTGAAACTTTAGTACCTTAATTTTTATCTGCAACTTTTTGTAACCTCCCCTGAAACCCTTTGTAACCCTTTTTATTGAGCCGGTTTCATCAGCTTACCTTAAACTTGTTTGTCGAAATAAGAGCGATGAGCAGGAAAAGAAAAAAAATAAAAAAGGTGAGTGAAGATGAGGAACTTTTTGAAAAGCTCGAAACCCAGAATAAGGCCTTACAAAAAATCATCAGAAAGCTAAAAATCAGAAATGATGAACAAAATTCTGACAATAAAAACAAAAATCAATAACCTTAAAATTGTAGTAACATGAAAAAATTTTTCTTAGTTGGTTTTGGATTGGCTTTTATCATCAGCCAGTTGGTGGCACAGGTGCCACAGAGTATTAATTATCAGACTGTTGTTCGCAACAGTTCGGGCCAGTTGGTCAAAGATCAGGCTGTAAGCCTGAAGTTTTCCATTCATTTGAATTCGGCAACGGGACAGGAAGTTTATTCCGAGAAACATGTAAAAACAACCAACCAGTTTGGAATTGTGAACCTGCACATCGGCAAAGGTTCTGTTTTGTCCGGAGATTTTGAAACGATAAACTGGGGCGCCGGAAAAATGTTCCTGAAAACCTTTCTCGATTTAAGCGAAGGCGATAATTTTACCGAAATGGGAACCGCTGAAATGGTTTCGGTTCCGTATGCGCTACACGCAGGTTCCATTTATGTAAACTATTCAAACGACACGCTTTATATCGGAGACCAGGCGATTTACCTGCCGTCGGGAGGTGGCGGAAGTACCGATAATACCGTAACCGATTATGATGGAAATGTATATGGAACAGTTACCATTGGAACCCAAACGTGGCTGGCCGAAAATTTGAAATCGACACATTATGCTGATGGCAACACTATTAGCGGGGTTTTCGATTACGATAACAACGCTTCTATCAGTGCAAGTTATGGAAAACTTTACACGTGGCAGGCCGCTATGCGCGGAGCTTCTCCCAACAACAACTCCCCAAGCGGAATTCAGGGTGTTTGTCCCACAGGCTATCATCTGCCAAGTATTTCGGAATGGGAAACCCTGAAAAATTATGTCAGCACTTATTATGAAGTTGGTGGTGGCCTAATTGGACAAAAGTTAAAAGCAACGGGCACTTCTTACTGGGAAACCGATAATGGAAATAACGAAACCGGCTTTTCTGCACGTGGATCCGGGATGATGCATATTGTGGGTGGCGATCCTGCTTTTCAGAACATGAAAGTACAAACCTATTTCTGGTCAACAACTGAATTAAGCAGCAACGATGAACAGGCTATGTGGTTTAAGTTTTATGATTCAGGAGTTGTAACAACCAATGCCGGAACCATCAAAACCAATGGCATTTCAGTAAGATGTGTAAAAGACTAAACCAATAGTTATGAAACGACTACTGATTTTTAATTTATTTTTTTTGATTGGCCCGGTTATTCTATTAGCCCAGCCAACCATTACAAATATGCTGAACCTTGAAACAGGCGACAAATACTGGCGGAATATTATCAATACAGAAGAGGATATCATTCCTGCGGAGGGTCCAAACCTTACCTGGGATTATTCCGATGTTTCGGGGATGCTTATCGAGGGAGATCCCGGCATTTGTGTTGTTCCTTCTGAAACGCCCTTTGCCGACTCGACGGCTGTTTTGGCCAGCAATTTTGCTGTTATGACTTATGATCCTGAGGAAACCGGGGGAGTCAAAGTCTATGATTTTGGAATAGTTGAAAATAATCGGGTTGTAAATATGGCCATTGCCCTTACCAATGCATCTGCTGTTACTTACAGCAAATATGTAAATCCGGATACCGTTTTGCTTTTGCCTTTTACGTATGGAAATGAATTTGACAGTTCATCTGAAATATGGGCTGCAACAAATAAAACCACTCCTTATGAATACAAGGATGTTGCTGTAAAAAAAACAAAAGCTGTTGGCTATGGAACGGTGAAAACTCCGGCAGGTGTATTTGAAAATGCGTTGATGGTAAAATCGGACATTACATCGAGTATGATTTATAACGACGGAACCTTTGGAGGACAGAACCTTAAAACAACAGAATATCAGTGGTATGTGCCTGGAATTAAAATCTCGGTGTTGTCCGTTTTTATTTTTGATGAAGAGGTTGGAGGAACGATATCCTATACGGCAAAAACCGAATTTGCCAGCGGTGGCATTGATAACGGCGGCGGTGATGACAATGGCGGCGGCGATGATAACGGAGACAATGGCGATGACGATGAAGAACCTTACGACCCGGCAGGAGTGTGGCTGAATGTTTCCGGTTCTGCGGGTGAATATTATCTGAAAAGCGTCGGTTCACTTAGCTGGACGATTGGAGAAGCAGTCATTGAAACGCTCGAAGGTTCATCGCACTTTTTTACTCAGGGTTTTGGTCAGCCGGAAGAGGTAATTACGGCAGCAGAAGAACTGAAGAAAGGAGATAAAATTCTGGTTTATCCCAATCCGTTCCGGGCGGAGTTAAATATTCGCATTGGCGACCTAACCGAAGCCGTTGCCGGAACCATATATTCCAACACCGGTCAGGCGCTTAAAAACTTTATTTTGAATGATCCGGTTTCAAAACTGCAGTTAAATGATTTAAAACCGGGTATGTATTACCTAAGGACAAACAATCCTGAAAATCCGGAAACTTTTAAAATCATTAAAAAATGAAGACAAAATTTGTTTTGATTATCATCTTGCTGGCGTTTACGGTAACTTTTGCTTGCCGTAACACCAGTGAAAAACGCGCCGAAAAAATTGCGGAAAAAATAATGGAAAAAGCCAGTGGCGAAGAAGTTGATGTGAATATTGATAACGAAAGCTTTACCATAAAAACCGAAGATGGCACGTTGACGTCCAATGCAGATGATAAAAAGTGGCCTTCTGAAATTCCTGAAGAAGTGCCCGAGTTTAGCTTTGGAAGTGTTGAACAAGTTATATCCCACGACATGAATGATGGAAAAATGTGGACCATGATGGTTGAAAAAGTTCCGGGTGATGTGCTAACAAAATATCAAAAGGAGCTAAAAAAGAACGGATTTACCTGTAATCTGGTTTCGCACAACAACGAAGAAGGAATGTTGTCTGCCGAAAAAGGTGATATTAATGTTGCTGTTATGGCTGCCGAAGGCAGTGCCAGTGTTTCAGTGGCTATTGAAAAGAAGTAATAATATCAAAAAAAATGTAAAATGAATAAACAACCAACCAGTTTTATAACATCTGTTTTTCAGGCGAAATGCAGGTTAAAACATGCTTTCCTGTTCATTCTTTTTGCCGGCTTTTGTCTTAATATTCAGGCGCAGGTAATCGAAATTACCGGCCGGATAACCTCCAAAACCGATGGCAAACCCATACCGCGTGCGCAGATATTGGTGAAAGGCACCGATGCATCTGCAACAACCGATGCAAGGGGCGATTATACCATCAGAGCCGATGTCCGGGGGACCCTTGTTTTTTCAGGTGCAGGTATGAAAACCCGTGAAGAACCGGTGAAAAACCGCAAAAACATTAATGTAGCTATGGAGCCGGTGAAAATTGAAGCAAAAATCGACCAGGTTGTGGTGATAATTCCCGGGAATGTTCCCTGGAAAAATACCGGAATCGCTTTACAACCCAACGATAAGATTGAATTTAAAGCTACCGGAAAGGTCTGCTTCTCAAATGGTCATCCCGATTCTTGCGTTGATCCGGAAGGGTATCCGAGGGATTACTATTATCAAGATTTCCCCCCTGATTGGGGATATTGTGGTGATCCTGTCGGAGGAGATTTTAGTGGACTCGAAGGACATGCCGGGTTAATTGCCAAGGTGGGGTCCGATATCTTTTTTGTGGGAAAAGGAATAACGATTGGTGGCAAAAAAGGAGCGTTAAGCATTGGTATAAACGATTGTACCTTCACCGGAGATTACTCCAATTCGGGCCAGTTTTCGGTGGTGATAAAGGTTACGCGGGGGGCTCCCTAATCTTAAAATCAACCAATAAATTATAAGAATATGAGCAAACAGGAATTTAATTGGAGGAAAAAAATGAAAATTAATGAATTATCAGAGGTATCTGGATTATCTAATACTTTAAAAACTTTTACCAAGCCAATAGGCTGCCAGGTGGAAACCAGGACAGTCTTTAACATTGGGTTCTTAATAAAGAAAACCTTATTGGTTTTGATCTCTGCATTTCTGGTTTGTCTAACAATTGCCATGCACTTAAATCCTTTAAAAGTTGTTGGACAGCATAGAGTTGCAGTTGTGCTTTATGATGTTGATCGTGAAACAACCGGAGAAGTTCAAAAATGGATCGAACTTTTAAGTAAAAAGACAGATCAGGCGAAAGGAAAAATCGGTGTAAGTTTCTCTTTTGATGTGATTTCTGTGCGTCCAGGTTCGCTTGATCAGCAAGTACTTGAATTGCTGCGGCCACAAAATGAAATTGCCGGATTTATGGTGGTTAACGGGAACATGATTAAATCTGCTGCAGAGAAAGGTTCGCCGTTGATTATTCTCAGTGACCCAAGGACTTTCGACAAACATTCTGTAAAAGGTTTACTACTAAACGTGGATGCCGGGAGGGCAACCTTATTAACCACTTCAGGTTTTGCCACAACTTCCGACCCTTTCAAATTTATGTCCGAACAAAGTGCATATCAAAGACAACAAGCATTAATTCCGTGGATACCTCATTTACCGCTTAGTGATGAAGAAGCTACCAATCTTGCTAATCAAGCAACTGAAGATGACAATCAAAATGAGAACAATTCAAGTCAGGGTTGGCTTGATTGGTTTGAAAATAAAGTATTATCAGCCACGGGTTTTGTTATAAATACTGTATGCAACGCTTGTGATGAAAACGATGAATTCCAGGATTACTTTGGCCAATTTATCACATGGTCAGATAATTTGGAGTAATGAAAAATGAAACGAGCATGGTAAAATTTTGCCACAAAAATGGATCATTATAAAGCGAGTTACATCGAAATGCGTCAGTATTCTATCGAATACCTTTAAGTTAAACACTAATAATGAGATAAATACCATAGAAAATATATAATTATAATGAGATGAAAAACATGAATGAATCGAAAACAGGAGCTAATAATCAGAGCCTTAACTGTGGGGGTGACGCCCCCATAAGCAAATTTTTATCACTTATTCTGTTGAAGCGTAAGATTGAATTCTTTTGGATTTTTGTGATGGTTGTGGCACTGACTCAGGCAGCAGAGGCGCAATTGCCCCAGACGCTGGATGAAATGAAGCAAGATTTCTCGTTTCGGACGGCTCAAGTATTGGACGAACTGAGGGAAGGCAACCTTTCTGGAGCGGAACAGCAGTTCACTGCGATGCAAACTCTGATCGGAGCGATAGAAGAAGGCGAATATGATCAAACAGCAGTTGGTATGGATGTTGGTCGGGTGGGAAGTAGTTTTAATACCAGGGAGTTCGAAGTCTTAGGTATCATCCTAATGGATCTTCAGGCTTCATTGGTTGGCCATGGGGCGCTTTGGCAAGATGATCCGCGAATGCATGCGTTCATATCCGGAGAGCTGACCAAACTCGGTAACATTGTCAGCCCTATGGTCATTGCTGGTCTAAAAGACAGAGAGGAAGAGGTGCAGCTTCGGTCGCTTCTGGTATTTGGAGTTTTACTTGGCGGTCGCGCTGACTTCAAGAGTCTTTCGCTGGGTGAAAACTACCAAGATTTGTCTCTGCTCTCGCCTGAGAAACTGAATCTTGTGAATCAACAGTTTGTACTGCTAAGTAAGCAAAACAAGAGCTTTACTGAACTCATGTCCGCAATCTCTGATAAGGTGCACGAAATGATAGAAGCAAACTATTAATTGTTAAGCCAAAGTTCGGGTAAACAAAATCGAACAGCAGGTTCCCTGGGTTGAGGGGACGAGTACTCGTTTTAATTCGTTAAAAACCATAAAAATGTTATAATCAAAATTAATTATTGGAGGAATGAAAAATGAAAAACATGAATTTATCACTAAAAGGCACACTTCTTTTGCTTTGCATTTGCGCAACAACGGTTTTTGCACAGCTTCCTGACCCGGGCGATATTCCACCTTACAACCTCGAAAATGAAAATCAGATTACAAAAATGCTCGAAAAGGGTGAAAAAGTGGTTACAACCCTGAAAAAGGCAGAAATTGTAAGAAATGATCTTTTAAAAAAGTATGGACAAAAGACCATTACCGTGAATGGCGAAAAGGTAATAACTACTCAAAAACCGGTTCCAAAAAATGAACTTGAACTGTTAAAACCCATGCTACCCGTATTGAAGCCCGACCATATCTCCAAAGTAATTGCAGAGCTTCAAAGTCTGGAGAAGAATCTGGTTAACCACCTCAACAAGGGGCCGGTTAATATGAGCGATCAATTGCAAAAGCAATTAACTCCGCAAAAAACTCAAAAAACGCTTACCCGTGTCCGCGAACAATACAGCTATGTATCAAGCAAAGACCCGGACAGTTTTTATCATACCTTTCAAAGCGTAGGTGAAAACAGGTAGCAAAGGAAAATACAGTGCTATTCACATTTTAAACCCATGAAAATGAAAAAAAAATCCAATTCTTTTAATTACCTGTTTTTAGTGCTGGCAATGCTGTTGGTATTTTCAATCAGTTGTTCAAGTGGTGGCAACAAAAATGAAAGCAATGATGAAACCACCCTTGAAGGCACCGATGTCAGGAAACAAGTCAGTCAAAAGGACATTAAAAAAGTTGGCGTTGTAACCAACCCCGTCACTGGCAGGACCTGGATGGACCGAAACCTTGGGGCCAGCCGTGTGGCAACCAGTAGCACCGATGCCGAAGCGTATGGTGATCTCTACCAGTGGGGCCGTGCCGCCGATGGGCACCAAAAAAGAAACTCACCAACTACCACAACACAAAGCAACACAGATAAACCGGAACATGGCGACTTTATTCTTTTTGGTAATCCCTTTGGGGTTTTTGATTGGCGCAGCCCTCAAAACGATGATTTGTGGCAGGGTGTTAACGGAACCAACAACCCGTGTCCCGAGGGATTCAGAATTCCCACCGATGAAGAATGGAAGCAGGAGATAGCCACCTGGAACAGCAAAAATGCAAAAGGGGCATTTGCTTCTCCTCTTAAGTTACCTATGGGTGGTACCCGTGTTCCTGTAGATGGCGAACTCATAGTTGTTGGTACAGTTGGCTACTATTGGAGCAGCTCGATCTGTGGATCTAATACTCATAGTGGATCTGATTCCCGTCGTTTGTCCATAGTTCATCATAGTGCCCGTGCTACTAACCCTGCAACCAGGAACCATGGCTCATCCGTAAGGTGCATTAAGGATTAGGTGCGCACTGAGGCTGAACAGAGATACAAAGGCACATTTTTGACAGAGTAGCACCGGGAGTAATTATTTAAAATAACTGTCGTCAATCAACCCATGCCTTGCAGCAGCGAGGGCGGCCTCATGGGTGTTTTGAACTTCGTAATAATTTGTATCTATTTCTTTCAGTTTTTCTCCAACATTTTCATTGCTATCCAGAAAAGTTCGTTTTCTGATTTTCCGGATAAATATGGTTTCGATTCTCCCCGGAAATTCAAACGCCAGCCGGGAATAGATTTCCGGGTCGTGCTGGCCACTATCGCCAATAAGAATGAATTTCTGCTCCGGATAAAACTCAAGCAGGGATTTAATTTTCTCAGATTTATGTTCGTGGCTTCCGCCTCCCGATTTCCAGAATTTATAAATGCTGGTTTCCAGTCTTCTGAGCATGAACACGCCTTTTGGTAGGTGGTTAAAATGGAAAAAATCTTCCAGCAAATCGTATAAATTCCATTCGCTGCTCGATACATAAAAGAACGGATTGCTTTCTGTCTGGTGCTTACCTCCGCCAAGGGCAACATAAAATTTTGACACACCTTCAAAAGGAGACCGGGTAAGAGCATTCTTCAGCAACATCAGCCGGAGTTTTTTCAGGATTTGGGTAGCGTGTGAAATCATTACCGTGTCGTCGATATCGGAAACTACGATGCGTTTTTGCCGATGCGAAACAATTCTCACTTCTCCGGTGGAATGTATAGGCGGCTGGTTTTCTACAATTTCATCCAGTAATTCAAAATGAATGGAATGCCACTCTTTTGACAACAAATCTTCCTGTTTGTTTCCAAAGCGAAAATGAAACGAAAAAAAGCCCCATTCATCGGTTTCTGCGGTTTGCGTTTCTCCCAGAAAAGAGGCTTTCACAGCAACCCCGGGAATTTCATCGCCCGAAAACCGTTTGATGGTTGCCAGCATATTGGTCCAGAACCGGTGTTTGTCTTTGGGTTTCGACAGCCCCTTGTCTTCAATCACCATCCCCTGTATAAAAACATCGGTCTCGTTACCGTATCCTTTGTAGGGGAGTATTTTGGGTGTGTCGAGCCAGCCGGCTTTCTGCTTTAAAAACACTTTTAAAACTTTAAACGGCTTTTTAATTCCTTTTATGAATGGTTTAAAGTACTTCATGCTATCTTTTTCTATCCCAGTATAAAGTGCTTTTTTTTTACTTTATAATCAGCAATGGTAAATATAAAGAAAATAAGTAGTGTCCGGTTAAAAATCCTTTTAATTGACTGATGCATGTATTCGATAGGTTTTTGCAATCGTGGAATTTGTAGTACACCCGTTTGATGCGCCACAAATTTATTCTACTGATTTTTGCTAAATTTGGCATTAAAAAATAACATGAATGGTAATGCTTGAGAGACAAGACATAATTAATTATTTATAGCAAATGTAAAGTATTACAAGCTTTCAAAGAGATAATTAATAACGAGATTATCTCTGTTTAAAAAGAATGACATTGCTAATCTGAAAAAAAGAGATGAAGCAGCCGAAGAAATACAAAGCAGAGGGTTCAGAGAAATTGAAACAGCTCGAGGCGGAGATTTCGAATGTGAAATTTGAGCTGGAAGAAGCCCGCACCTTGCTGAAAGAAGAACAGGAGGCCCGGCAGTTTTACCAGTTGATTGCCGATTTTACTTTCAGTTGGGAGCTTTGGTTCGACCCCGGCGGAAAAATTAACTACTGCTCGCCCTCATGTTCCGATATTACCGGCTATACGGCCAATCAAATACTGGACGCTCCCTCAGTTTCGGAGCTGCTGGTTTTTGGCGACGACAGGCCCGGGTTCGACCATTTCCTGTCGGGTGCGCTTAATCAGATGCCGGGAAATCCTTCGCACGAATTCCGGATTCTCACCCGTACCCGGCAGTTGCGCTGGTGCTCTGTAAATGTGCGTGGTGTGTACGACAGGCAAGGCCGGTACCTGGGTATCCGGGCTTCCATTCACGATATTACCCGTCTGCGCAGGGCTTTGGGGCACATTACCAGCCTTTCAACCGGCAAAGAGATGGAAAACCGCAACCGGCATCGTCTGAAAACCGAACTGGAAATGAAGGAACGCGAACTGGTGGCTTACCTGCTTCAGCTTTCACGAAAAAATGAATTGCTTACCCAGGTTGGCCGGCAGCTCGAAAAAATGCTGGAAGGGAAAAGTCCGCTCACCCGTGAACCGCTGCAAAAGCTGCTGCAAACGCTGGAACATTCCACTGCCGAAACCATCGACTGGGAAATGGTGGAATCGCAGCTGGAAAAACTTCATCCGGGTTTCATGGTTCGTTTGCACCAAAAACACTCCCGGCTCACTCCAAAGGAAAACAAATTGTGCGCCTGCCTGCGCCTCGGACTTACCAGCAAAGAAATTGCCGGACTGAAAAACATTTCGCCCCAAAGTGTGGAAATTGCACGGGTGCGACTGCGTAAAAAACTGAAACTAACGGGAAGCCAAAGACTTGCCTGTTATCTGTCCGATATCTGATGCTTTTGAACCCTTGAACAACTCAAATTCCCAACCCGCTGTAGTTCATTGCCTGAATATAGGTTTATTTTCAATTTTTAAATTTTTTTGTTCTGTTTTTGTTTATTATATTTTACTTTAAATCAGTTATATGGATAAATTATGTAATGTTTTTTGGTAAAAGATTAGTATAGGTGTTAGGTTTTTCATGAAGCGGTTTTAATCGAATCCAAATATATTTGTCCTCCTGAAACAGAATAAAATATGAAACAGAATAGCAAACACAGCATGTACAGACCGTTAACCGACGACGAAACAGGCCAGTTGATTTATCAGGGATGTACCTGCCCCGACTGGAACCTGGTTAAGGTAGCGCCGGGATTTTCGCCCGACAACATTGAAAATGTACGTTTTACCGGGCATATCCGGTTGAACAGTTTTAACAAAACCGTCAGCCTGGTGGGGGGTATCGATTTTCATGCCGGAATTTACAATGCCTGGCTCCACAACTGCGAAGTGGGCAAAGATGTGCTCATCCACAACGTACGCAGCTACATTGCCAACTATAACATCGGAGAGGGCTCGGTCATTCATAATGTAACCACCCTTTCGGTGGACGGTGAAACCTCGTTTGGCAACGGAACGGAGGTGGATGCCATCAGCGAAGAGGGCGGCAGATCGGTTCCCATGTACGACTACCTGTCGTCGCATCTGGCTTATATTTTAGCCATGTACCGCCACCGTCCGAAGCTGGTTTCTGCTCTCAAAGAGATGGTGCAGCAGTATGTGGAAAGCATTAAAAGCACCACGGGCGAAATCGGGCCACATTCGCGGATATTGAACTGCAACACCTTACTGAATGTAAAAACGGGCCCGGCCACCACCATCGATGGCGCCAAAAAGTTGCAGAACGGCAGTATCAACAGTACGTATGAAGCACCGGTAATGATAGGAGAGGGGGTAATAATGAACGATTTCATTGTGTGTTCGGGCGCCCGCATAACCGATGCAACCCTCATTTCCAGCAGCTTTGTTGGGCAGGGCTGCATATTCGACAAGCACTATTCGGCAGTTCATTCGTTGTTTTTTGCCAACTGCCAGGGTTTTCACGGCGAAGCGTGTTCCATTTTTGCCGGACCATACACGGTGTCGCATCATAAATCGACGCTGCTGATTGCCGGCATGTTTTCGTTTATGAATGCCGGCAGCGGATCGAACCAAAGCAATCACCTTTACAAACTGGGGCCAATTCATCAGGGCATTATGGAACGGGGCGCCAAAACCACCAGCGACAGCTACCTGTTATGGCCTTCGCGAATCGGAGCTTTTTCGCTGGTAATGGGCCGGCATTACAAACATTGCGATACCACCGACTTTCCTTTTTCTTATGTCATTGAAAGCAACGACGAAAGTATCCTGGTTCCTGCCGTTAACCTGAAAAGCATTGGTACCGTGCGCGATACGCAAAAATGGCCCCGCCGCGATAACCGCCGCGATTCGAACCTGCTGGATATGATCAACTTTAACCTGTTAAGCCCCTATACCGTGCAAAAAATGATAAACGGACGGGAAAAACTTCTGGCCATCCGCAAATCATCGGGAGAATTTGCCTCTCAGTACAGCTACGACAAAATGAAAATTGAAAAACGGGCGCTCGAGCGGGGCATTCAGCTTTACGAAATGGCCATCTGGAAGTTTCTGGGGAATTCACTCATTACGCGTTTGCAGGGGAAAAATTTTGAATCGAACCAGGACATAAGGAAAACGCTGCAGCCTGACACACGTCCGGGACGCGGCCAGTGGGTTGATCTTTCGGGAATGATTTGCCCCATGGAGGCGCTCGATAAAATTCTCCGTTCGGTTGAACAAGGCGAAACGACTACCCTTGAAGAGGTAAACTCGGCTTTACAGGCCTTGCACAAAAATTACTACAACTACGAATGGACCTGGGCGGCCGGTGTGCTTGAAGATTTTTGCGGAAAAAGCATCAGCAATTTTACCTCCGAAGATGTAACAGAAGTGGTTCTGAAATGGAGAGAGAGTGTGCTTGGAATAGATCAAATGCTCTATGAAGATGCCAAAAAAGAGTTTTCGCTTACCAAAATGATTGGCTTTGGCGTTGACGGACAAAACGGCGCCCGCGAACAGGATTTTGCACAGGTGCGCGGCGAATTTGAGCAGAATGAAACCGTAAAGGCGATTCAGGTGCACATACAAAAAAAGGAAGCGCTTGGCGACGAGCTTATCGGGCGAATGGAGCAAACAAAAAATTCACCGGTTACAGCAAATTAATACACCGTTTTCGGATTCATTCTTTGAACTTTGTCCCGATAACTATCAAGGGACAACTCAGAACCCGAAACCCGAAACTTTAAACTGGGAACTTTAAACTTTAAACTCTGAACTTTACCCTGTGAAATAAATCTTCGATTTAATGCTTCGCATTATTTCACAGGGTGAACTTTAAACAATATACCACATGTGCGGAATAGTAGGTTACATCGGAAACAAGGAAGCATACCCCATACTGGTAAACGGATTGAAAAAGCTGGAATACCGGGGGTACGATTCGGCGGGTATAGCTTTGCTGAACGGCAGTATGGAATTATTCAAAAAAATGGGAAAAGTCTCCGATCTGGAAAGCTATGTCAGAAACAAGAACACGGCGGGTACCATTGGCATTGGCCACACCCGGTGGGCCACCCATGGCGAACCCAGCGATGCAAATGCCCATCCGCACGTGTCGGTGAGCGGTATTTTCTCGGTTGTGCACAACGGAATCATTGAAAACTATGCGCAGTTGAAATCCGACTTGCAGGCGCACGGATTTGTGTTTCAAAGCGAAACCGATACCGAAGTGCTGGCCAACCTGATGGAGTATTTCTATAACCAGGGAGATGAAATTTCGGCTGAAATGGCTGTGCAGCTTGCTCTTTCCAAAGTGGTTGGCGCTTATGGAATTGCGGTTTTGTGCAGTCGCGAAAATGACAAACTGATTGCTGCCCGCAGGGGAAGTCCGCTGGTGATTGGCCTGGGCAACGACGAATATTTTATTGCCAGCGATGCATCGCCCATTGCTGCGTTTACCCGGCAGGTGGTTTACCTCAACGACCTCGACATGGCCATCCTTCAAAAAAACAATTTCACCCTGAAAAACATTGAAAATAACCCGGTTTCGCTTACGGTTTCCAACCTCGACATGAAAATCGGGGAGCTGGACAAGGGCGGTTTCGACCATTTTATGCTCAAGGAAATTTTTGAGCAGCCCCAAACCATTGAAGAAACATTTAAAGGCCGTTTGAAGCCGGAGCATCCGGAAATTGTGCTGGGCGGCCTGCTGCATGTTTTTCCCCGGATAGCTGAGGCAGAACGAATTGTCATAATTGGCTGCGGTACCTCATGGCATGCCGCGCTAATTGCCGAATACCTGCTGGAAGAATTTGCACAGGTTTCTGTGGAAGTGGAATATGCTTCCGAGTTTCGTTACCGCAAACCGGTGCTGGGGAAAAAAGATGTGGTGCTTTTAATCAGCCAGAGCGGCGAAACCGCCGACACGCTGGCTGCTCTCCGGCTGGCAAAGGAAAAAGGGGCGCTGGCACTTGGTATATGCAACGTAGTGGGGTCAACCCTGTCGCGTGAAACCGAAGCCGGCGTTTACACCCATGCCGGTGTGGAGATAGGTGTGGCCTCCACAAAAGCATTTACGGCTCAGGTTACGGTGTTAACCCTTTTTGCCCTGAAACTGGCCAAAACCAAAGGGGCCATTTCGTCCGAAGAGTACACAATTCTGGTAAAAGAACTGGCTGAAATTCCGAAAAAGGGAAGGAACATTCTACAAAACAATGCTCAGATTAAACGTGTGGCTGAAAAATACAAAGACGCAATAAACGCTCTCTACCTGGGCAGGGGTTATCTGTTTCCGGTGGCGCTGGAAGGAGCGCTGAAGCTGAAGGAAATTTCGTACATACACGCCGAAGGATATGCTGCCGGCGAAATGAAACACGGCCCCATTGCTCTGATTGACAATAACCTGCCCGTTGTGGTGGTGGCGCCGCAGGATGCCTGGTACGAAAAAATGGTGAGCAACATTCAGGAAGTAAAAGCCCGAAAGGGAAATGTGATTGCCATTGTGACCGAAGGGGACACGGTTTTAAAAGAGATGGCCAACGATTATATTGAAATTCCGGCAACACACCCGGCGCTGGCGCCACTGCTGGCCGTTATCCCGCTTCAACTGCTGGCCTACCACATAGCCGTTTTGCGCGGCTGCAACGTCGATCAACCCCGCAACCTGGCCAAATCAGTCACTGTGGAGTAAAAAGAAAAGCACTTAAATGATTAAACTTAAGTGCTTTTGATGTTATTTGTGAATCAAATGAGGCTGTGATTAATGGCATAAAACACAGCTTCGGCTGATGAGCCTGCATTTAATTTTTGAAATATATTAGTCTTGTGATTTTTAACGGTTGATTCCGCTATTCCAAGCTTACCGGCAATAGAATGCGTGTTGTTTCCAATAGCAATATATTTTAAAATCTCCTTTTCTCTGCCAGTGAGTTTTTTATATTTAGCAGGTTCAAATATCTTTTCTTCAGCATTGAGATTATACCTTTTATTATCATCCTGCATAATAATATGAACATCGCCTGGTTCTTTTCGGGCAGATAAGGTAACCAGGCAAATGGCCATCCAGATATTTCCTTCATCCGTTAAAACCAACGGGCTAAGTTTGTGATTTATCATTATCAAACTGCCGTTGTCTTTATGTTTTAACCTGAAATCATAAGAGATCATCGCTTTATCGCGTCTGTTAACCGGCAGTTTATAAAAGAAATCGAAACCAGCTTCGTTTAAAACATACAGCAGCTCCAAATCGCCGGGTGGCACACACAAAGGGAAAAAATCAAATCCCAGGTTCAAAACTTCTTCCTGTGTATAGCCGCTTAAAAAGAGTGGATTGGGCGAGACATAATAAAATGATTTTTTATAATAGTCAACAATATAAAAACTCAGGTCGTAAAGTTTGGATAACGCCTGTAAGGCTTCCAGATAATATGCGACCTTCCGGTAATTTTCACTCCCGATATATTTGGTTTGCTGAATCGGGTCAAAAAAGTTTGATAGGGTATTTTTCATTTCAGGACTGATTAGCATTCACTGAGCAAATATAATAACCAATAGTCTTTTTCTCCTATGTTTTTTTTGAAATTTTCGGGTTAGTTTTGATTTTAAGAAAAAACTAAACTAACAACATGAAAAACCTTATACGCACTTATGACAATTTCTCGCTCTGGGAGATTAAAGAAAAAAATGAACTTCATCAAATTAATCAGTTTGTCTTAAAAGTGTACTATTATCATCATTTAAGGCAGTATGATTATCCAAAAAATGAATTATTAAAAATGATTCAGGAAGATGTTGATTCTTTATCGAATTCATCTTACTATGTCGCTTATGATAATGAAAAACAGATAATTGGCACAATTAAAACACAAAAGTGGAATCAAATAACCAGCTTGTCTATTGAGAAGGATTTCGGAGTTAATTTAAAAAAGTTGATACAAAGCTTGCATTGTAAACCCAAAGAGATATACCATATTGGCAGATTTGCCATTGATCAGGATATGGTAAGAAAGAATACCAACCTGCTGCAAAATAGGTTGACTATACTTAAATTGTTGATGTACTACGCCTTGATTTCTGTGTATAAAGAAAAATCAAATATTTTTTTGTGCGAGTGTGATTATAAATTATTTTCAAAATTGAATTTTCTGGGTATATACCCTCAAAAATTAGGTATTCCAAAAATGTATCTTGGCTCCAAAACGCTTCCCTTATTTTGTGACTACAATGGAATCAAAGATTTTTTTTATCAAAACAAAAACCTAATTTATGTATAGACGAAATTTTTTATATATCAGCGAAGAAAATCAGGAAAAGATTAAAAACTTCAGGATATTCATTGGGGGTTGCGGATTGGGCAGTGTGATTGCTGAATGTGCGCTAAGATTAGGGTTTGAAAATCTAACTGTTATTGATGGCGATAAAGTTGAATTATCAAATTTGAACAGGCAAAATTATACGCAAAAAGATATTGGACGTTTCAAAGTTGAGGCGCTAAAAGAGCGGTTGTTGGAAATAAATCCTTGTGCAAACATTACTTCAACTGCGGAATTTTTGACGAAAGAGAACATTGCCGAACACATTAAGGAGGACTACGATTTGGCCATAAATACAATTGATTTTACATCAGATATACCATTTTTGTTTGATGATATTTGTTGCAGGATGAATATCCCGGTATTACATCCATTAAACCTGGGGTGGGGCGCTAGTGTTATTGTTGTTAACTGTAAAAGCAGGAAGCTGAGAGAACTGTACCAAAGCTTTGATGGATTTGAAGTATATATGGCACAACATATCCTTAATGAGCTTGACCATAAAAAAGTTGCACCCGAATATCTGGATGAAGTTATAAAAAAATACAGCCAGATGAAAAATAAAGTTGCTTCTCCTCCGCAACTTTCTGTCGGTTCATGGACAGTAGCTTCCATGTGTACGAGGTTAATGTACAATTTATGTATTGGGAAGGGTGTAAATACATTTCCGGAAGTATATTTTCAGGCAATGGAGTAAAAAAAATGAATTTCTTTAAGATCCGATTTACCCAAAAGTCCTATATTTTTTCTGGATTTAAACCCTTTTTAATGGATTTTTCGAATTAAATAATAGAATCCCCCCCCCCGTATGTTAAAAAACGTTAAATATAGGCGGATTTGTTAATATTTAAGGGAAAAATGCACAAGAAATGACCGTTAAAACCACCCAAAAAGATTAAAAATCGCGATTAGTCCTGTAAAAAGCATGTTTGTATCAGGAAACTACCCAAAAGTCCTATTTTTTTTCTCCTCTATGTAATTTAATTTTATATCGAACTAAACAAATCAATACGATGCAACTCACAATCACAACCGAACAAAGAATTACTAATACGCTCCTGCTCAATGCCAGTTTTATCGGCAACATCGGGTTGTTACATGGCAAAATGGGCATCTCCATCTGTTTTTATCACCTGGCCCGGCAAGCCAAAAATCGAATTTGCGAAGATTACGCCGGTGAACTGATTGACGAAATTTACGAAGAGATAACAGCAAATACACCAATTGATTTTGAAAATGGATTGGCAGGAATAGGCTACGGAATTGAATATCTTGTACAGAATGGTTTTATTGAAGCTGATACCGATGAAGTGCTGGAAGAGTTCGATAACCGCATTTTTAAAGAATTAATCTACAACACTCCCCGGGATATTGGTTTATTAAACGGCCTTGCAGGAATCGGCACCTATTTTCTAAAAAGAATAAAAAATCCAGCCTCCGGCGAAGAAAACATCCCCACCTTGACCAATAAACAAGCTCTCATCCACATCATTGACGAACTTGACCGCAAAACCCAAAATATTGCTGAAATTATTTTAGAACCTCTCAGCTCATCGAACAACCATCAAACTTTCGAACAATTGTCGAACCCTCGAACCCTCGAACAACAAATTGGAGCGCAGCGCCCTAATGGCCATCGTGACCGCTCTGGTGGGGCCACGAACAAACTATTCGACCTCACCTGGGATTACCCTGCTTTGTTATGGTCTCTTTCCGAATTATACGAACAAAACATTTTCAATTTCAAAGTCGAAAAAATAATAAAACGCTTTACCGAACCGTTATCAAACGAATCGAATTTTCCAAAACTACAAAGCAACCGCTTGTTACTCGCCCTGGCACTCACAAAACTTCAACAAACCAATAGCGGACAACCTACAACAAACGACGAACCGCAAACAACAAATTCAGTGAGACCCGGGATTCATGAACATAGTGAAATGAATTCCACCGGACGAACTCCTGTCCGACAAGGTCATCCGGGCGGAAATCCCGAGAGCGCAGCGAATCGGGACAACGAACAACAAACCACAAACAATATCAAACCTTCAAACTATTCAAACCAGGTCGAACTCTCTAACTTCTCGAACATCGAAAAACGAATTTCGAACTTGTTATACGGAATCAACCGAAACACCATAAACTCCGAACTCCCTCCGCACAATACTACACTACGGTACGGTAATTCAGGCATTGCCTGGATTTACCAACAGCTCCATTGCCAGAGAAGCGATAACCATTTTAAAGAGGAGATGGAATACTGGCACCAACTGCCATTTATATCTGAAAAACCTTACGAAGTTTTACCCGGCATTAATAATGAAAGTTTAAATGCTTGGGGATTACTGGAAGGCCTTGCAGGCATGTTGCTTAATATTGAAACGATTAACGTAAAAGAACCAAAGAAACAATAAAATAATTAGGAAGAAGGGCAGGAAGCCTGCAACTTTTATCAGAATCGCTTCCTGCCCGGACTCCTCCTATAAACGAGAAAGGAGGTGAGTGACAAAGATAACGATTTAAAAACAATTAAAATGTAAAACTTATTCCGGAAAAGAATAGGTTGCCCTTGAATATGAACATGGCATAATGTATTGGAAATGAATTTTTAACAATTAAAATGTTTTAATTATGAAAAAATTAGGAAAAATCTCTATTAATCCTGAAAAGGTGATAAAAAATGAGAAACTTTCGTCTTTAAGAGGAGGTGACGGGTTATATTGTTGTTTTTGTAGCAGAGGAGGTTATGTTCTTGCTTCAGAGCAGGAGTGTCATAATGTCTGTTACAGTTTGTTTTATACTTATGGAATGTGGGTGTGTTAAAGTAGTATAGGTTAGTGCTGCACCATTACTTTTATTTGGAATAGATAATAAAGGTACTGGTGCAGTTTAATTTAAAAAATTTCATGAAAAAAACATTAATCATAATCATGATACTTTTGTACGGATGTACGGAAGATACTATATATAAGATTAATCCATCGAAATTCAGGAAAAAAAATGTCCTATTATCAGAAATCGCTGAATCAATTGACTACATTCCCCTTGAATCAAGGTTTTTTGTTCAACATATTATGAAGATAATATGTACAGATTCATTTTTGTTTGTGGCAAACTATCCGGAAGGCCTTCATTTATATTCAAAAAAAGGGGATTTTCTGAATAAAATTGGCAGAAGGGGAAATGGACCCGGAGAATATCAATACGGAACAAGTTTTACCATCGATAATAAGAATAAGTTGATCTACATTTTAGACAGGAATAACAACATATTTAAATACGATTTCAATAACAATTTTCTGGACGCCTTACCGATTGATAATCTTCAGGGAAATTTTAGAGATATTGAATTTTATAGGGGACATTTATTTCTTTTTGAAACCATCAACAATGGTTTTGCCAATTATAAATGGGTTGAAATAGATAATGCGGGAAGCACTATTTCAATACAGCCAAACTCAATTCCAACATTTGAGTGTAATATTGGATTCCGGTCAGATTGTTCCTATAAAATAGAAAATTCACTTGTTTATTGGGATAAATATAATGATACCATATTTCAAATTAGAGATGAAAATATTAACGTTAGATATTTATGGGATAAATGGAAAACCAGGTTGCCGAGAGAAAATATTGCACCCGTTCAGTATGAAAATTTTTACTTCGATCCCTGGAACATAATTGAATCAAAAGACTTCCTGTTTATTTACTATCATGAAAGTCAGTACTATTGTACTGCGTTCCTAAACAAAGAAAAAGAACAGTTTTATATTGTAAATAAATCAAAGGATGAAGATGACAGATACTGTGGACCAGGATTTACAAACGACATTGATGGCGGTTTGAATTTCGCACCCATGGAAAATTACGTTAGCCCGGAAGGAGAATATTTAATCGGCTGGGAATTTGCTTATAAATTGAAAAATCATGTAAATCATGAATCTTTTATTCATGCAAAACCGAAATATCCCGAAAAGAAAAAAGAACTGGAACAACTGGCCAACAGCCTGGATGAAAACGACAACCCGGTGCTGATGCTGGTTAGATTAAAAGAAAAAAACTGACCAAGAATGAACAAACAAAAAATAAACTGGATAATTCTGGTAAGTAAAGATCGCGGAATGGATTATGGGGTAGGTACTTTTATAAAACAACTTTCCAGAGAACTGGCAAAGCGAAAACATATAAATGTATTTATTTTCGGAATCGGGCTTACCCAAAGCCAAACGTTTTCGATAAAACATCAGGACGGAATAACAATAATCGGAATTCCGATTGCGGAAAACAACGCTGAAATAGACACTATAAAGAACCAGGAAAAACGCTCCCGCAATATTGCCCGAGTGGTATCTCAATATATACCCCCCGGCAATAAAAATATAATCCACATGAATTACCTGTTTCAATATTTTGTAGCCAATGCACTCAAAGAAATGGTATCAGGAAAGATACTTTTTACTCAACATGTATTTGCACCCGAACAGCAACTGGCAGGATATTATTTCGATATCGACTCCCACGTATATAAAATGGCGAATAAAATTATTACGGTTACCCGGCATGGAAAGTCCCATTTAGCAGGCAAAAGGGTAGATGCCGGTAAAATTGAAGTTATATACAATGGAATTGATCCCGTCCATTTTAATAATAATTCGGAAAACAGAATAAAAGAAAAATACGGATTGGGGCATACAGAGAAAATAATCCTTTACAGTGGCCGGATTGACCCAATAAAAGGGCTGGACTATTTGTGCAGGGCAATGAATGGTTTGGTGAAAAAGATACCCGGTTGTCGGTTGGTTATTGCCGGAAACGGGAACTATGATCAGTTAATCCAATCGGCCCGTAATTTTTCGGCAAACATTAGTTACCTGGGATTTATTCCATTCGAAGATGTAGTGGCGCTTTATCATGAAGCCGATATTGGTGTTATCCCGTCGCTTGAAGAGCATTGCAGTTATGTGGCGCTTGAAATGTTGCATAGTGGTTTGCCGGTTGTGGCATCGAACCTGGGCGGATTAAAAGAGATATTTGTTCACAATGAAAATGCCCTCCTTGCTGGTACAGTAAAGGATATAAGTAATAAATACGGAATTGCCCCCGGAGTGGAAGAGCTGGAAAACCACATGTACTCATTATTAACCAATAAAGACTTGAGAAAGAAGTTTGCCCGGAAGGCAAATGAGAGGGCGAAAGGTATGTTTACTTCTGAAATCATGGTAAACAACTATCTAAAACTTATTGAAAATTTAAACCAAAACACCTATGAACAAAGAAGATAATGTTGTATTTGTATTGGAGAAAGCCATCAAACATTTCAAAATTAGAATCACGGATACAACTGTAAAATCGTACCTCCTGGCACATCCTCACTACCCGAGCCTGAAAAGTGTTTGTGATGCTTTAACAAAATGGAAAGTTGAAAACTATCCAATTAACCTTGAATTGGAGGAAATAAAAGCGCTGGAAATGCCTTTTATTGCCCATTTAAAATCCGGTGGCGGACAACTGGTTTTTGTAGAAGAGATCAATAACGGACAGGTCGTTTATTTTTTGTCGGGAAACAAAAAGATTGAAGAGGGGTTTGATAAATTTTCTGAAAAACTTTCAGGGGCGGTGGTGGTCATGGTAGCAGGCATTGAATCGGGAGAGAAGAAATATCGCCAACACCGCCAAAATGAAATTTTAAATAAAAGTCTTTTGCCACTGGGTATCATTTCCCTTATGGTCTGGGCGGTATTTATTTTTATTTCAAATGCCGGAGGAGCAGCCTATCAATCCGGTTACTTGTTTTGGGGGCTGTTGGCAACAAAAATAACCGGGCTTACAGCCTCTGTTTTCCTGGTACTTCACGAACTGAAAGTCCATACACCGCTAGCCGATAAAATTTGCGGTTTCAGTTCAAAAACCGACTGCGATACCGTACTTTCTTCCGATGCCTCCAACGTATTTGGCTGGCTCAACTGGGCCGATGCCGGGCTAGTTTATTTTACAGGGACTTTACTTTACCTGGCAGGCATCAATGAAAGTTTTTCGCTTTGGGCATTAGCGCTCATTAGTGCATTGGCTTTGCCCTACCCCGTTTTTTCCATCTACTACCAGGCCGTAAAAACAAAAAAATGGTGCCCCTTTTGCCTGATAGTTCAGGGAGTTTTGGTTGCCGAATTTATATTGTTACTTCCTGTCTTATTGCAGGTAAATATTTCGATCATCCAGGTGCTTCAGCTGGGGGTGTCGTTTTTGATTCCGGCTGCTTTTTGGCTTTTATTTAAAGCCTACCGGAATACATTTCAGGAACATAACAAAGTGCGATATTCCTACCTGGGATTTAAACGCAATCCCAAAATATTCCGGTTTTTGCTGAGAAACAATGGGCAGGAGGAAATTCCAATAACACAGAATAGTTTGGTTCTGGGAAATCCTGACGTTCCGGTTACCGTAACAGCTTTTTTAAGCTTATACTGCAGCCCCTGTGCAAATGCATTTAAACAGTTAAAAGAGCTGCTCGAAAATTGCCCGGAACTGAAAATTAATGCTGTTTTCTCGGTTTATGAAGATGAAGAATCCAAGAAGCTGATTAACACTCTTTATCATATTTACAGAAATAAAGGGCAGGTACAGACCGCTGATTTCCTGTATAAATGGTACACAATTCCTAAACAAAACCGGAAAATACTGTGCGAAAAGGAACAATTACCTGAAGGGTTTGATATCATCGGAAGAGTCAGTGAAGAAAACAAAAAACTGTTTGAAGAAAACAATGTTGCAGGTACCCCCACCATTTTTGTAAACGGGTATAAATTTCCCGGGCAATATGAATACAGCGATATAGGATATTATATAGATGAACTTAAGGGCACCTCTAAAAACTGCTTTTTTCTTAATCCATTATTCATAGAAAT
>CAZLGT010000017.1:0-76850 GCA_964559175.1 uncultured Mariniphaga sp. | reverse complement strand
GTTTTTTTTCATTGTAATTAAATTTTAAGTGTATAAAGAGCAACGGGAAAACGACAATCAGGGTTACCGCCAGAGGCGGTTTCGTTCAACTAACCCGTATGTTTATCCCACCACCGACTGGCAAAATGAGTTGTTGAAAGACTATACAATGAACCAGCGCCTGAATTTCAACATCAGTGGTGGTGGAAAAGTAGCCCGGTATTACCTTTCAGGTGGTGTTTCCCAGGATAATGGCATTCTGGATGTCGACAAACGTAACGACTTCAACTCCAATATCGATTTAAAAAAATATTTAATTCGTTCCAACATCAACATTAATCTAACAAATACTACTGAGGCGATTGTACGTGTTCACGGAACATTCGACGACTACCGTGGGCCAATACAGGGAGGTACCGAAACATACAAGGCAATTGTTCGCTCCAATCCGGTTCTGTTCCCGGCCTATTATCCGCCAAATGAAACGCATCAGCACACCAACCATATTTTATTCGGCAACTACGGTAATGGAAATTACATAAATCCGTATGCCGAAATGGTTAAAGGATATAAAGAATACAGTCAATCGCTGATGCTTGCTCAAATTGAATTAAAACAGGATTTAAAGTTTATTACAGAAGGGCTTCGATTCAGATTACTGGGAAACACTACACGAAATGCCTATTTTGATGTAAGTCGTAATTATAACCCATTCTTTTATAATGTATCAGATTACAATAACCGTACAGATGAATACGAACTCATTCTGCTTAACTCAGAGGAAGGTCGGGAATACCTGGACTACCAGGAAGGACAGAAAGCAGTTTCTTCTTCATTTTATGCCGAAAGTGCCCTGGACTACGACCGTACTTTTGCGGAGAAACATACTGTTACCGGCTTGCTTGTGGGAATTATGAGGCAATCGTTGTATGGCAATGCGGGCGATTTGCAGCGGTCTCTCCCGTTTCGTAACCTGGGATTGTCCGGTCGTTTCACTTACGCATACGACACCAGGTATTTCCTGGAATTTAATTTCGGATACAACGGTACCGAACGTTTTTCTGAAAACGAAAGATTTGGTTTCTTCCCATCTGCCGGTTTTGGGTGGTTAATGTCAAAAGAAAATTTCTGGCAACCGCTGTCAAATGTTTTTACTGAATTTAAACTGAAAATGACCCACGGTCTTGTGGGTAATGATGCCATTGGTTCTGAGGCCGACAGGTTCTTCTACTTGTCGAATATAAATATGAATGATAGTGGCAGAGGTTATGCCTGGGGGGCTGATGGTGGTTACTCCCGCAACGGGGTTTCCATTTCGAGATATGCCAACGATAAAATTACCTGGGAAACAGCAACTAAAACAAACATCGGAACTGAATTTACCCTGTTTGATAAAATTGAATTCGCTGTTGACATATTTCGGGAATACAGGACCAATATCCTTATGGACCGTCTTTCATTCTCTACCTTTGGGCTTCAGGCAAGCACTAAAGCAAACGTTGGTGAAGCTTCAAGCAAAGGTATTGATATGTCAGTTGATATTATGCACAGCTTCAGTAACGACTTTTGGGTAACGGCACGAGGTAACTTTACTTATGCACGTGGTATTTTTGAGAAATACGAAGAACCCGATTACAGCGCTACACCATGGCTTTCGCGTGTAGGAAAACCCATTACACAGCAATGGGGTTACATTGCCGAACGTTTATTTGTTGACGATACTGAAGTGGCCAACTCGCCTGTTCAGGAACTGGGAAGTATTACAATGGGGGGTGACATTAAATATCGGGACGTTAATGGAGATGATAAAATAACCTCGCTTGACAGGGTTCCTATCGGACATCCGACCACACCGGAAATCATTTACGGTTTCGGTGTATCAACAGGATACAAGAATTTTGATATTTCTTTCTTCTTCCAGGGATCGGCTCGTTCATCTTTCTGGATTGACACTTATGCAACATCACCTTTTGTGAATTATAGCTGGAACGGCGATCCTTATGGAAACTATCAGAAAAACAATGCGTTGCTGCAGGCGTATGCCGACAGCCACTGGTCAGAAGCCAACCGCGATATTTATGCAATATGGCCACGCCTTTCCGATTCATTTGAAGGCAACAATCTGGTTACCAATACCTGGTTTATGCAGGACGGCTCATTCTTAAGGCTAAAATCAGCCGAAATGGGCTATACCATACCAAAAAGGTTGTTCGAGAAATACGGGGTTGAGAATTTCAGAATTTATATAAGCGGAACCAACCTGTTTACTTTTAGCCGGTTCAAACTCTGGGACCCGGAAATGGGAGGGAACGGTCTGGGATATCCTATTCAACGAGTTTTAAATGCAGGTTTACAAGTTTCATTCTAATAAGAAAGTTACCATGAAGAAAAAAGATATTATAAAAATTGTAACCATCACATTATTGTTAACACCTGGTGCAGCCTGCAACTACCTGGATGTAGTGCCGGATAATGTTGCAACCATTGAAAACGCTTTTACCGACAGGTACAATGCCGAGAAATTTTTGGCAACCTGTTATTCATATTTACCTGAGTTTGGAAATCCGTGGCTTAACCCGGGTTTGCTTTCCGGAGACGAAGTATGGTTTAATGAGGAAGTGGAAGATGGTAATATTGAAACTGCGTTTATAGCAAAAGGATACCAGAACGGCAACACACCCCATTTAAACTTTTGGGATGGTTTAAGACAACATGGAAGAGATATCAACATGTTCATTGCAATACGCGATTGCAACATTTTTTTAAATGAAATTGGAAAAGTGCGTGACTTATCTACTTTGGAAAGAAAACGGTGGGTTGCAGAAGTTAAGTTCCTGAAAGCCTACTACCATTTCTGGTTGCTCAAAATGTACGGCCCCATTCCAATCATCAGGGAAAACTTACCTATTTATGTTGACACTGAAAATGTGAAAGTGTATCGCGATCCGGTTGACGATGTTGTAAACTATATTTTAAGCCTTATAGATGAAGTACTTACTGATCTTCCAATTCAGGTCACATCAGAAACCACCGAAATGGGAAGGATTACAAAACCGGTTGCAGCTTCCATAAAAGCACGTATTTTAGCTACAGCTGCCAGCCCGATTTTTAATGGAAATAGCGATTTCTCCAGCTTGACTGACAACCGTGGTGTTCAGCTTTTTAATCCCGACTATGATATCACCAAATGGCAAAAAGCAGCAGACGCTGCGCTGGAAGCCATTGAAACCTGCGAAATGGCCGGAATAAAACTTTATGAGCAATTTAACAGCCGTTACGAACATTCTGACACAATTATGAAAGAGCTGACATTACGTTCGATAGTAACCAGTAAAGGTAGCCCTGAAATTATTTGGGGTGCTACAAATTATACTTTCTCCTGGCGCTATCAGCGAATGATGCAGCCCCTTCTTATTCAGGTTACAACTGCAAATCCGGTAAGCCAGAATTATGGCGCCACCTTGCGTATGGCAGAATTATTTTATTCACGAAACGGGGTACCGATTAACGAAGACGTTAGTTTCGATTACGTAAACCGATACGAATTGAGAACTTCCTTAACTGAAGAAAACGATTATGTACGATCGGGTGAGCAAACAGCCGTTTTGCACTTCGACCGCGAACCAAGGTTTTATGCTTCAATCGCATTCGACCGTGGCACTTATGTGCTCGACCCGGAATACTATACCGTTAGATGCCGCGCTGGTGAACTAGCCACAAAACGGCAGAAGGGTGAATTTTCGGTTACCGGTTACTGGCCCAAAAAACTTATTAGCCCGCTAAATGCTTTTTCAAGTAATTCATATGCGGTTGATTATGAATTTCCTTTTCCAATTATCAGATTAGCTGACATTTACTTGCTTTATGCCGAAGCATTAAATGAAGTAAAATCGGCACCTGATGCCGAAGTTTATGATTACATTGACAGAATTCGTGAACGTGCCGGTCTGGAAGGTGTAGTTGAAAGTTGGTCACAGCACTCCAGCCAGCCTTCAAAACCAACTACAAAAGAAGGCATCCGCGAAATAATCCGCCAGGAAAGAATGATTGAGCTCGCTTTCGAAGGTCAGCGCTTCTGGGATCTGCGCCGCTGGAAATTAGCTGAACAGTACATGAACCGCCCGATTCGCGGCTGGAACATTGTCGGACCAGGTCTGGAATTCTACAACGTAACTACAGTATTTACACCCCGGTTCGAATTCAAAGATTACTTCTGGCCCATCAGGGAAGAAGAGAGGATAAAAAATCCTAATCTGGTTCAAAATCTGGGATGGTAATTGAATGATGTAAATTTTAAATCCAATAAAAATGAAAAAAATATCAATAATTTATATTCTCATTGCATCGACATTACTATTTAATGCCTGCGAAGAAATTGAGAAGAAACCACTGTATTCCGACTCGCAACCACCGCAACCAATATCATCACCGGTTGTGGAAAATGAACCGGGAGGGGCAAAAATCACCTATAACTTACCCAACGAAACCGATTTGCTTTATGTAAAGGCTGAATATACACTGAGCGACGGCCAGCAATATGAAACCAGAAGTTCAATTTACCTTAATTCGGTAAAAGTTGAAGGATATGGAGATACAAATGAACACACTGTTAGGCTTTATACTGTTGACCGCAGTGAAAATATTTCCAGCCCTGTTGAAGTAATCATTCAACCCGAAACTCCTGATGTTCATCTCGTATATGAATCAGTAGAAATGATACCCTCCTTTGGCGGCGTACAGTACACCTGGGAAAATCCGAACAATGCGCCATTGTCATTCCTGATTATGGCTTCCAATTCTACCGGGACACTTTTTCCGGTTGATGTTGTTTACTCCAGTGTTGCAAATGGAAAGTACACACTTCGTGGTTATGAACCGGAAGAAGAAACGTTCGGGATTCTTATTCGCGACCGATGGGACAATTTTTCCGATTCTGTAAAATTAAATTTAACTCCAATGTTTGAGGAAAAACTCGACAAAGAGAAGTTTAACCGGATTGTTTTGCCTGGCGATGCTGATATGGATGCCTGGGGAATGCGTTATGAATGGATGTACGACGGTAAGCTAAATACAATGAGCCACACATATGCAGGTACAGGGTGGCCGCAATATTTCACCCTTGATTTGGGAATAACCGCTAAGTTGAGCCGGTTCATTCTATATCAACGCCAGGATGATGGCTATGCTTATGGACATGGGAACCCACGTATCCTCGAAATATGGGGGACGGCAGAAGAACCGTCTGCCGACGGTAGCTGGGACGGCTGGACCAAACTCCGTGACTGTGTTGCCTCACGTCCTTCGGAAGAAGGTGGTACTACAGAAGAAGACCTGATACATTTTAAAAATGGCGATGAATATCCTTTCACCCTGGAAGACCCGTCTGTGAGGTATGTCCGGATTTTGGTTAAAGAAACGTGGGGATTTACTGGTTTTATCCATATTGGAGAAATTACTTTTTACGGACAAGTAACCAGCGAATAATTATAACTTTCAAAACAATTTAATATGAAATATATATTTAAAACAACAATATTATTCCTGATTTCTGCAATAGCTTTCATGTCGTGCGACAAGATGGAAGACGTCCATACAGAATTCATTAAGGATGGCGAAATTATTTATGCCAATGTTCCTGACACCCTGCAAACCATGCCCGGAAGGAACCGCATTCAGCTAAAATGGCTGGTTTACAATGGCAACAACATTCAAAAAAGCATAGTTGAATGGGAAGATGGTGGTGAAATGAAAAGCCAGTCGCTGGATGTTTCTCTGAATACTCCCGTTGACTCGGTTTATGTTACTGTTGACAATCTCAATGAAAAATCGTACCTTTTTTATGCCTACAACATCGACAGGGACGGAAACCGGTCCATAAAAAAACAGGTCACAGGCTCGGCATACGGCGATATTTATGAATCATCGCTAACCAACCGCCCGCTGTCAACGATTGAAGGCGGGGGAACCATTGATTCTGTCGTGGTAACATGGGGAACCCCGGGAGAAGGATATGCCGGAACAGAAGTAATGTATGAAAATACCTCAGACGAATTTACTACGACAATGCTGCTGCCGGAAGATGACAGGATTGTAATCAGAGACTGGAAATCGGAAGGAGAAATGGATTACCGTTCTTTTTATATTCCGGCAATAAATGCGATTGATACATTCACTTCGCAGTTTGAATCGACTTTACTACCAAATTTTATCGAGTTCAAAAGTGAAAAAATTGATAAAGCAGATTGGGAAATTGCTGACTTTTCAAGTGAAGCTGCCCCAAGCTACCTTGCATCATTTGCAATTGATGATAATATTGGAACATTTTGGCACAGTCAGTATGCTGGAGATGCACCTGATTATCCGCATCATTTCACAGTTGACATGAAAAAAATGGTAAAAATTGATAGAGTTGAATGTTTCAGGAGACAAGGTAACGGAAATGGACAAACCAAATTTAAAATCTATACCAGTTTGGATGGTATAACTTTTGAAAGTTGGGGACCCTTCGACTTTGATTCACAAAGTGATAATGGACAAATGTATTATTTTTCATCTCTGCCCGAATGCAAATTTATAAAGTATGAAGCTGTTGAAGGACCAAATAGTTTTGCTTTTCTGTCTGAAATAAATGTTTACGGACAAGTAATTCAGGAATAAATGTATATAATAAATAAAATTATTTTCATGAAAAAAGGAATCATTCTAATCATTTTAGTTAGTCTGGCAAATGTTATTTTTGCCCAATCTAATGCTATTGAAAAAAATAGTGACAATACCGCCTGGTCGATCTATACAAATTCGTCTCTTTACCAGATTTCAGTAAACGATGCTGGCTCTGTAAATATGACCTACTTTGGGAACAAGGTTCAAGATGTCAAACACCTCAAAAATCAATGGAAAGATGAGTTGCCCGTACGTGGAGGATATTCAAATACAACACCTGTGCTTGAGGTAATTTTTGCCGACGGTGTAAGAGATATTGAACTTACATTTGTTGACGCAAATATTACTACAATTGATGGATATTCTACTTTGATAATCAACCAGAAAGATGTGTTCTATCCGCTGATGGTGACTGAATATATCCGCGTGCTTCCCGAATACGATCTCATTGAAAAATGGACCGAAGTAAAAAACACCGCAAAAAGAAAAAATGAGATTATTCAAATTGAAAATGCACAATCGGGAAGTTTTTTCTTGCCGCAAGACAATTATTATCTTACCCATCTTTCCGGCACATGGGGATATGAGTTTCAACCCAATGAAACCCGACTTACTCAGGGATTAAAAACATTGCAAGTAAAAGATTTCCGTTCGTTCGGCTCGTCCTTTTTTGCCATTCGCCCTGAAGGAGAAAAGAGTGAAAACGATGGAAAAGTATGGTATGGTTCGTTAATTTACAGTGGAAACTGGCGGGCAGATTTTGAAAAATCAGCCTATGGTGAAGTGCAGGTAGTTTCCGGAATTAACTTCTGGGATCAGGATATAAATCTTAAAGCCGGAGAAATTTTTACTACTCCCAAAATGCTTGCTGGTTATACAGAAAAAGGAATGGAAGGTGTCTCGCAAAACTTCGCTTCTTATACCAGGGAACAAATCTTGCCAAAAAAGCATCGCAATGAGTTACGCCCTGTTTTATACAATAGCTGGTATGCTACCGCCTTTAATGTAAACGAGGAACACCAACTGGCTTTGGCAAAAATTGCTAAAGAGATAGGCGTTGAAATGTTTGTGATTGATGATGGATGGTTTAAAGGCAGAGTAAATTCTCATGCAGGATTGGGTGACTGGACTGTGGATAAAAATAAATTTCCCAATGGCCTGAAGCCAATGATTGATAAAATAAATGATATGGGTCTTGACTTTGGTATCTGGATTGAACCTGAGATGGTAAATCCTAACAGTGACCTTTACCGGGCACATCCGGACTGGGTCTTTCACTACCCAAATCGTACACGCCACACAGGCAGAAATCAACTGATGCTGAATCTGGCCCGTGAGGATGTTTACGAATACCTGTACAACAGCTTCCACAAATTATTAAAGGAAAACAATATTAAATTTATTAAGTGGGACATGAACAAATCGCTGACTGATCCGGGATTCCCTTCTGCAGATACTGATGAACAGCGCAGTGTACGTATTAAATATGTGGAAAACCTGTATCGTTTGATAGAATCTTTGCGTCAGGAATTCCCCGATGTTTGGTTTGAAAACTGTGCCAGTGGTGGTGGCCGAATTGATTTGGGAATGTTGTCTCGCATGGATTTCAACTGGGCAAGTGATAATACTGACCCTGTGGATAGAATTTTTATTCAACATTCTTATCTAAATGCTTTTCCGGCAAATACAATGATTAGCTGGGTAACACGTGAAGACTGGCATCGTCAAAATCATCCTTTGGACTTTAAGTTCAACGTTTCAATGTGTGGCGTATTAGGTGTTGGTTACGATATTACCAAGTGGACAGAAGAGGAAAAGGCGATTGCAAAAGAAAAAATTTCCAGCTATAAAGAAATACGTGAAACGGTGCAGTTTGGAGACCACTACAGGTTAATTTCCCCTTACGAAAATAACAGGAGTGTATTACAATATGTCAATAAAAACAAGTCTGAATCCATTGTTTTTGTATATAATCTGGCTGAATATCCGAATAATGCGATCTCGGAAACAAAACGTTCAAAAGAGATTCAACTGAGGGGGTTACAAGCTGATGCTTTGTATAAAATCGAAGGCATGGAAACCCCTTTTACCGGTCAACTTCTTATGGATAAAGGAATTGTCTTTCCCTTGGCGGGTGCTTATAAAAGTAAAATATTTAAACTAACGAAACAATAAGAAAAAAAGGAGCGGTACTTTTTCAAATTTGTACTGACCACCAAATTGTTTTGGCACCTGATCAGCATAAATTAAAAGTCTGTAAATTAAAAAAACCTATAGTTAGAAATAATACGTTGCGCTACTTTTATGCATAAAACAAAGCAACTATGACAGAAGTAAAATTCAACAAACGATTTATTATCGGAATTACGCTGGTTTCGGCCATGGGCGGGTTGCTGTTCGGCTACGACTGGGTGGTAATCGGTGGTGCGAAACCTTTTTACGAGCGGTTTTTCGACATCACGCAATCGCCCGGCCTGCAAGGATGGGCCATGAGCAGCGCCCTGATTGGCTGCCTGTTCGGCGCCCTGTTTTCGGGTTACCTGTCCGACCGGTTTGGAAGAAAGGTGCCCCTGATATTTGCCGCTTCGCTGTTTACTCTGTCGGCCATCGGAACAGGTGCGGCAAACCTGTTTACACCATTTATTGTCTATCGTCTGCTCGGCGGACTCGCCATCGGCATCGCTTCGGCCACTTCGCCCATGTACATTGCCGAAGTGTCGCCTGCTCCCATACGTGGAAGACTGGTGGCAGTGAACCAGTTAACCATTGTAATCGGTATCCTGGCGGCGCAAATCGTTAATTACCTGATTGCCGAAAAAGTTCCCAACGGGGCTACCGACGAATTTATCCGGCAGTCGTGGAACGGGCAAACAGGCTGGCGCTGGATGTTCTGGGCCGAAACCATACCGGCAACATCCTTCTTCCTGCTCGCGTTTTTTATTCCCGAAAGTCCGCGTTTTTTGGCAAAATCAGGAAAAACAGAGGCTTCGTTAAAAATCCTTGAAAAAATTGGCGGCACTGAATATTCCCTGAACGAAGAAAAAAACATTGCAGAAACATTAAAAGACGCATCGCATAAAATCGACTGGAAAATGCTGAAATCGAAAAGGATACGGCCTGTTTTGGTACTCGGAATTGTACTGGCGGCTTTTCAGCAGTGGTGCGGAATAAACGTTATTTTTAACTATGCTGAAGAGGTGTTTACTTCTGCGGGTTATTCTGTTTCCGATATGTTGCTGAATATTGTGATTACCGGCTCGGTGAACCTGGTGTTTACCCTGGTGGCCATGCGCATGGTTGACAGTTGGGGCCGCCGCAAACTGATGTTGCTTGGTTCGCTGAGCCTGGCTGTCATTTATGTTGTGTTGGGCGGAAGCTATTATCTCGGAATCCAGGGGTTCGTTATTCTAACGCTGGTCGTTTTGGCCATTGCAACGTATGCCCTTACGCTTGCGCCCGTAACCTGGGTGATCCTTTCCGAGATTTTTCCCAACAGGGTGCGCGGTACTGCCATGGCACTGGCCACTACCTCGCTGTGGTTAGCTTCTTTTGGACTCACATACACGTTCCCGATCCTTAATAAAGTCCTGAGTGCATCTGGAACGTTTTGGCTGTATGCCGTCATAAGTATTTCAGGATTTTTGTTTATCTTGAAAAAGCTTCCTGAAACCAAGGGAAGAAGTCTGGAAGAAATTGAAAAAAGTAATACCAATTAAATATAAAATCCTGTTAGCTGTTACGAAAACAGCTTGTAATGAATGTTATTATGAGTCAAATAATTCAAAGCATAAGAACAAAGATATCTATTCCAACGTATGGACTGGGAAAACCTGAAGTAAATCCAATGTTTTTCGAAAAACGTGTATATCAGGGGTCTTCGGGTAAGATTTATCCTGTTCCCTTTATTGACAAGGTTTACGATCATAAGGTGGATAAAAACTACGATGCTGCAATTCTTGAAAATAGATTTGTTAAGTTGGTTATGTTACCCGAAATAGGTGGGAGAATTTTTGAAGCTCAGGATAAAACCAACAACGATTATAACTTTTTTTATCAGCAAAAAGTTATAAAACCGGCCCTGGTTGGTATAGCCGGCCCCTGGATTAGTGGTGGTTTAGAATTCAACTGGCCACAACATCATCGTCCGGGAACCTATTTGCCAACTAACACCTACATTGAAGAAGAAGCTGATGGTGCAAGAACAATCTGGATGTCGGAATACGACCCAATGTACCGTTTAAAAGGAATGCATGGCATACGTATTCGTCCAGACAGCGCTTTAATTGAGTTACGTGGACGTTTATTTAACCGTACACCATTAACACAAACATTTTTGTGGTGGGCAAACGTAGCTGTTGAGGTGCATAAGGATTATCAAAGCTTTTTCCCGCCAGATGTACATTATGTGGCTGATCATGCTGTGCGTGCCCAAAGCAGTTTTCCAATTGCCGAAAACGATTATTATGGCATAGCGTACCATAAAAGACAGGGCAAAAACGATTTGCGCAACTATGATAATATTCCGGTACCAACCAGTTACATGGTTTGCGATACCAAATTTGATTTCTTTGGAGGATTCGATTTTAAAGCAAACGGCGGCTTTATTCATGTGGCAAGCCGCCATATTGCCCCTGGGAAAAAACAGTGGACATGGGGAAATGAGGCATTTGGCCGTGCCTGGGATCGCGAACTAACCGATGAAGGAGGACCATATTTCGAGTTAATGGCCGGTGTTTACACCGATAATCAACCCGATTTTACCTGGCTGCTTCCATACGAAACTAAAACGTTCTCGCAATTTTGGTGGAGTTACAAAAACATTGGCCCCGTACAAAATGCCAACAAAGATTTGGCCATACGTCTTGAAATTCAACAAGGTAATAAATTAGATATGGGAGTTGCTGCAAGTCGTAAATTAGAAAACCTGACTTTTGTCTTAAATAAAGGAAGTAAGCAGCAAATTTTCGAGAATCAAACGGTATCACCCGAAAAACCCTGGAAAGATAATACTGTACAGATTGAATCAGGTCAGGAAAATTCAGTTTCGCTGATTGTGCTCGATGAAAACGGCAAAGAATTAATTGCTTATCATCGTCGCGAATTTAGCAAAGAACGTAACCGTAAGGTTGCGGTTGAACCCAAACAACCATCAGAAATTGAAAGCGTTAACGAATTGGAATTGATTGGCGAACATCTGGAGTTGTACCGTCACCCAACCCGCTTTCCCGAGCCATATTGGGAAGAAGCCATTAAGCGTGATCCAAAAAGTTATAAAGCGTACATAGCACTTGGTAGGGTAGAGCTTAAAAACGGTAAGTTTGAAGCATCTGAAAAGAATCTTAAAACTGCCATTGATATATTGACCACCTTCCATCCAAATCCCGCAACTGGAGAGGCACATTACTTTTGCGGATTAGCGTGTAAGTTTATAGGAAAGAAAGAAGAAGCATACGGATTATTTTACAAAGCAATCTGGAATTTTGAGTGGCGTTCGGCTGCATTTTATCAGTTGGCTACGCTCGATTGTATTAAGTCGGACTTCGAAACGGCTTTGGAACATCTGGAATCATCTTTGGATACTAATCGTCAAAACAACAAGGCAATTATCTTAAAAGCCGTTATCTTAAAACATCAAGTGAATAAAGAAACTGCACAAAATGTATTGAACGAACTATTCAAAACCGATTCGCTTGACCAATGGGCCAAATTTGAATTGGCCAACTTAACTGGTGAATACAACGATTTTGTCAAATCATCAAGAAACGATGCTCAAACCGTAATTGATATTGCTTTTGATTATGCCGAAGCCGGATTTTATAGCGAAGCCATCGATTTGATAGAGCTTCATCATAAAAATGAAATACCGGAATGTGCTGTGCCAAATCCTATGGCAAAAGCTTTAATGACCGAGTTTGTTTTGGCCTGGTTGTATGAAATGAATGGTGATATTTCTAATTCTTCTGAAATATTGAAAAAGACAGAATCAGCTTCGTACGACTATCTTTTCCCATCGCGTACTTACGAACAATTGGTGCTGGAATGGGCATTACAGAAAGATACTGCCAATAGAAAAGCGGCTTTTGGATTAGGCAACTACTATTTCAACCTAAAACGTCAAGTAGATGCGATAAATGTTTGGGAAGGAGCTGTTGAAGCCAATTGTGAGTATGGAACGCTTTACCGCAACCTTGGAATTGCTTATTGGAATACCTTTCAGGACGGCGAAAAAGCAAGGAAGTACTTTCTTAAAGCAATTGAATTTGCCCCGGATGATATGCGAATACGCTACGAGTTCGATCAATTGCGCAAAAAATTAAATGATAGCCCAATGGAGAGGTTAGCAAGTTTGCTTGAAATTAAAGACCAAATACTTTCACGCGATGATTTTTCGGTCGAACTGGCTGCCTTATACAATTTTAATGGGCACTACGAAGAAGCTTTACATTTATTGGAAAACCGTAATTTTCATCCATGGGAAGGTGGTGAAGGGCAGGTACTACGGCAGTTTACACACGCTTGTCTTAAGCTCGGACAACTCGCATTGTGTAAAGGAGTTCCCCAGGCGGCATCGGATTACTTCGAAAAATCGATGAACACGCCCGATAATTTGGGTGAGAAATATCATCCTCTTCAGGCAGTTGCTCATATCAATTACTGGAAAGGAATGGTATTAAAAGCCTTGAGGCAAACTGAAAAGGCCAATATTCATTTTATTGAAAGCACAAATGAGGAAGGGGATTTTATTGACATGGCCGTAAGTGCCTATTCCGAGTTATCTTATTACAAAGCACTTTCATTAAAAGAACTGGGCAAAACTGTGGAGGCTGAGAACCTGCTAAAAGACATGAAAGCCTTTGGTGAAGCTAAATTGAAGAAAAAAGCGGAGATCGACTATTTTGCTACTTCCTTGCCACTACTGCTTGTATTTGAAGATGATATTCAAAAGCGAAATACCATTGATGCAAAATATTTAATAGCTCTCTCTCAGTTTGGGTTAGGGTCGTATGGCGATGCAATGAACAACCTGCAGGAATTGTTGCAGTTAAATTCGATGCACGTGGGGGCCAAAGAATTATTGGAACAGATTTCCTCAAAAGTTTCATTTTCATAATTATTGTATAATTGAAGTTATGAAGTCGATATTGAATGTTTTAGCAATAGTAATAATAGTTGCGTCTTCGAGCTGTACATCTTCTCATTTAACAGAACAAAAGGTGTAGCCAGTTACAAAAAATGGAAAGAGATCAGTTTAATCCGAATGGAGAGATTAAATTAACAGCCTTAGATTTTTATATACATTCGGATGAAACAAACCTTAACGTATTTGACATTTATGAATAGTTTATCGGATGCTTTTTCTAACCAGTTCCAAAACCGATAAAACCGCACAATGATCCGATGCTATGGAGTCGCAAATGACCTGATGTTTAAGTACCTTCCATTGATTTGCTGGGTGGTACAAAATGTAATCAATTTTTCGTTGCGGGTTGTTGGAAGGGTAAGTGGGATGGTGAATTTCTCCTTCGGAATCTTTCCAGTGCCTTTTAAAAATGGAAATAGCCTCGCTTTCGGGTGTGTCGTTCAAATCGCCGGCAAGGATAGTGGGATATTTATTTTGCAGAAATACCCGGTTGATTTCTTTCACCTGGTCGATACGGTCGGTGCTGGCACGCTGGTGCTCCAGGTGGGTGCCGATGAAACAAATGGTATCTCCCGACTCCAGTTCAACCGTTACCTCAAGCGCAGCACGCGGCTCATTCCCGGGCGAGTGGGGAAGAGGCACATTCCTGCTGGCGATAATGGGCATTTTTGTGAGAATTCCTTCACCATAGCCGCCTCCGTCGTAATCCATTGCCTTGCCGAAAAGCGGCGCCATTTTGGTACGCCAGCCCAGCTCGGTGGCCAAATCGTAATTTTTAGCGCGGTTGGTTTTAAAATCCACCTCCTGCAGCGCTACCAAATCGGGATTGGTTTGCTGAATGACAGCCGCAATTTTATCCAAATCGAAATCGCCTTGTGTGGTGGCGCCATGCAAAATGTTGAAGGTAAGGATGCGGACGACAGGATTTTCTTTTTGAACAGATTGTGCCTGAATATGAATTGAAATGACAAGAGTTAACCATATAATTATCCGTATTTTTTTCATTGATTTGTTTTTTTGATGTAAAAATATTCTTTACCGTCTTTTTCGGCCTTTCAGGTATTCAAAGGGAGATAATACCGGAATTTTAGCTATTTTAAAATCTTTTTCGTTTCTGGTTAATAATATATTGCAATTCGATTGTAAAGCACAAAAATATTGTAATGCATCCTCAAAATCAGAAAAGCCGGAAGTAAGAGCTTTATCAATCATTTTGTCTGTTAAATCTGATGTTTCAGCAACGACTTTGAATTTTCGGAGTTTTTCCATAACTGCTTCCTGTTTCTCAAATTTTGAAAGCACGTAATATGTTGTTGAATAGGTCAAAGCAGAAACAACCAATTGTATTTTCCCTTTATCTGCAAGGGTTGCAATCTGTGCAGCATGATGATAAAATGGTTCTCTTTCGCCAAGCAAATCTATTACAACATTCGTATCCAGAAACACGCTGTCCTTCATTTGTACTTCTCTGCTAAATAATCGCTGTAATCTTTTTTGTAGTCATAGTCAGCCGGAATTTTTACACCGGTTTGCATGCTTTTCACAAAGGGTGAAATTTCAGAATCAGTGTCAGATGGTGTTTTTTCATTATCAATTAAAGTCTTTAGATATGACTCAATCAGCCGTGAAAGACTTTTTTTATGTGATGATGCATATTCTTTTGCTTTGTCAATCACATATTTATCCAGTTTTAACGTAAGCTTTGCATCCATGATTTAAAAGTATTAATACGTACAAATATATTGAAATGGTCCGTATTTGCCAAGCTGTAGAATATAATTTTTGAGATGGTTTAATTGAGTTATATCTTTCCCAAAACAAATCTTCCCCAGGCATTTGCCAGCAATATAACTTTCGTGAAATCCGACACCCGGTAACGTTTTTGCAGAATTTCCCGAGGAGTGGTTTTTCGTATTTTATCCAGCAGTTCCAGGTAATAGGTGAAAGCCAGAAATACACCCAGACGAACATCGGAATTTAACTTCCTGATTCCTTTTTTTGCCTCTGCAAAATCAAAAGCAATATCATCTTCAATGGCTTTTTTTTGTTCTGCCGTGAAATGTTCAAACTCAACTCCGGGAAAATAGATTCTGTCCTTACCAAAGTAATCGGCGCTGATGTCGCGCAGGAAATTGACCTTTTGAAATGCCTCACCTAGTTTCCGGGCGGGATAAACCAGTTCATCAAATTCGTTTTCTCTGCCTTTGTAAAAAACCCGCAGGCACATCAGTCCCACCACTTCGGCAGAGCCGTAAATGTATTCCTTAATTTCGTCTGGATTGTAGGTTTTGTATTCAAGATCCATCTCCATGCTGTGCAAAAACGCTTCGATGTATTTGCGGTCAATGCTAAATTCATTCACCACATGTTGAAAACTATGCAAAATTGGATTGGAACTGAATCCGGTTTCAATGGCTTTCCAGGTGTCTTCGCGCAATTTGTACAGCAACTCCTTTTTGTTCTGGTCGTGAAAAGTGTCCACAATTTCGTCGGCAAAGCGCACGAAACCATAAATGGCGTAAATGGCCGGCCGGTATTTTCGTTTAAACAGTTTTATGCCAAACGAAAACGACGTGCTGTAGTTGTTGGCCGTAATTCGGCTGCAATCGAACGCATTTTTATTGTAGAGTTTATCCATATTTTTCAATTCGTTCAACGGCTAATTTCGAGCTGATAATTACCATAGGCAAACCGGTTCCAGGCACGGTGGATGCCCCGGCGTAAAAAACATTTTTAAATTTTTCATCGTAGTTTTTGGGCCGGAATCCGCCAATCTGGTTCATGTCGTGCGCCAGTCCAAGCGCACTTCCTTTGTGCAGGTTAAACTGGTCGCGCCACTCCACCGGCGTATAAATGGTTTTGGAAACAATTTTTTGCTGAACATCCATACCCACGCGCTTGCTGAAATCGGCAATGATGCTGTTTACAATTTCTTCGCGGTCGTCCCAGTTGGGTTTGTAGCGCAAATCGGGCACCGGGCAAACAAAAAAGAGGCTTTCGCAACCTTCGGGCGCACAACCGGGATTGGATCGCGACAGCACATTTACATAGTAATATGGTTTTTCAAATGAATCCGGATTGGTAAAAATCTTATTTGCATATTCTTTGAAATTACTTCCCAGATAATAGTTGTGGTGATGTACATTGGGAATTTTTTCGCTCACCCCCAGGTAAAACGTCAGCGTTCCCATGGTCCATTTCAGCTTGTCCAGCTTCTTTTCCGAAAATTCAGACCGGTTGAAAATTTTTCCTCTGAACCAGGCAGCATCTGCATTGATGAGGAAAATATCGGCTTTCCATTTTTTTCCGTTGGAATCGGTAAGCGAATCCAATTTTCCGTTTTTTTCGGTGAATCCGGTGATTTCGGTATTGTAATGAACGGTGATGTTCTGTTTTTTTAGTTCGTTGCACAAACCTTCCACAATTTTGTACATGCCGCCTTTCACATTGAAATAGCCGTTGTGCACGAACTCGGTGTAGGAGAGGAGCGAGTAAACCGCCGGGGTGTCGAACGGCGTTCTTCCCACAAAAAATGCCACCAGCGACAGGATTTGCCGTACCTCTTCCGAATCGAAATATTTGGAAACCTGTTGCCAGAAACTGCGGAAAAGCACCGGCATCAGGGTTGGGGGGGCCTGCATAAGGGTGACAAAATAATGCATCAGCGAATTGTAATTTCTGCGTACCACCAGGTCCACCGTTCCGTCGAAAATTTTTTGCCCGGTATTCAGGTATTTTCTGATTTTTTCTTCCAGGTTGGGCTCCACCTCCTTAAACTCTTCGGCTAGTTTCGAAAGGTCTTTGTACATGGTGTAAGTTTTTCCGGTGGACAGAAAATTCACGGTGTAAAGCGGGTCGAGCTCCACAAAATGGAAGGGCATTTTAATGCCGGCATCCTGCACAAACTCGTCAAATTCATAAGACATGCTAAAAAAACTGGGCCCCACATCGAAGGTGAAGCCGTCTTTTTTCAGCTGGTTCAACCTTCCGCCGGCCTTGTTGTTTTTTTCCACCAGCTCCACTTCATATCCCCGCCGCGATAAACGCAGTGCGGCCGCCAGTCCGGCAAGTCCGCTTCCCACTATCAGCACTTTTTTGCTCATGTGTAAATGATTTAATCTGTTTTTAAAGAAGGTAATAATTCCTCTTTTACCCAAACAAAACCGGGTTCAATTTGTAGCGCTTGTTCAAAATATTTTTTTGCTTGTTCCTGATTTTTCATGTCCTGATGCATTTGCCCTACCAGCGTTAACAGGTTCAGGTACATCCAGTTGTTTTGTTGAATTCCGGCAGGCTCTTTTTCAATTATTTCAAGCGCTTTGGAATAATATGTCAGTGCTTTTTCATCCGACCCGCCAAACATTGCCGGCATGTGGTTCCAAATGTTGCCCATTTCCATGTTCGCCTGGAAGCTGAGGCTGTTGGTTTGCAGCGCTTTTTCGGCGTGGTCCATACTTTTCGGCCCAAAAAAAGGAGCCCTCCACAGACTTAATCCAATTTTAAATCCGTATGATGCGGCAGTGTAGGAATGATATTCAGCCGATTCGCCGGAAAGTGATTTCAATTTTTCCAGATTTTTATCCAAAAGAGAAAGATAATGTTTGGCCTCATTCTTTTTGTCGTTGCCCAAACACCAGGCTGCGTAACCATATTGGTAATTAATTAGTTCAAGTAAATATTCCGGTTCATTTTTCTTTTGTTTTTCCATGGCATCAATGGCCGTTTTCCAGCCTTCCATTTTTCCGGAAATGTAGGCCTGATAGACTTGTTGTTTGAAGGGTGATTGGAGATTTTCTGATGCGATTTGCGCAGGTAATGCGGAGTTATCCCCTAGGGATGGCTTCGCCAAAACTCCGCGTCCCAAAGTAGTAAGACTAAATAGTATTAAAATGAATATTATTTGATATTTCGGCCTTTCCATCGTGTTTTTTTTAGTTTTTTATTTCGGAATGAGAGAAAAACAATTGCACCCAGCAAAAGTTGGCGGGGAACTGCTAGTAACAGATTTTGCCAGAACGGTTGCCGGCTTGCTGTGGAAACGAACAATATAATTCCGGTAATCAGCGCAATTACGATAAAGCTGAACAGCATTGGCAAATCAAAAATCACGGCAAAAACTCCAAAGGTGCCAATCAGCCAATAAAGAAATGCGGCCAGGTGACTGCCTCCAAAAAATTCGGCCACGCTGCGGGAGAAACCGTGCAGGGCGTCGTTCAGGTTCTGGTACATGCGGCAGCGGATGGTTTCGTTGCCGGTCATGCACTGCATTTTTAGTTTATTTGTTTTGTACAACCGGGCGATGAGGATATCTTCCACTAACAGGTTTTTTACTTGTCTGTGTGGTTGCACTTTTCTATAAGTCTCCTTTTCGAAAAGCATAAACTGTCCGTTGGCTGCTGCCAGCGACGGACGGAAACTTTCGCGGGTCAGAATCATCGGCAGCAGCGAAAGCAGGATGGAATTCATTACCGGTACCGTTGTTTTTTCGGCTAAGGTTATCATTTCCTGTTTCGGGAAAATAGAAAGCAACTTGAGTTGTTGCTTTTGCATTTGTGCCAGCGTACTTTCAATCAGGCCTGACTTTGCGCGGACGTCGGCATCGAGAAACAAAAAGTATTCGCCTGAAGCTTTTTGGGAAAGTTGATGGCAGGCATTGTTTTTACCCAGCCATCCCCCAGGAAGACCTTCAGAATCAAATATTGTAAACTGCTTGTCCGTTTTGGAGAATGATTCAGCAATTTCTTTGGTTCGGTCGGTGGACTGGTCGTTGAAAACAATCACTTCGATGTTGCGATAACTTTGTTTTTGGAGGTCGTTCAGGATATTGCCAATGTTCCCTTCTTCATTTCTTGCCGGAATTAAAACCGAAACCATTGGCTCGCCCTTTTGTTTTTGCTTATTCAGCACCGGCGAAAACAGCACGTTGGAAAGTGCCACCAGAAAACGTATTCCAAAAAAAACAAGGGTGATATATGCAAGAAATGTCAGCATCAGGTTTCTTTTAACTGGATATTTTTTAAGGCAGAAGAATGATAAAATGCATTGTAGTCATCTTCAATTTCCTGAAGGTTTTTCCCCCGGTAATCGTAGGTTTCAAAGTGCATAAACAAATGCGGTTTGGCTCGTTCGAAATAATCAACCTGATTGGCCACAAAAATCACCTGTACTTCGTTTTTCAGATTTTTCAGCAACCATTCCACTCCTTTTTCAAAATGCAGTTTTCCCTGATTGATCGACTCAAACTGACCTTGCGGAAAATAGGTGACCAGGTTTTTCGGATTTTGCAGCAATTCAGAAGCGTAATTGAGCGATTGAACGACGCCTTTCGTGTTTTTTCGAACCGAAAATGCTCCTGTGTGCTGAAAAAACCAGTTCTTTTTCAACTGGTCTTCCAGCATCATCACATGAAATTTTTTTCGGAACTTTTTGCGGTTCAGCGACGCAATGAAAAAGCCGTCCCACCAACTGAAATGGTTGGAAACAATTAGCATGGGCAGGTTTTCAGCAGGTACATTTCCCGAAATAATGATTTTTCTGAAATGCCGTTTCATCCGCATCCAGCCGTACCACACAAAAAACGGGTACAAAAACCAGTGGTGGCGGGCTTTTATCATATTCTGAAAAATCTAAAGTAACCAACAATTACCACAAAAAACAGAAACTGAATAACGAAAACCGTTGCCGCCAGTTTGTTTGAAAATTGGGTTTTCGTTTTTTGCAGCAGCAGATGAAACAGAAAAGCCAGCAGATACCAGGAAATGTAATTTTGTATTGGGATTTTTCCCCCGGCCCAGCTCCACATTCCTAAAAGCGGAGCGGCCTGTTCCAAAACCAAATCGTAAATAACCATCAGCAACGGGGCAAAAAACAGGCTGAGGGTTTTGCTGGCGAAAATACCTTCGGCCATAATTTTGGTGCAATAGACCAGCATCAGCCAGTTGAGGCCAATCATCAAAGGGGTTTCGAGAACCTTTATTCCGAGGCCTTTCCCGTAAATGTATTCCCCGAAAATCAGTCCGGTTTTTACTCCAATTGCTTCAACTAAAAATGAAAAAATGAAAATGAAGCCAAAAGCAAGCAGCATTTTCAGGGTGAATTTGGGACGGTGAAACCAAATCAGAAATCCGGCACTAAGCAGAAGGGCCAGTGGGGTTAAACTGCTGAAAAACTCACGGGTTGAAGGATTTATAAATCCGGCAATTCCAACCAAATAAAATATGACCAGGAAGCCAAAGGAGTATGTATATTTTCTGTTTTTCAAATCTTCTTATTTTGGTTTAAAAATAAACCTTATTTTTAGCATTGAATGATTTTCGCCGGAATTTTTAAACCAAAAATTGACCATTATGACAACCAAAGTTGTTTTTATTTTAAGTGTGATTTTTCTTTTTGCCGGTTGTGCCGGTTCAGATAAAGCAGAAAACTGGACCCATTTCAGGGGTTCGCAAATGGATGGGCATGCCCAAACAGAAACCGCACCGTTGGAATGGAGTGAAAATTCCAACATTGTTTGGAAAACAGAGGTGAAAGGGAAAGGATATTCTTCGCCGGTTGTTTACGGTAACCAAATCTGGTTTACATCAGCAACCGACGACGGCAAAGAATTTTATACGTTTTGTTACGACTTTGAAAAGGGCGAACTGCTCGACGAAAAAACAGTTTTCACCAGTGATGACCCGCAGCGGATTCACAGCACCAATTCGTATGCTACGCCAACACCCTGCATCGAGGATGGATTCGTTTATGTTCATTTTGGAACCTTTGGAACGGCCTGCATCAGTACTGAAAATTTTGAAGTGGTTTGGCAGCGCGAAGATTTAAAAGCGGAACACATGCAGGGACCCGCTTCTTCGCCGATCCTTCATAAAAATATGCTGATTGTTCATCTGGAAGGAACCCACGATCCGTATGTGGTTGCGCTCGATAAAACCACCGGCGAAACCATCTGGAAAAGCGTTCGGCCAAAAGAAAAATACGATCCGCTGGAACCGGTTTACCGCAAGTCGTATCAAACGCCCATTGTTATTGAAGTTGACAGCAGGGAACTCATGATAAGTAACGCTGCATTTATGTGTTTTGCCCACGATGTGAATACCGGTGAAGTGGTGTGGACCATCGAATACGGATACGATTCCACCGTGAGCCAGCCGCTCTACTGGAACGGATTGGTGTTTGTTAACTCAGGCTGGATTTTTCTGGATAATATTCCTTTTTTTACCCGGCAATATGCGGTTGATCCAACAGGAAAAGGAGACGTAACCGAAACGCATGTGAAATGGATGTACGAGGATGAAGTGCCGCAAATTCCCACCCCTGTTATTGTGGATGGCAAAATGTATATGGTGCACGACCGTGGCATGGTTACCTGCCTTGATGCCACGACCGGTGAACCCATCTGGAAAGAGCAACTGAGGGGCAACTTCAACTCATCGCCCGTGTATGCAGCCGGGCATATTTACTTTTTCAATGTAAGAGGCGACTGCACCATAATTAAACCTGGAGATTCATTCCAAAAGGTAGCTGAAAACAGCATCGGCGAAACGGTAAAGGCTGTTCCGGCTTTCGTGCGGGGAAAAATGGTGCTGCGAACGGAGAAAAATTTGTATTTGATTGAATAATGTATTGAGATTATTCAAAAAACGAGTCATTTCAAATTTTCAATAACCCTTTCCAGCCTGCGTGTAATTTCTGTGGCTATTTCCTGAACGGTGGGATTTGTAACGGCCATCATGGATGCCAGTGGATCAACGGCAGCTACTTCCACATCGCCATTTTCGTGTTCCTGAACTATTACGCTGCAGGGCAATAATACACCAATATTTTTTTCACTTTCCACTGCCTTCAGGGCATATTCCGGATTACAGGCACCCAATATGCGATACTTTCTGAAGTTGATATCCAATTTCATTTTAAAGGTTTTTTGCATATCTACTTCTGATGGAACACCAAAACCCTCTTTCGCCAGTTCAGCCTTTACATTCTCAATTACTTGTTCAAAACTTTTGTTTTTCAACACGGTACTGTAATAATAGCTCATATCTTTTTGTTTTTTTGTTAAAGAATTATTTTGAGAACTCTAACAAATATAGTGGTATTTCGTTCAAATCAGTTAACGAAAAAATTAAAAACAGGTTTTATTTTTTCAGAATTTTTATGCAGAGCAACCATTGATTTATAACATTTTTTGCTGGATAAATAAGATGTTTTCAAGAAGTTAGTGCCAGATTGTTTGCCGATTTTTATAAAAGTACATTTTTAATGGTTGAATAGTATTATGATTTTTGACAGAGCGTCTAATTTCTATTTGTAAAATAAAAATCATTTAAATTGGAAAAATGTCAAAAATAATTTGGTTTTATTGTCTTAATGTATATTTTTGGCGCACAAAGACAGTATAAACTAAAATTGCAGAAAAATGTGTGGAATAGTATGTGCATTTGATTTAAAAACCGAAAGCCAACAGTTGCGGCCACAGGTTTTGGAGATGTCGAAAAAATTACGGCACCGTGGCCCGGACTGGTCGGGGATTTATTGCGGTGATAAAGCGTTGATAGCGCACGAGCGGCTTTCCATTGTTGACCCGGAATCGGGAGGCCAGCCTTTATATAGCAAAGACAGGAAGCTGATTCTGGGCGTAAACGGTGAAATTTATAACCACCGCGAAATCAGAAAACAGTTTGAAGGGAAATACGAGTTTTTAACCGGCTCCGATTGCGAAGTGATTCTGGCACTTTACCGCGAAAAGAAAGAAAAGTTTCTCGACGATATGAACGGTATTTTTGCTTTCGGCCTTTACGACGAGGAAGAAGATGCCTACCTGATTGCCCGCGACCACATCGGAATTATTCCGCTTTATCAGGGTTGGGATGAATTTGGTAATTATTATGTGGCTTCAGAACTGAAAGCTTTGGAAGGCTATTGCAAAAAAATTCAGGAATTTCCTCCCGGACATTATTTATACAGTAAAGATGGCGAACTGAAACGCTGGTATGAACGCGAATGGACAGAATTTGAAAATGTGAAAGATAATCCGGCTGACATTGATGAACTTGCTCAAGCTTTGGAAGATGCCGTTCACCGTCAGTTGATGTCGGACGTGCCTTATGGTGTTCTCCTTTCGGGTGGTCTCGATTCGTCCATTACATCGGCGCTGGCCAAAAAATTTGCTCCCAAACGAATTGAAGAAAACGACCAGAAAGATGCCTGGTGGCCGCAGTTACATTCGTTTGTTATTGGTTTGGAGGGATCGCCCGATTTGGCTGCCGCCCGAAAAGTAGCCGACCATATTGGCACCATTCACCACGAAATTCATTATACCATTCAGGAAGGACTGGATGCCATCCGCGATGTAATTTACCACATCGAAACGTATGATGTAACAACTGTGCGTGCATCCACGCCCATGTATATGATTGCACGAGTAATAAAGTCGATGGGAATAAAAATGGTATTGACCGGCGAAGGCGCCGATGAGATTTTCGGAGGCTATCTCTATTTTCATAAAGCGCCCAACGCGGAGGAGTTTCATAAGGAAAGTGTACGCAAAGTGAGTCGTTTACATTTATATGACTGCCTGCGTGCCAACAAGTCGCTGGCTTCGTGGGGTGTGGAAGGACGGGTTCCGTTCCTCGACAAGGAATTCATAGATGTGGCCATGCGATTCAACCCGGAAGCCAAAATGGCCAAAGACGGGAAAATGGAAAAGTGGTGCCTGCGTAAAGGATTTGAAAAATACCTGCCCGAAAGTGTAGCCTGGCGCCAAAAAGAACAATTTTCCGACGGTGTGGGCTACGGCTGGATTGACACACTGAAACAGATTGCCCGCGAGCAGGTCACCGACGAAATGATGGAAAATGCAAAATTCCGCTTCCCGGTGAATACACCCATGAACAAAGAGGAATACATGTACCGGACCATTTACAGCGAACATTTTCCATCGGACCAGGCAGCAGCATGTGTTCCTTCCGTGCCATCCATAGCGTGCAGCACAGGCGAGGCACTGGCATGGGATGCTTCATTTCAGGGCAATGCTGATCCTTCGGGAAGAGCTGTAAACTCTGTACATGAAAAAGGAGCTGTTTTTGAGGATATTAAAAGAAGTCAGGCACAAACAGTAGTTGCAATTTAACTTGCAGCAAAACTATTATTTCAATCCATGCCTAAAGATTCGTGGATTACTATGTTTAAAAAATTATGAATCAGTTTGTGATTGTGATATTCAGGGTGAAACTGACAGGTGTAAAGCGGTTTATTCCAATGTTTCATAATCTGGTTGTGGCAGGTTTTTGAGGTGGCCAGCAGTTCGAAACCCGGAGGGAGCGAAATGGAATCGTTGTGCATTTGTTTTACGGTAATTTTTTGCGACAGGCCCGAAAACAGCGGATCATCTTCCAGAATTTCAACAATAAAATCGCCGGATTCCGGTTCTTCGCCGCGCAATAATTCTGCCCCGTAAAGATATCCGGCAATGTGATGTCCGGCACAAATTCCCAAAACAGGTTTTTCATACGCTTTCAACCATTGGAAGTAAGGGAGATGGTGTTGCACAATATCGTTGCCTTGTGGTGAACCGGACAGCAAAATGCCTTCTGTTTTCTCGAAATCAAAATGAAGGCAATCCCTGTATTCAATAGTTTCAGAAGTGAACCCCATTGCTGATACAATTTTTTCCAGCGGTTTGGTAAATTCCGTAATGCCTTTCTCAGCGTTATTGACTATCAGTATATGTATTCTTTTTTCCGGTTTCATAAGGTAAATTTAAGTTTTTTTGCTGAATAGTGAATCGCTGGTTTTTTCGTTGTTAAATGATTTTCTATCTTTCGGGCAAAATTCACAAACAGTTTAATTTGAAGAAAATGAAGAAAGTATTGGTTTTAATAGCAGCAGTTGCATTTTTTGCATGCAGCCAGCAGGAAAAAGGATTTGAAATTACCGTGAACCTCGAAGATGCTGAGGGGCAGATTTTATTGGAAAAAAGAGGCGCTTCACAATGGATTCCGGTTGATACGGCAGACATTGTGGATGGAACAGCCGTTTTGAAAGGCGAAGTTGTTACACCGGAAGATCATTATTTGTCTGTATTGGGACAACGGGCAAAAACCATCCTGTTTGTTGAAAATTCAAAAATGACAGTATCTGGCGATGCCAGCAATATGGAACAGATTACAGTAACCGGTTCACAAACCCACGATGAATACAACCAGGTAAACAGCCGGATTCAGGAAATTGGGGAAGAATATATGGCACTTTACCAGGAAGCGCGCGAAGCCGCCGCTGCCGGAGATGAAGCAAAAGCAGCTGAACTTATGCAGCAGGTAGAGGAAATGTATGAAAGCACCAACAATATGCAGGCCGATTTTGTGCGAAATAATCCCGGTTCGTATGCCGCTCCTTATTTCCTTTCGCGTGTGCAACACGGAATGGAAGTGGACGAGCTGGATAATCTGGTGAGTGGGCTCGATCCTAAACTAAACGAAGTTCCCTCGATTGTTTCCTTAAAAGAACGCATAGAAAAATTGAAAACCGTGGCAGTGGGCCAGGTTGCACCTGACTTTACCATGAATGATCAAGATGGGAATCCGGTGAAATTTTCGGATATTTACAAACAAAATGAATATACGTTGCTCGATTTCTGGGCTGCCTGGTGCGGACCCTGCCGTCAGGAAAACCCGAATATTGTGGCCGTTTACAACGATTACAAAGACAAGGGCTTCAGCGTGTTTGGCGTTTCACTCGATCGTGACCGCGATGCCTGGCTAAAAGCCATAGACGACGATAAACTCACTTGGGAACATGTTTCCGATTTGGCCTACTGGAACAATGCTGCAGCCCAAATGTATGCAGTGAATTCTATTCCGGCCAGTTTAATCGTCGATAAAAACGGGAAAATCATCGCCAAAAATAAACGCGACGAAGCCTTGCGCGAAGCGGTTTCAGAATTGCTCGATTAAAGCAATCTCCCCTCGTAATAAAATAAATCGGTGGGCAGGGTAAATTCCTTATATGTGCTTTGGTTGGGGTAAATCATAAAATATTTATCGATTTCCATCCAGGGATCATATTTGAATAATCCTGATGCACATGGATAATAACGCAAATAAATGGTTGAGCTTGGGCGAAAAATTTCCCTGTCCAAAAGTGAAAATTTGAATCTGATTATTGGGTTGGGAAGACTGGTTCTACTAAAAGTGCCTGTATGAACCGCCAGTTTATAGTTTAAATCGTCAACTGGTTTACTGTCGTTAACAAATACGACACAACCGAAATGCGGGGCATTTTCAACCTCCACTGCAATTTCAAAATTTTCTCCGTGTTTCCCCTGGTTGGGACCGGAATCAATGCTGCCTTTGTAAGATGCTATAAATGGGGGTTTTATCATTTTATAGTCTATTTGCTTAATTTCCATCAGGTAAACGGTTTTTGTTGCTCCGGTGTAGAAAAATTCAAGCGTGTCGGTTCCATTGTGCTGAATGTCATACAATTCATAATAGGTGAACCCTTCCTTTTCAAAACGAATTTGGTAGTCTCCTTCTTTTACATTATTTATTTCATATGCACCATTTTTGTCGGTTTCAACCGTTTTTCGGAATTTATTCTGGTCGTACAGAGTAACTTTTATTCCGCTGTGGTTATCGTAACCTTCTGCCGGCCAACTGGATATATTCGTCGTAAAAAAAGCTGAACCTGTTATCACACCCGGTGAATCAAATTTATCTTTTGAACAGGAGAAACTAAATGAAACAATCAGAAATAGTAAAATTGCACGGTTCATGATTTTTTTTTGCAAAATAACAAATCATGCCTAAAAATAAAATGACATGCTTCAGTTTCATGTTTTTGAATTGTTACATTTGCGCCCTGAAAAATGCAAAATTACTTTGGTGAAATAGCAGGATTGCTCACGGCGGTTTTCTGGACCGTCACCAGCATGGCATTCGAGTCGGCAGGGAAAAAGGTGGGGTCGCTGGCCGTGAACCTCATCCGGTTGGTCATGGCTTTCTTTTTTATTGGCGTTTACAGCTGGATTGCCCGCGGTTTTTTCTTCCCCACCGATGCTACGCTGTTTCAGTGGCAGTGGCTGGCTCTTTCGGGTTTGGTTGGTTTTGTCATTGGTGATTTGCTTCTTTTTCAGGCTTTTGTGGTAGTTGGTGCACGCATTTCCATGCTTATGATGTCGCTGGCGCCGCCCTTTGCTGCATTTGTGGGATGGCTGATGCTGGGCGAAGTGCTCTCCCCGAAAAGCTGGCTGGGAATGGCTATTACAATGGTTGGTATTGTTATCGTGATTTTGAAGCGGGAAAAAACCGAAAAAAATGGTTCCATCGTCAGGAAATTGAAATCCAATTATTCGGTTCCCGGAATTTTACTGGCACTGGGAGGTGCGCTAGGACAGGCGGCAGGACTCGTTCTCAGTAAAAAGGGAATGGGCAGTTACGATGCCTTCTCCGCTTCGCAAATCAGGGTGCTTACCGGAATTGCCGGATTTGCCATTCTTTTTATTTTCATGAAACGGTGGCCGAGGGTTTGGTCTGCACTCAAACATGGTTCAGCCATGAAACGAATAACACTCGGTGCATTTTTCGGTCCGTTTTTGGGCGTTTCCTTTTCGCTTTTGGCTGTGCAGCACACCGAAACCGGCATTGCCGCAACGCTGATGGCCATTGTTCCGGTGCTTATTATTTTGCCTGCGGTAATCATTTTTAAGGAAAAAGTGAACTGGAAAGAGATTTTGGGTGCTGTGGTTACAGTGGGTGGAGTGGCCATGTTTTTTCTGTAAAATTGTGAAATTGAAAAATTGCGAAACGGTTAAACTGAAAAATTGCGAAACTCAGAATTGCCATATTATTGAATTTCTTCAAAAATTGAATCCTTTATGCATTCATGCATTTATGCCTTTCTGCATTAATTCCCTTTCAATTCAGATACTCCCTCAACTCGGCCAGTTTCATTTGCCGGTCCATGGAAAAACTGGTGCTTTCGCGGTCAACTTTTTCCAAAAGGAAATATGCTTTTCTGAAAAAATCCAGTTTTTGCGCTGAATCTTCAGCCAACTCGCCTTGCTCTTTTAAAACAAAGGCAATCATCTCCAGGTGGTTGTTGGTGAATTTTTTCTCCGAAACCAGATAATCAAGAAGAGATTCAATACTTTTCTCCTGAATTCTCGTCTCCAACTTCAGGTAATTGTAGAAATACCGGATTTGCTCTTCAGCCTCTTCCTTTTCTCCTTTCTTCCTGAAATTGAATATTTTCTGAATGACATCGAAAAGCATCATCAGCTGTCGCATTAAATAATCGCGTTCTATTCCCATCTTTTCTTTGCGTTTTGTGTTTAAATGTACGGTTAATTTGGAGATTTTCACTTTATGAGCAACAGGTTTGATCATTTTGACGACAATATTGATTTCAGCGATGACCTTTCGGAGGGAAAAGATTTCTATTTCGAAAACGGATACCGGGTAATGACTGCGGAATATTTGACCAGGCGCGGGTATTGTTGTGCCAACGGATGCAGGCATTGTCCGTACTGGCCAAAAGCGCAAAAAGGCAATACCCGACTTAAATAATTGGTGAACAAAACTTTTTGCGTTCCCCGGTATATCAGGTTTAGCAATTAAAAAGTCCTAAAATTCATGTGAATGTTTATTTTTGTTGAAAATTTATGTTGATGAGAGGAAAAGAGCTTCGGATAGTTTTTATGGGAACCCCGGGTTTTGCTATGGTCAGTTTGAAGGCGTTGGTTGAAAACGGCTATAACGTGGTTGGCGTAATTACAGCTCCCGACAAACCGGCCGGAAGAGGAAAAAAATTAACCGAGTCGGATGTCAAAAAATATGCAGTTGAAAAGGGTTTGAAAGTTCTTCAGCCTGAAAAACTGAAAAATCCTGAATTTCTGGAAGAATTAAAAGCGCTGCAAGCCGATTTACAGGTTGTGGTAGCTTTCAGAATGTTGCCCGAAGCGGTTTGGAAAATGCCCCGGCTTGGAACATTCAACCTTCATGCATCACTTCTACCGCAATACCGTGGCGCTGCACCACTCAACTGGGCCATCATCAACGGAGAAACAAAAACCGGAGTGACCACTTTTTTGCTCGACCACGAAATCGATACCGGGAAGATACTGTTCCGCCGCGAAATTAGAATAGGAGAGAACGACACCGCGGGAAACATTCACGACCAGCTGATGAATCTTGGAGCCAAACTGGTAATTGAAACCGTGGATTCTTTGTCGGCAGGAAAGGTGAAACCCGTTCCTCAGGCAGAACTGATGCAGGAAAAAATTATAAAATCCGCCCCAAAAATTTTCAAGGAGGATTGTAAAATAGACTGGACAAAGGAAGTTGAAACTGTAAGAAACCTCATTCGCGGCCTTTCCCCTCATCCGGCGGCATGGTGTAATCTGGTGCATAAAGAAAGCGGACGTACACTTCCCTGTAAAATATTTTTTGCCCAGCCTGTGATTGCGGCAGAAACAGCCAAGCCGGGAACGATTGATTCTGATGATGAATCCTATTTGAATGTAGCCTGCGGTAATGGCTGGCTTGAAATTACCGACTTACAGCTTTCCGGAAAAAAACGCCTGAAAACTTCCGATTTCCTGCGCGGATTCAGGCATATTTTTGAATACCATTTCGAATAAATTCTGTTTTGCTTTTCTGTCAGGCTGTCAGATGATTTGAGATTGATTGTTTTTTGTTGACTATCAGTGCTTTGGTGGCGTTGCTCCTGACAATTTACTTTTTTAAAATGCAATTTTGTCCATTTCTGGCTGAAAAAGTGAGCACATCTGCCTTTGGTACAAAATGTGCTTTAGGTGTGTGTCGATTTTTGAAAAAAATGTTTAATAATAAAACGTAAAAAACAATGGCAGAGCTAAAAGGTAAAATTCTGGCAGGAAAAATCCTGGTTAAACCCATGGAAGCCGAAGAAAAAACACAAAGTGGGATTATCATCCCGGATTCAGCAAAAGAAAAACCACAGCAAGGAACAGTAGTTCTTATTGGTGCGGACAAAAAAGACGAACCCATGGAAGTAAAAGTGGGTGATGTAGTTTCTTATGGCAAATACTCCGGTACCGAGTTGCATATCGACGGAGAAGATTATTTGCTGATGTCGCAAACCGATGTATTGTACATTGCTTAATTTAAAATTCAAAAAAAGTAAATAAAAATGGCAAAAGAGATTAAATTTAACATTGATGCCCGTGACAAACTGAAATCAGGTGTTGACCAACTGTCTGATGCAGTTAAGGTTACATTAGGACCAAAAGGGCGTAATGTAGTTATCGAGAAAAAATTTGGCGCACCTCAAATTACCAAAGACGGTGTAACAGTAGCAAAAGAAATTGACCTTCCTGATGCTTACGAAAACCTGGGAGCACAGATGGTTAAAGAGGTGGCTTCGAAAACCGGCGACGATGCCGGCGACGGAACAACCACTGCAACTGTACTGGCTCAATCCATTATTTCTGTTGGGTTGAAAAACGTTACTGCCGGTGCAAATCCAATGGATTTGAAACGCGGTATTGACAAAGCTGTTTTAAAAGTGGTTAAAAGCCTTGCAGACCAGGCGCACACCATTGGCGACGACTACAAAAAAATCGAATCGGTTGCCAAAGTTTCTGCAAACAACGATGACACCATTGGTGCTTTGATTGCAGAAGCCATGAAGAAAGTACACAAGGAAGGTGTTATCACCATCGAAGAATCGAAAGGTACCGATACCTACGTTGACGTAGTGGAAGGCATGCAGTTCGACCGTGGTTACATTTCTCCCTACTTTGTTACCGACGCCGAGAAAATGGCTGCTGAACTTGAAAACCCGTACATTCTTATCCACGATAAGAAAATCAGTACCATGAAAGACCTCCTTCCTGTTCTGGAACAAACTGCACAGGCCGGTCGTCCGCTGATGATTATTTCTGAAGATGTGGATGGTGAAGCACTGGCCACTTTGGTTGTTAACCGTTTGCGTGGTTCATTGAAAGTTTGCGCTGTTAAAGCTCCGGGTTTTGGCGACCGCAGAAAAGAGATGCTCGAAGATATTGCAGTTCTGACAGGTGGTACTGTTATTACCGAAGAAAAAGGCATGAAGCTGGAGCAGACTACCCTTGAAATGCTTGGTGAAGCTGAAAAAATTACCGTTGACAAAGAAAATACGACCGTTGTTAATGGTTCAGGCGCACCGGATACCATCAAAGCACGTGTTTCTCAAATTAAAAAACAAATTGAAACCACAACATCTGATTACGACCGCGAAAAACTGCAGGAACGTCTGGCTAAACTGGCCGGTGGTGTTGCAGTAATTTATGTGGGTGCCGCTTCAGAAGTGGAGATGAAAGAGAAAAAAGACCGCGTTGACGATGCTTTGAGTGCAACCCGCGCTGCCGTTGAAGAAGGAATTGTTCCTGGCGGAGGTGTGGCCTACGTACGCGCTATTCCGGCTTTAGAAAAGTTGAAAGGTGATAACGACGATGAGCAAACCGGTATTGAAATCGTGAAACGTGCCATTGAAGAACCACTTCGTCAGATTGTTGAAAACGCTGGTAAAGAAGGAGCAGTGGTAGTTCAGAAAGTTCGCGAAGGCAAAGACGACTTTGGTTACAATGCCCGCACCGACAAATACGAAAATCTTTATGAAACCGGAGTAATTGACCCGGCCAAAGTGGCCCGGATTGCACTGGAAAATGCAGCTTCAATTGCAGGAATGTTGCTTACTACAGAAACTGTAATTGTGGAAGAAAAAGAAAAAGAACAACCAATGCCTGCCGGCGGACACGGCGGAATGGGTGGCATGGGCGGCATGATGTAAAAATGCCGTCGGTAAAATTTAAAAGCCTTTCTCTTCGGAGGAAGGCTTTTTTTTGCCCCTGCAAATCCTGACGATTGTCAGACCCTGTTATTTAACATCTTTTTGTTTTTTGTAAAAGCCTGTATGTGAATGGTATAATGTTTGGTCGATTGTTGGTGCTTCTCTTACTTTTTATTTTTTAGTTGGCTAAATTTACTTTGTTATTTTAAACCATTCATAAAATGAAAACAAATATAAATGAGTTCATTGCGAGTCTTGAAAACCGGACTCCGGGAGAAAAAGAGTTTCATCAGGCCGTAGAAGAGGTAATCGGCTCAGTTTGGGATTTTTACCAGAAAAATCCACGTTACCAGAAAGCCAACATACTGGAACGGATGGTAGAACCTGAAAGGGTTATCATTTTTCGCGTACCGTGGGTTGACGACCGGGGGGAAGTTCAGGTTAATCGGGGGTACCGTATAGAATTCAATTCGGCACTGGGGCCCTATAAAGGGGGAATACGATTCCACGCCAGTGTAACACTGAGCATTCTGAAATTTCTGGGATTTGAGCAAACCTTTAAAAACAGTCTTACCACCCTGCCCATGGGCGGCGGAAAAGGCGGGTCCGATTTCAGCCCGAAAGGAAAGTCTGACGGTGAAATTATGCGGTTCTGCCAGTCGTTTATGAACGAACTTTTCAGACACATTGGACCCAATACGGATGTGCCGGCAGGCGACATTGGTGTTGGTGGCCGCGAAGTAGGTTACATGTTTGGCCAGTACAAGCGCCTGAAAAATGAATTTACCGGCGTGTTTACCGGTAAAGGGCTGGCCTGGGGAGGCAGTTTAATCCGTCCCGAGGCTACCGGTTTTGGCGCCGTTTATTTTGCTGAACACATGTTGCGCCGTATGGGTATGAACATCGAAGGCCAGAATGTTGGTGTATCGGGATTCGGAAACGTTGCCTGGGGAGCCATTAACAAAATAAACGAACTGGGTGGAAAAGTAATAACCATTTCGGGCCCCGACGGATATGTGTATGACGCCGATGGCATTAAAGATGAAAAAGTGGAATACCTGCTTGAATTGCGTGCCAGCAACAACGATATTGTAGAGCCTTACGCCCATGAGTTTGGAGCTAAGTTTGTTCCCGGTAAACGTCCGTGGGAGGTCCCGATGAATGTGGCCATGCCTTGCGCTACCGAAAACGAAGTAGATATCGACGACGCGAAGGAACTGGTTAAAAACGGATGTCATCTTCTCGCCGAAGCTTCTAATATGGGATGTACTGCCAGTGCAGCAGAATACCTGTCGAAAAACATCAGCTATGCACCGGGGAAAGCAGTTAATGCAGGCGGTGTAGCTGTTTCAGGGCTGGAAATGTCGCAAAACAGTATGCGTATCAGTTGGCCGCGCGAAGAGGTTGATGCCCGGTTGAAGGTCATCATGGAGAACATCCACGACACCTGTGTTAATTTTGGAAGAATTCCGGGACCGGGGAATAAAGTAGATTATATTAAAGGCGCCAATGTGGGAGGCTTCGTAAAAGTGGCCGATGCAATGCTGGCACAGGGGGTGGTTTAATTGCCGTCGCCTACAATCCTGTGATAAAGTGTTTTATTCTGAAAATTTAATCTATTGATAAAATAGAAAATGCCTTTAGGATAAAACACTTTTTTACATTTGTCAAAATTTGATGTTTTGACATGCTGATAGATACGCACGCACATATTTATTCGGAAGAGTTTATACACGATGTGGACGAGGTGTTGCAACGCGCCTACGATAACGATGTGAAAAAAATCATTCTTCCAAATATCGATTCCGGTTCTGTAAAAAGGTTGTTAGATTTAAACGATGCCTACCCGCATTTGTGCTATCCGCTTATGGGGTTACACCCCACATCGGTTGATGCCGATTACAACGATGAGCTTGAGGCAGTGAAATACTGGCTCGATAAGCGCAAGTTTTACGGCATTGGTGAAATAGGAATCGATTTGTACTGGGACAGAACATATCTGAATGAACAGCGTGATGCTTTCAGACGGCAGCTTAAACTGGCCAAATCGCACCAGTTGCCGGTTGTTATCCATGTCCGGGAGTCGTTCAGCGAAGTGTATTCCATACTTAAAGAAGAGCAGGATGGAACTCTGAAAGGAATTTTCCACTGCTTCACGGGCACTGAACCCGAAGCACGCCAGGTTATTGATGCCGGTTTTTTGCTTGGCATTGGCGGAGTGATAACCTTTAAAAACAGTGACCTGGCCGATGTGATTAAAAACATTCCGGTTCAATCTCTTGTGCTCGAAACAGATGCACCCTATTTAACACCCGATCCTAAAAGAGGTAAACGAAATGAAAGTGCATACCTTGTATATGTGGCTCAGGCTGTTGCCAAAGTTTATGGTATTTCAGTTAACGATATTGCCCAAATAACTTCGGAAAACGCGCGCAGTTTGTTTGGAATTTGATAATTTGCACAAAAAATGAATTCCATTTTATGGCTAAACCAGAAAACCGAAAACCTTCCATTCTGATTATTTACACCGGAGGTACCATTGGAATGGTACAACGGCCCCTCTCAGGTACGTTGGCACCAGTAAAATTTGATCAAATATTGGAAGAAGTACCCGAGCTCAATAAGTTTAATTACAATATAAAGACCATTAAATTCAATCCGGCTCTCGATTCTTCCAATGTTACGCCGGCAGTTTGGATAAAAATTGCCAAAACCATCGAAAGACATTACAATCATTACGACGGGTTTGTTGTTCTGCACGGAACCGATACCATGGCTTATACTGCTTCTGCGTTAAGTTACATGTTTGAGAACCTCGACAAACCCATTATTCTGACCGGATCGCAGCTCCCCATCGGAACACTTCGCACCGACGGAAAAGAAAACCTGATTACATCGGTGGAAATTGCAGCCGCCCAAAAAAACGGGGCCAGTATGGTTCCGGAAGTATGTATTTACTTCGATTTTAGATTGTTCAGGGGAAACCGAACTGTAAAACGAGATGCCGATCAGTTCAGCGCATTTCAGTCGGTCAATTACCCGGATCTGGCTGTGGCAGGAGTAGATATTCGTTTTCAGCCCGAATTTATACACTACCCTGAAAACCAGGGAATATTGAAAGTGAACTCTCAGTTTGACGATCATGTGGTTATTTTAAAAATGTTTCCCGGAATTAACCAAAAAGTATTTAATTCCATTATGTGCATCCCCGGGTTGAGAGGAGTGGTACTGGAAACTTTCGGATCAGGCAATGTGCCTACCTCACGGTGGTTAATTAATTGCATTAAAAAGGCAATAAAAAACGATATCATCGTGCTGAATGTGACACAGTGCCAGGGGGGGCGTGTGTCAATGGGCCAGTATGAAACAAGTCTGGAACTTTTAAAAGCAGGTGTTATATCAGGGAAAGATATGACAACAGAAGCCGCCATTACCAAGTTGATGTTTTTGCTGGGACAAAAACTGACAAACGGCCAGATTAAAATGTATCTGAATAAGAATCTTCGCGGTGAAATAAGTGATTAGGGTTATTTTTTTCGCATTTTTTTTATTATTTTGCGCCCCTTAATTTCTGGCTTGCCGGAAGACACGGAGAGGTGCAGGAGTGGTTGAACTGGCCCGCCTGGAAAGCGTGTGTACCGCGAAACGGTACCGGGGGTTCGAATCCCCCTCTCTCCGCTGAAAGGGAGAAAATGAGTTATTTCGCATAAATCCTGAGAAAAAAAGTTCTTTAAAAGTATTGATGGATATAATTTTTTAAGTTATTATATTTGATTATTTCAATGGAAAACGTGTTATTTGTTGTAGAAAAATAGAAATTGACAAAAATTCAAATATTTCAAAAATCTAGAAGATTATTAATTAAAAATTCAAATTAATTATGAAAAAACTATTCGCGTTAATGGCATTATCAGGAATGCTGTTTTTTATGGCATCAAATGCTGTGGTTGCTCAGGAAGAAGCAGCTGCAGAAGAAACCGCTGCTGTTCAGGAAGAGCAGGTTGATTTAACAGCCGATCCGTTTGAAGAAGCAGCCGCTGCTGCTGAAGAAGGTCAATCGCTGCACAGCCAGCTTAAACAAAAATTTATTGAAGGTGATCCCATGTTTATGTCATTCGTATTAATCGCTTTGATTCTCGGTTTGGCATTTTCAATTGAAAGGGTGCTCTACCTTAACCTTGCTACAAGCAACACCAAAAAGCTGCTTGCCGATGTTGAACAGGCACTTGAAAGTGGAGGCATAGAAGCAGCCAAAGATGTTTGCCGTAAAACACGCGGTCCGGTTGCAAGTATCTTTTATCAGGGACTCGACCGTTTTGACCATGGAATTGAAGTAGTTGAAAAATCAATCATATCTTATGGTGGGGTTCAGGCCGGTTTGCTTGAAAAAGGTTTAAGCTGGATTGCCCTGTTTATTGCTCTGGCACCGATGCTCGGGTTTATGGGAACTGTAATTGGTATGATTGGCGCTTTCGACGCCATCGAGATTGCAGGGGACATTTCTCCCGCACTGGTTGCCGGTGGTATTAAAGTGGCTTTGATTACAACCGTTTCCGGTCTGTTGGTAGCTATTATCCTTCAGATTTTCTTCAACTATTGTGTTGCAAAAATCGACGGCATCATAAATAATATGGAAGATGCATCCATCTCATTGTTAGATTTACTGGTAAAACATCAATTGAAAAAATAAGAATATCCCATGGAAAAAGTAGGAAAAATTGTAACCATAGTCTTATGGGTCCTGCTCATTGTTTCAGCGGTTCTTATTGTTTCAATGATGGTAAACATTAGTGAGAACGATGCCGACCCGACAATGGGTGGTTGGATTAACTCTAATCTGGTATGGACCTATATTTTGCTGGCCATTGGCGCTGGAATTGCAGTGCTGGCCGGATTATTTCACATGGCTACCGATATGAGCGCTGCCAAAAAGGGTCTAATTTCCCTTGTATTTCTGGTAGTTGTAGCACTGGTCTCGTACCTTCTCGCTTCGGATGCAATTCCGCAGTTTGCAGGCGCACAGAAATTTATTAACGACGGTACACTGACACCACAGGTGGCCAAATTGGTCGATACCGGGTTGTATGCCACATACATCCTTCTGGCTATCGCTGTTTTGTCTATTCTGTTTTCATCGGTAACCCGTTTATTTAAGTGATCAAATTCGTGGTACTAAAACAGGAAAATTAATTATGGCAAGAAAAACACCTGAAATACCGGCAGCATCTTTAGCTGATATCGCCTTCATGTTACTTATCTTTTTCCTGGTGACAACCACGATGGACGTTGACAGCGGTTTGGAAAGACGACTTCCACAATGGGTGCCACCGGAACAACTTGACGAAGATCAGCAGATCAAGGAACGTAACGTGTTTGTTGTACTGGTAAACAGAAATAACGACCTTCTGGTGGAAGGCGAATACGCAAATCTTCAGGATTTGCGCGAGCGGGCAAAGCATTTTATGGCAAACCCATACAATGAAGAAAGTCTGCCTGAGAAAGAACCTAAACAAGTACCGTATTTTGGAGAAATAATGGTTTCAAAAGGAGTTATCTCCCTGCGTAACGATATGGATACAAAATATGGAATGTATATCGCTGTTCAAAACGAACTGGTTGCTGCCATTAATGAATTAAGAGATGAATTGGCGAGACGGCAATTTGGCAAGCCTTACAACGAACTGGAAAAGGAGCAACAAGATGCTGTACGTGAAATTTATCCTTCCAGAATTTCGGAAGCTGAACCCAGAAAAAGGTAGGAGGAAGATAGTATGAGTAAATTTAGAAAAAAAGATGGGAAAGAACTTCCACCAATTTCAACTGCTTCGCTGCCTGACATTGTATTTATGTTGTTGTTCTTCTTCATGGTGAGTACAACCATGCGTGAAGTAACTTACATGGTACAAATGCGTTTGCCGCAAGCAACGGAATTGACAAAACTGGAGAAAAAGTCGCTGGTAAGTTATATTTATGTTGGAGAACCGTTGGCGCAATACCAGAAAACATTTGGGGTGGCGCCACGCATACAGCTGAACGACCAGTTTGCAAATGTGAGCGACATCATCGACTATGTTATTGCCGAAAGAGAAGCAAGAAACGAGGCTGAAAGGTCTATGATTGTTACTTCTTTGAAGGTTGATGAGAATACTACAATGGGTATCGTAACCGACATAAAACAGGAGTTGCGAAAAGCCGCTGCATTGCATATCAACTATTCTGCCAGATCAAGAGTGGAAAGATAGAACAGAATTGAATAACGTTATAACAAAAAAAGGCTGGCACAAATTTGTGCCAGCCTTTTTTTGTGTTAATAATATCCGGTATTTTTTCCTGCAGCAGATTCTCTGAAAAAAATCCCTTACGGTTCAAAACCGTAAGGGATGATTCAAGGAACTTTTATTTAAAGTTCCTTGTAGAGGAAAGAATTTTCTATTCTTCAGCTTTGGAAAAGTCCATGGCCGCCATACGTTTATATGAATTATGACGCCATTTTGCATTTTCTTCGGCAGCCTTAAACAGTTCATCGGCTTCTGCCGGGAATGATTTTTTCAGTGAGGTATAGCGAACCTCTCCGTTAAGGAAATTCTGGAATTTGCTCCAGTCGGGTTCTTTTGAATCGAGCTGGAATGGATTTTTGCCTTCATTCTCAACCAGAGGGTTGTAGCGGAAAAGTGACCAGTAGCCAGACTCAACAGCTCTTTTTTCTTCATCTTGCGTGTTGCCCATTCCCGCTCTCAGTCCGTGGCTGATACAAGGTGAATAGGCAATAATGATGGATGGTCCCGGGTAAGCTTCTGCTTCGCGCAAAGCTTTCAGGTATTGCGACTGGTTTGCACCCATGGCAACCTGTGCAACATACACATAACCGTAAGTCATCATCATGGCGCCCAGGTCTTTTTTGCGGATTTTTTTACCCGAAGCGGCAAATTTGGCCACGGCGCCAACCGGTGTTGATTTGGATGACTGACCACCTGTATTCGAATAAACCTCTGTATCCATAACCAGCACATTGATGTCTTCTCCGCTTGCCATTACGTGATCGAGCCCTCCGTAACCAATGTCGTAAGCCCAGCCGTCGCCGCCAAATACCCAAATCGATTTTTTCACCAGGTATTGTTTCAGTTTCTCAATTTCTTTGGCATAGTCGCTTTTGCTGCCGGCAATGGCTTCCAAAACTTTGGCAGATGCTTCTGCTGATCCGTCGCCATCGTTTTTGTTGTCGATCCAAAGCTGGAAAGCTTCTTTTTCAGAATCGGAAATACCGTTGCTCAACGCTGTCCTCATAATGTCCTCGATACGGTTGCGCTGGGCTGTAACTCCTTCGGAAAAACCAAAGCCATATTCGGCATTGTCTTCAAAAAGTGAATTGGCCCAGGCCGGACCGTGGCCCGAGTCTTTGTGCTTGCAATAGGGAGTTGAAGGCGCAGAACCACCAAAAATGGATGAACATCCGGTGGCATTGGCAATCATCATTCTTTCGCCATACAATTGGGTAATCAGTTTCACGTATGGTGTTTCTCCACATCCGGCACATGCGCCTGAAAATTCAAACAGCGGTTGCGCAAACTGTGAATTTTTTACCGATTTGGTTTTGTCCACAACTTTTTCCTTCAGCGAAACCTCGTTTACCATATAATCCCAGCGCTTAATTTCAGCCTGCTGCGAGTCGAGCGATTCCATTACAAGTGATTTCACTTTCGATGGACAAACCTCCACACAATTGCCGCAACCTGTGCAGTCGAGCACACTCACCTGAATGCGGAAATGCATTCCGTTAAACATTTTTGAAGGTGTTGCAACCCGTGTTTCGGTTCCTTCAGGAGCAGCATCCACCTCTTCCTCTGTCATCAGGAACGGACGGATAGCAGCATGCGGACATACATAAGAACACTGATTACACTGGATGCAGTTTTCTGCCTGCCATTCAGGAACATGAACAGCAATTCCTCTTTTTTCGTAGGCTGCCGTACCCAGCGGGAACGTGCCGTCTTCGGCGCCGGCAAAGGTAGAAACAGGAAGGTTATCGCCTTTTTGTCCGTTGATTACATCTACTACTTTCACGATATATTCAGGACGGTCCGATGTTCCGTTGCCCTCCTTCACTTCAATTTTTTTCCACTCGGCAGGTACTTCTACCTTATGAACGTTTTTACCGCCGGCTTCAACCGCAGCAAAGTTCATATTTACCACTTTTTCGCCTTTGTTTCCGTACGATTTTACAATGGCTTTTTTCATTTCATCAACAGCCATTTCGTAAGGAATAACTCCTGTAATTTTGAAAAAGGCCGATTGCATGATGGTATTGGTCCGTGTTCCCAGGCCAATATCTTCGCCCAGCTTGGTTCCATTTGTAATGTAAAAATTAATTTCATTTTCAGCCAGGTATTTTTTCATGTGGTCGGGCAAACGGCGCTTGGTTTCTTCTTCATCCCAAATGGAGTTAAGCAGGAACGAACCGCCTTTTTTCAAACCTTTTAAAACATCGTAAAGATTGATGTAGGCCGAAACATGACATGCCACGAAGTCGGGTGTGTTAACCAGATAGGTGGAGCGGATTGGTTTGTCGCCAAACCTTAGGTGTGAACAGGTAAAACCGCCCGACTTTTTCGAGTCGTACTGGAAATATCCCTGGCAGTATTTATCGGTTGCATCACCAATAATTTTGATGGAGTTTTTGTTTGCACCAACAGTCCCGTCTGAACCCAATCCGTAAAATTTTGCCTGATAGGTACCTTTGGGTGAAATGTCAATTTCTTCTTTGGGCGGCAGCGACTTGAAGGTTACGTCGTCAATAATTCCAATGGTGAAATCGTTTTTAGGTTCATTCATTTCCAGGTTTTCGTAAACCGAAAGAATTTGAGAAGGAGTGGTGTCCTTTGAACCTAATCCGTAACGTCCGCCAACAATAAGCGGTGCATTTTCTTTTCTGTAGAATTGTGTTTTCACATCGAGAAGGAGCGGTTCTCCTGCTGATCCCGGTTCTTTGGCCCGATCGAGTACGGCAATACGTTTCACGGTTTTAGGCAAAGCCTGCATGAAATATTCTGCTGAGAATGGACGGAACAGGTGAACCGCAATCATTCCCACTTTTTTGCCTTGCGCCTGCAGGTGGTCGATGGCTTCCTTAATGGTTTCGGTAACCGAACCCATGGCAATAATGATGTTTTCTGCTTCCGGGTCTCCGTAGTAATTAAACGGATGATACTCTCGTCCTGTCAGTTTAGATATTTCTTTCATGTATCCGGCCACGATGTCTGGAACGGCATCGTAAAATTTGTTAATCGATTCTTTGGCCTGAAAGAAAATATCAGGGTTCTGGGCAGTTCCGCGGGTGACCGGATTTTCAGGGTTTAGTGCCCGGTTACGAAATTCCTGTAAAGCTTCCTGGTCAACAAGTGGTACCATGTCTTCCATTTGAAGTGCTTCAATTTTTTGCACCTCGTGCGAAGTACGAAACCCATCGAAGAAGGCCAGAAAAGGAATCCTCGATTTCAGGGTTGCCAGGTGAGCAACACCAGCCAGGTCCATTTCTTCCTGAACCGAGCCGGATGCAATCATTGCAAAGCCGGTTTGGCGGGCCGCGTAAATATCGCTGTGATCTCCAAAAATGGAAAGGGCATGCGCCGCAACGGCTCGTGCACTTACATGAAATACTGTGGGCAGAAGCTCACCCGCAATTTTATACATGTTGGGAATCATCAGCAACAGTCCCTGCGATGCGGTATAAGTTGTAGCCAGTGCTCCAGCCTGTAACGCTCCATGTACAGCTCCGGCTGCTCCGCCTTCACTTTGCATTTCTGCCAGGCGAACAGGGCGCCCAAACATGTTTTTCTTGCCAAATGCAGCCCATTCGTCCACATTTTCAGCCATGTTCGATGAAGGTGTAATCGGATAAATACAGGCAACTTCACTAAACATGTAACTCATATACGACGCAGCGTAGTTCCCGTCGCATGTAATAAATTTTTTTTGTTTTGCCATTTCTATTTTGTTTTGTTTCAAATTATTATTATTTCACTCCTTATAGTATAATTTCAGTATAAAAAACCAAAAAGCCAGAGAGGGATTTTATTTTCTGCGCCTGTTTCAATCATATCGGCAACGGCAATGCAACCTTCTGCAGGTTCGGTATTGTGTCCGCCAACAATGAAATGCCAGGTATGGTCAACCAGAAAATCAGCAGTTGCAGAGCTGTTAACCGGCAACAAGTAACCTGTCTGATTGTAAAAGAACGTTTTCCGAAGATTCATTTTTTCTGCATTGTCGGGTGCTATGGCATACAACAGGTTTGTGTTGTGCATAAACACCTGGTCGGGCTTCTTCATTTCATTTTCATCACCGTTTGAATATAAAAGCTGAATCAGCTTTGCATTTTTCAGGTAACGAAGGTAGTTCATTACTGTTGCCCGCGATGTTTCAATATCGGCTGCCAATTTACTCACATTTGGCGAAAAAGGAGTTTCTTCGGCTATGATATGCAACAGTTTTCTGAGTTTTGACAAATATTTTAGCTCGATTTGGTTGATGTAGGGTACGTCGATTTCGAGCGCAAGATTAATGTGCTTCAAAAGCCGGTTGGAATAGAAATTCGGGTTGTCGGTGAAATAGGGGTAAAAACCGATTTTCAGATACTCTTCGAAATAGGCGAGAGGCCGCACTTTTTCAACCACCTTCCGCGAAATATCTGTATGATTGTTTAATATATCGGTGAAGGAGTATGCAGAAAAGTTGTGTTGTGTTTTATAATTTAAAAATTCACGAAAGGAAAGGCCTTCCAAATGGTAAACTTTTACTTTGCCTTTAAGGTATTTGTTTTCTTCGGCAACGCGCAAAACCGGTGACGAGGTGAAAACAATTTTCAGGCCCGGCAGCTGATCGTAACATTGCCGCAATTCTTCGGCCCAACTGGCGTATTTCTGAATTTGATCGAGAAAAAGCACCTTCCCGCCACGTTTTGCAAACTCGTCGGCAAATGAGTAAATGGTGCGGTGGGTAAAGTAAAAATTGTTGAGATTTATATACAAAACCGAATTATCTTCAGGATATTCCTGTTTGAGATAATCCAGCAGGAACATGGTTTTTCCTACTCCCCTGAATCCTTTGATGCAAATAAGCGGATGCGACCAGTCGATGGTGAACTGAAGTTCCCTGGCAATGGTTGGATTTGTACTTTCCAGTAATGTTCTATGTGAATTTTGAAAAAATTCCAATGTATTAAGTTTTTCTGCAAAAATAACAGTTTTAGGCTGATTTTGTAATGTGAAGATGTCAGAATTAAATATTTTGTGTAATTTAGATTTGATAAAAATAAAAAAGCAGGCTCAGTGAGCCTGCTTTTTGTAAGATTATATGTACGTTTAATTTATCCGTCGTTCATCGATGCCAGGAATTCGGCAATGGAGTTGGAACGCATCAGCCTCGTTTTCATAAATTCCATGGCTTCCAGAGAATTCATGTCTCCAAGGTAATTGCGCAGAATCCAAAGCTTGTCCAGTAATTCTTTTCTGATAAGTAAGTCTTCACGGCGCGTACTCGATGCGGGAATATCCACCGACGGGAAGATTCGCTTGTTGGACAGTTTCCGGTCGAGCTGCAGCTCCATGTTTCCTGTTCCTTTAAATTCTTCGAAAATAACATCGTCCATTTTCGAGCCGGTTTCGGTAAGTGCAGTAGCCAGAATGGTAAGCGAGCCGCCCTCTTCGATATTCCGTGCAGCCCCAAAGAACCGTTTGGGTTTGTGGAGTGCATTGGCATCCACACCACCCGAAAGTACTTTTCCTGAAGCCGGTTGAACAGTGTTGTATGCACGGGCCAGACGGGTTATGGAATCGAGCAGAATTACCACATCGTGTCCGCATTCAACCAGGCGTTTTGCTTTTTCCAGCACTATGTTGGCCACTTTCACATGTTTGTCGGCCGGTTCGTCAAATGTAGATGCAATTACTTCTGCATCAACACTGCGGGCCATATCGGTAACCTCTTCCGGACGTTCGTCAACCAGCAGCACAATCATATAAACCTCGGGGTTATTGGCTGCAATGGCATTGGCAATTTCTTTAAGAAGTACGGTTTTTCCCGTTTTAGGCTGAGCAACAATTAACCCACGCTGGCCTTTACCAATGGGTGCAAACATGTCCACCACACGGGTAGAAATATTGTCGTGGCCATTTCCTGTCAGTTCAAATTTTTCTTCGGGGAACAACGGGGTGAGGTGATCGAACGGCACACGGTCGCGAATGTACTGTGGACTTCTGCCGTTAATTTCCAAAACTTTTATCAGCGGAAAATATTTTTCGCCTTCTTTGGGCGGACGAATTGTTCCGGTTACTGTGTCGCCTGTTTTTAACCCGAAAAGTTTTATTTGCGATTGCGAAACATAAACATCGTCGGGTGAATTCAGGTAATTAAAATCGGAAGAACGAAGGAATCCGTAACCATCCTGCAAGATTTCCAAAACTCCGGTATTGGTAACAATCCCGTCAAATTCATAAAACTTACTGCTTTTACTTTGTCCGGTATTTTGATTCCCGTTTTGTTGTTTTTGCTGGTAGCCTTTATGTTCTCTTTGGTCTTTTTTCTGGTGTACCGGTTTTTCCTGATCTTTTCTTTCGTGTTGTTTCTTTACTTCATTCGGTTGGCCGGAATGTTCTTTTTGCTGGCCGCCGGTTTTATCCTGACCTTCCTGCTTGTCTTTTTGCGTTTTAATTACCGGTCTTTCTTTCTCGGTTTGCGCAGTTTCCTGTTTTTTGCCCTTGGCCTTTTCGTCGTCTTTTGAGCTTTTTGATTTTTCGCTAAAACCCTGAATAATGGCTTTTATCTGGTCCTGGCGCGATTGTGTTGTGTTGTCTTTTTTCTCAGTGGGAGCTGAGGGTTGTGTATCTGCCGGTTGCTTTTTCAAAACAGGTTCTACATTGTCACGCCGGGGCCTTCTTCCGCGACGCGGTTTTTCGGATGCCTGGTTTTGGTCGTCTTTCGGTGTATCCTGCTTTTTTCGAAGGAAATTTTTAAAAGAAGATCGTTCCTCCTTTTTTGCTGGCGGCTGATCTTTTGCATTGCTTTTATTCACCTTTTTTTCGGCTTCCTGAATGGCTTGCGTGTCTAAAATCTTGTATATCAAATCCTGTTTTTTGAAGGATTCTACGCGCTTGATTTTTAGTCCCTTGCCAATTTCACGCAACTCAGGGACGAGTTTTTTATTCAATTCTAAAATATCGTACATTGTAAAAAAATTATTATTCTCTTATCCTGATTAAACCAATAATGAAACTTATTTGAAATAAATAAAGTGGAGACGAGAATTTGTTGAAATTCGACTGCAATAATAGTAAATACTTATTACATACCAAAAATTAAAATTCTTTTTTTCTTTTGTTCCAGTTTATTATCCAACTAATTTAATATTAGAACGTTTCTGGTTTTCTTAAATGAGTTAATTCCTGAGTGTTTCTGCTTTTGAGTTTTTGCCGACGCTCACTTTTACGATGGCATTTAAAAAAAGTTTCTGAATATTTGATTGCATTTTTTAAGAATAACGAAATATTTCACTTTTTGGTGCCCACCATTCGTATTACAGATGCAATTCCCTGGTGATATGGGCCTTCATCGAGATTAATTAACAATTCTTCAAGTTTTAATTCGGATAATAAACTGAAATCTTCCTTGATTTCCTGTTTTGAAAATAGCAATTCGATATTTTTGGGGCCTCCCGAATTATAATCTGTCTGTTTTTTTGAGAAACCTTCGAGCAGAATTGTTCCTCCGGGTTTTAATAAGGAGATGAGTTTTTGGTGGTATTCTTTTCTTTTTAAGGGATGAAAATGGGCAAAAATCAAAACTATGGTGTCAAAAAAATCAGCTGGTAAATTAATTTTCTCGAAGTTAGTTACTTTATACTGAATTGAAACCCCCGATAAGGCAGCAAGGTTTTCTGCTTTTTTGCAGGCTTCTTTGCTGCTGTCGAAAGCAAATACTTCCCATCCGTTTTTTGCAGCATAAACAGCGTTCCTACCTTCCCCTTCGGCCGGAAAAAGTATTTTTCCGCAAGGAAGTTTGGTTAACTCACTTTTCAAAAACTGATTGGGCTCAGTTCCATAAACGTATTGGTCAGTGGCATATCTGTCGTTCCAAAATGGGCTCATTTTTTCGGCATTCATCAAAATTTCAAACAAAATAGAGGGTTGTAGGTTCAAAACTCCTCCTGTTTTTCTTTTGCAGTTTAAGAAAATCCTGTTTTTGTAAAGCTTGTGCTATTTTATTTGTTTACACCGTTAGCAGAAAAGGTTTCTTTTTTATTTTTGTAAAAACATTAAACGATGAGAATAGAGATTGAACAACCAGATCAGGAAGACCTTGAGGAAGCGGGAGTTTTCGACTGGCCGGTATGGGAGCACGAAGAAGATAAGTTCGACTGGTACTACGATAAAACAGAGCATTGCTATATTATCGAAGGCGAAGCGAACATCGTTTCTGAATTCGATGCGCTTACTGTTAAACCCGGAGATTACCTGATTTTTCCGGCAGGCCTTGAATGTGTGTGGGACATTCAATCCAAAATCAGGAAACACTACTCTTTTGAATAATCTGTCAGGCGATCGTTAAAATGTCTCCTTCCTTTTTTACCGAATAGGTTTTTAAACTGGCTTGTGCCAAACCATTAACAACAGTTCCCAAAACAGAAAACACGGAACCGTGACAAGGACATGGCCAATGGCTGGTTGCATGATTGCAGGTTACAGTTCAACCCTCATGCGTACAAACTTTCAGTAAGGCAATGCAGGAATTCTCTTCGGAACGGATAACAATCTTCAATTTGGTACGTAAAATTTGGCCATAAAACATTTTGAATTAACTTTTTATTTGTTCCTGATTCACAATTATTACTGACCCAATGCAATAAATTATAAATTTGTATGAGAATATGTTTTTTTGGTAAACATTCAAAAAACTGGGTTGTTTTTCTTTACAGTTATTGGATAATAAAAATAAACAATGGATAAATTTTCATCTGTGGGGAACCACGAGCAGGAGGCAGTTGACGACCTGTACCAAACCTATCTTAAAAACCCCGAATTACTTGATAAAAGCTGGCAACATTTTTTTGCAGGCTTTGAGTTGGCCCGTACCAATTACCCCGTGAAACAGGCTGTGTCGATGGGGGGCAAAATCGACAAAGAATTTGCTATTTTAAGTTTAATTCACGGATACCGCCAACGCGGACATTTGTTTACCAAAACCAACCCGGTAAGGGCGCGGCGAAAATATCTGCCAACTCTTGACATCGAAAACTTCGGCTTCGACAAAAATGATTTGGAGACCACGTTTCAGGCAGGAAACGATTTGGGTATTGGCCCCGCAAAGCTGAAAGACATTGTGGAACACCTGGAGGCTACCTATTGTCACTCCATTGGTGTGGAATATGTTTACATGCGTAAGCCCGAGGTGATTCAGTGGCTGAAAGAAAAAATGGAAAGCAGCCGCAATTCGGAGAAACTTTCGGATGACGCGCGGAAGGATATTCTTTATCATCTGAAGCTGGCCGTTGGGTTCGAGAGTTATATTCATAAAAAGTTTGTTGGCCAAAAGCGTTTTTCGCTCGAAGGTGCTGAAAGCCTGATTCCTGCGCTCGATGCCGTTATCGAGCGTGGAGCAGAACTTGGAATTGAAGAATTTGTTCTGGGAATGGCTCACCGGGGCAGACTCAATGTTTTGGCCAACATTCTGGAAAAACCGTATGAAAGTATTTTCAAAGAGTTCTATGGGAAAGAGTACGAGGAAGACATTTGGCATGGCGATGTGAAATACCACCTGGGCTACGAAAACGAGGTGAAAACCGACTTTGGTAAAAAAGTGAAACTGAAACTCATGCCAAACCCGTCGCATTTAGAGGCTGTTGGACCAATTGTGCAGGGGATGGTGCGTTCACGAATCAATTCGGTATATGAAAGTGATTACAGTAAAGCTGCCGGAATTATCATTCACGGCGATGCGGCCATTGCCGCGCAGGGAGTGGTTTACGAAACCATTCAGATGTCACAGCTCGACGGATACCGCACGGGCGGCACCATTCATTTAATTATTAATAACCAGGTTGGGTTTACAACACCTTATGTAGATGCCAGATCGAGTACTTACTGTACCGACGTGGCAAAGGTTACCCGTTCGCCTGTGTTTCATGTAAACGGCGACGATGTGGAAGCCTTGGTTTACACCATCCGTCTGGCCCTGGAATTCCGTCAAAAATTTCAAACCGATGTGTTTATCGATATCCTTTGTTACCGCAAATACGGCCATAACGAAGGAGATGAACCCCGGTTTACCCAGCCCATGCTTTACAAGGCGATTGAAAAGCATCCGAATTCGCGCGATATTTATGTAGAGAAACTTGAACAACTCGGCATCATGTCGCATGAAGAAGCAAGGAAAGAGATTCGTGATTTCGACCGCTTTCTCGATGGAAAATTTAAAGAATCGGAAAAAATCGAACGGCTGAAAATCCGTAAATTTCTGATTAATGAATACGAAAGTTATGAAATGCCGCAGAAATCGATGTTTGATCAGTCGGTGCAAACAGGTGTAAACGCAGAGGAATTGTTTCGTATTGCAGAAAGAATTAACAGCCTCCCCGAAGATTTGAGTTTCTTTAAAAAAGTGAACCGCATTCTGTCCGACCGCAGGATGATGATGCTCGACGACAGGCTCGACTGGGCCATGGCAGAATTGCTTGCTTACGGCACATTGGTAAACGAAGGTCATCCGGTACGGTTAAGCGGGCAGGACACCGAACGTGGAACCTTTGCTCACCGCCATGCTTCTTTTGTGGTGGAAGGCACCGATGAAAAATATTTCCCGTTGAAGCATGTGTCGGAAAAACAGGCAAGTTTTCATGTGTATAATTCCCTGCTTTCGGAATATGCTGTTATGGGGTTTGAGTATGGCTATGCGCTTGCAAAACCTAACGGATTAACCATTTGGGAAGCCCAGTTTGGCGATTTTCATAATGTGGCTCAGGTAATCATCGACCAGTATATTACCTCGGCATTTGAAAAATGGGGATTGATGAACAACCTTGTTTTGCTTTTGCCACATGGTTACGAAGGGCAGGGCCCCGAACACTCCAGCGGGCGTATCGAGCGCTTCCTTGAGTTGTCGGCCAACAACAACATTCAGGTTGTTGTTCCTACTACCCCTGCCAATATGTTCCATCTGCTTCGCCGCCAGGTGAAAATGAAAATGCGGCTGCCGCTCATTGTTTTTACTCCGAAAAGTCTGCTGCGGCATCCCCAGGTAGTTTCTGCTGTTGAAGATCTGTCGAAGGGTACATTCCGGGAAGTCATCGACGACCCGATGGCTGATCCGGAAGTGGTTGAAAAGGTGATTTTTACTTCGGGACGACTGTATTACGACTTGCACAAGCATAAAGTGGAAAAGGGAATTACTAACGTTGCCCTTGTCAGGGTTGAGCAGCTTTATCCTATTCCGAACAAACAAATAAACCAGATTCTTCTGAAATACAATACCACCGATTTGGTTTGGGTGCAGGACGAACCTGAAAATATGGGAGCCTGGCCCTTTATCAACCGGAAACTTGACTGCCTTGGATTGAAAGTGGTGGCCCGCAACGAGAGTGCAAGTCCCGCGGTGGGCTTGATGGAAAAACATACTCAGGCTCTTGAGAAGATATTAAATGCTGTTTTTGAAGAAAAAGAAGTTATTGCTTCATAAAAAAACTGAAAATGATTGTAGAAGTAAAAGTTCCCAGTCCGGGAGAATCGGTAACCGAAGTAGAAATCGGTTCATGGCTCGTTGAAGACGGGGCATTAGTTCACAAAGACCAGGAGATAGCCGAAGTGGAATCGGATAAGGCTACACTTACCATTGTGGCCGGCGAAAGCGGAAAGTTGTCCATAAAAACCGGTGAAGGAGAAACAGTGGAGGTTGGCGCAGTGGTTTGCACCATCGATACCAGTATGAAACCTGAAGAAAAACCGGAAGAGAAAGACTCAAAGGAAAAAGGCACCTCCCCTGAGGCTGAAAATCAAAAAACACATGAGCAGAAAGATACTGAAGCAAAAGATGGTGAAGTTCCAGGGAAGAAACCAACAAATGATGAACAGGCTTCGCATGAATACGACCAGGTAAAGATAACACCGGTAGCCAAAGCCTTCATGAAAGAAGAGGGCATATCCATTGACGATGTAATAAAGGGGCTGAAGCGGATAGGTAAAAAAGAGGTGGAAGCAGCCATGGGTGTTGCAGGTGATTCTGCTGAAGGTGAATGGAGGTCTCCAAAAGAAGCTTCGAGAGAAGTTGACCGGAACCGAATGACTCCTCTGCGGAGAAAGCTTGCTGAACGCCTTGTGGCTGTGAAAAACGAAACAGCCATGCTTACCACTTTCAACGAAATTGATATGGGTAGTGTAATGGAGCTGCGTAAAAAATACCAGCAGCAGTTTGTTGAGATGCAAGGTTTCAAGCTTGGCTTTATGTCCTTTTTTACAAAAGCCGTGGCACTGGCCATGAACTCTCACCCCATGGTAAATGCGCAGTTGGACGGTGATGAAATTGTTTCGCCTCAGTTTGTGGATGTGGGCATTGCAGTTTCCACACCCAAAGGTTTAATGGTTCCCATTGTTCGGAATGCCGAAAGCAAAACCATTCCGCAGATTGAGCTGGAAATTAAAGAGTTGGCTGAAAAAGCCCGGAATAAAAAAATCTCGGTTGACGAATTAACCGGGGGTACCTTCACCATTACCAATGGCGGAGTGTTTGGTTCACTGCTTTCAACACCGGTAATCAATCCACCACAATCTGCCATTCTGGGCATGCACAACATTGTCGATCGTCCGGTTGCAATTAACGGACAAGTGGTTATCCGACCAATGATGTATGTAGCCCTTTCTTACGATCACCGTATTATCGACGGAAAAGATTCTGTTGGTTTTCTGGTTAGAGTAAAGGAATTCATAGAGCACCCCGAGCGGATGTTTACAGGGGGGAAAGAACCTGAAAAACTATTGCTTGGGATTTAACTGGATTTTTCAGATTCAGGAATAAAAAAAGGATGCCTACTTTTGATTTTTTTAACAGGCATCCTTTTTTACTATAGAGAATATCTGAATTATTTCAATTCTTTTTGCGGACAGTCTTTGGGTTTTCCATTTCCGTTTCCGGTAACCTCCCAGGTATTGCCCGATTTCATCAGTTCATCCATACAGGTAATTTTCCTCGTTTGCTGAACGCTCTTAATTTGCTCTGTCATTTCCACGTCGTAAACCGGAGCGTCAACACTTCTGATTACTCCGAATGCAACCGGAAATTCCGGCAGCGACATGTTGATCAGGGACAGGTGCAGCGAAGGATCAACTTCCCTGGCATCATGTACCAGGATGTCGTCTAAGGTAATCCCGTTTTCTCCGATTTTTACCACTTTCAGCCTGCCTTTTTCCATCACAATGCCTTTTTCGTTTTCTGCACCGAAGAGCATTGGTTTGCCGTGTTCCAGAATCAGCTGACGGTCGGCCCGGTGATCGGGGTCAGTTAAGTCCCGGTGAACGCCGCTGTTATAAATCACGCAGTTTTGCAAAACTTCAACCATAGATGTTCCCTTGTGTTCAGCAGCGGCCTGCATCACCGATTCGCTCAGCTTCAGGTTGCTGTCGATGGAGCGTGCATAAAATGTTCCGCGCGCGCCAATAACCAGCTGCCCCGGTTCAAACGGGTCTTCTATTGTTCCAAAGGGCGATGTTTTGCTTTTGAAGCCCCTGTCGGAAGTGGGAGAGTATTGTCCTTTGGTAAGTCCGTAAACACGGTTGTTAAAAAGTACAATGTTTATATCGATGTTCCGCCTGATGGTATGAATGAAGTGGTTTCCACCAATGGCCATGGCATCGCCGTCGCCGGTCATTACCCATACGCTCAGCGTGGGATTGGCCATTTTTACACCCGAAGCTACTGCTGTCGCCCTTCCGTGGATAGTGTGAAAACCATACGTGCTCATATAATATGGAAACCGGGACGAACATCCGATGCCTGAGATTACGGCAAATTTTTCTTTCGGAATTCCCATGCCGGCCATGGTGCGCTGAACGGCATTCATAATGGCATAATCTCCGCACCCCGGACACCAGCGAACTTCGTTTTCGCTTTTAAAATCTTTGATGGTATATTTTTGTTCTGTCATTTTTTATTCCTCCAGTAATTTGTTCACACCCTCTTTAATTTCATTTACTGTAAAAGGCAATCCTTTTAGTTTATTCAGCTGGTGGTATTCAATTCCGGGGACTCTGTCGCGCAGGTAATTGGCAAATTGCCCCAGGTTCAGTTCGCAAACGATTATTTTTTTGAATTTTTTGAAAACCTCAGCGGTATTTTTCGGTAGTGGTTTAATGTAATTAAAATGTGCCAGACTAACATTTTTGCCTTCTTTTCTGAGTTCTCTTATGGCGCTGATAAGATGCCCGTAAGTGCCTCCCCAGCCAACAACCAGCACGTCGCCATCTTCGTCGCCGCATAATTCAATATCGGGAACAAGGTCAACAGTTCGCTGAACTTTCTCTTCCCTGAATTCTGTATTTTTATGGTGGTTTTCCGGATCGTGACTCACTGTTCCGGAAATATTTTTTTCGAGTCCTCCAATGCGGTGTTCAAAACCCGGCATTCCGGGGAAAGCCCATTCACGTGCCAGTAGCTTTTCGTCTCGCTGGTAAGCTTTAAAAGAGGCTGCATCTTTTGCAATACGAGGGGTAATGTTAGGCAATTCTGCCATGTCGGGAATACGCCATGGCTCACTTCCGTTTCCTAAAAATCCGTCGGTGAGCAAAATAACCGGAACCATGCGTTCCAGGGCAATTTTTGCCGCTATGTATGCATAAAAAAAGCAGTCGGACGGAGTGCTGGCGGTCAGCACAACCACGGGACTTTCGCCGTTGCGGCCATAAAGGGCCTGCAATAAATCCGATTGCTCTGTTTTTGTGGGTAGTCCGGTAGAAGGACCTCCGCGCTGAACGTTAACAATGACCAGCGGAAGTTCGGCCATTACGGCCAGACCAATGGCTTCCGATTTCAGTGCAAGCCCGGGGCCTGAAGTGGTGGTTACAGCCAAATCGCCGGCAAAGGCTGCCCCAATGGCTGAAGTAATTCCGGCAATTTCATCTTCGGCCTGAAAAGTTTTCACGCCAAGGTCTTTTCGCTCAGAAAGTGCGGCCAGAATATCGGTTGCCGGAGTAATGGGGTAGGAGCCGAGAAACAACTCGAGGCCGGCTTTTTCAGCAGCGGCAATGAAACCCCAGGCAGTGGCATGATTGCCGTTTATGTTGCGGTAAATGCCCTTTTCAATATCGGCTGAATGAACGATGTAGGTTGGAGTCATGTGCTGCAGGTTCATGCCGTAGTTGTACCCGTCGTGCAGCACTTTGATGTTGGAATCTACAACCACTGGCTTTTTGGCGAATTTCGACCGGATGAATTCTTCGATGTAATCAAGCGGACGGTTAAACATCCAGCAAACCAAACCCAGGGTAAACATGTTTTTGCTTCGGAGTACACTTTTATTGTCGAGTCCGAAATCTTTCAGACTTTCCCGGGTGAGATTTGTTACAGGAACTGCAATTTTCCGGAAATCTTCCAGGTTGCATTCGGCAAACGGATCGCTGGTTTGAAATCCTGCCTTATTCAGGTTTTTTTCAGTAAAGGAATCGGAATCGTAAATAATGGTTCCGCCCGGATTCATGAATCGCGCGTTGGCTTTGATGGCAGCAGGGTTCATTGCAACAAGCACATGAGCATAATCGCCCGGTGTGGTTATTTGTTTTTGCCCAAACTGCACCTGAAATCCCGATACTCCTCCAACAGTTCCTTGCGGAGCCCTGATTTCAGAAGGGTAGTCGGGGAAAGTAGAGATGTCGTTTCCAATCAACGCAGTGGCATCCGAGAACAATGTCCCGGTCAATTGCATCCCGTCTCCCGAATCTCCGGAGAACCGAATGGCCACTTCTTCCAGCTCAATCACTTTGGCATCTTTCATTTATAATGTTTTTTGGTTATACATATGTAATTCAAAAGAAAAACGACCCTAAAACTAATAATTCATAATTTCAGAATCGGCTCTATCTTTTTTCTGTGTTTAAATGCTAACAAAAGTAACCATTATTTAACAAGTATTTAATGACATATCTGATTATTTAGAGGTTTTAATATATTTGGAATCAATTTAAATGTTCAGAAAATGGCTCTAATTAAAACCCTGAATAGAAAAACACCGAAATTAGGTAAAAACTGCTTTCTTGCCGAAACGGCCACTTTGATTGGAGATGTGGAATTAGGTGATAATTGCAGTGTTTGGTTTAACGCTGTTTTGAGAGGTGATGTTCATTACATAAAAATCGGGGACAACACGAATATTCAGGACAATGCGGTTATACATGCCACTTACCAAAAATCGCCCACCACCATTGGCAGCAATGTAACCATTGCCCATGGTGCCATTGTTCATGGCTGTACGCTTCACGACAATGTGATGGTGGGTATGAACGCCGTTGTACTTGACGATGCTGTGGTAGAAAGTAATTCCATAATTGCAGCCGGTTCGGTAGTTACTAAGGGAACGGTGGTTAAGAGCGGAAGTGTGTATGCTGGTATTCCGGCAAAAAAAATAAAGGAAATCAGTCCCGAATTGCTCGATGGCGAAATCAAACGCATTGCAGCGTCATATGGCAAATACGCTTCATGGTACAAATAGTTTTTCGGTTCTTCTTATCATTTCTTTTAAAAATATCCATCAATTTGCATTTTTCTTTTTAAAAAATTTAGAAACTTTTTTTGTTTTCATTTTTAAGTGTCAAAAAGATTTCTTTCTTTCGTAATCGAAATAAAAAACGGTAAAAATCAAAATTAAATTCTTAGTCAGATGAAACCAACATTACTTATACTTGCAGCAGGCATGGGAAGCCGTTTTGGCGGTTTAAAACAGGTAGAACCTGTGGGGCCAAATGGCGAGGCCATCATCGATTATTCCATTTACGACGCTATAAAAGCCGGGTTTGGCAAAGTGGTGTTCGTCATCCGCGAAAGTTTTGCTGATGCTTTCAAAGAAAAGTTCGACCCGATTCTGAATGGGAAAGTGGAGGTGGAGTATGTTTATCAGGAGTTGGAGAACCTGCCCGAAGGATTTACGGTTCCTGATGGACGTGAAAAGCCCTGGGGAACTGCCCATGCCATTCTGGTTGCCAAAAATGTGGTTAAGGAGCCTTTTTGTGCCCTCAACGCCGATGATTTCTACGGATTTAATGCTTACAGGGTAATGGCAGAGTTTCTCACAGCGTCGGAAAATCCGGCGGAATATTCCATGGTGGGATATAAACTGAAGCATACTTTGTCGGATTATGGTTCGGTATCGCGCGGAATTTGTCAGGTGGACGAAAACGACTTTTTGCAGAAGATTGTGGAAACAACCAAAATTCTGAAAAAAGAAGGCGGGGTAATTTCCATTGAACCCGACGAAAGCGAAAAAGAGTTGACCGGGGAAGAAAGCGCTTCAATGAATATTTGGGGGTTTAAACCTTCGGTTTTCCCCATTCTGGAAGAAAAATTTATTGATTTTCTGAAAGAAAAAGGGCGGGAGTTGAAATCGGAAATTTATATACCATCCGTAGTGTTTGAAATGATTCGGGACAATAAAGCTATGGTGAAAGTATTGAAAGCAGATTCCCCCTGGTTTGGCGTTACCTACAAGGAAGATAAACCACGGGTGGTTGCCCGTTTAAAAAAGCTCATTGAAGCGGGAGATTATCCGCAAAAATTGTTTTAATGAAATTGAAATGAATACAGATTTAAAAGAAATTGCCCGGCAGTTCAGGCTGGAGGGAATTGTAAAAGAAGTTGTGCCACTTGGCGAAGGTTTTATAAATGACACCTTCATTATTAAAACAGAAGGAGATTCGCCTGCTTATATTCTTCAGCGAAAAAATAAAAAAGTGTTTTCGCCCATCCCGGCCATGATGGAAAACATTGAAAAAGTGTGCAGCCACATAAAGTCGAAGGTTTTAGAAGCCGGGGGCGATCCTATGCGCGAAGCAATGACTGTTATTCCTGCCAACGACGGGAAACTTTATTTTCTGGACGAGGAAGAGGAATACTGGGCTGTTAGCCTGTTTATTGATAATACCATTGCCTACGATGTTGCTGAAACTCCTGAGCTGGCTTATGCCGGCGGAAAAGGTATCGGCAAATTTCAGTCTCTGGTTTCCGATTTGAAAGAACCGCTTACCGATATTTTGCCGGGGTTTCACAACATCCGGATCCGATATGAACAGTGGGACGATGTGTTACGCAGAGACCCGGTGGGGCGGAAAGCAAAAGTGGCTGAAGAGATAAGCTGGATTGAATCCCGCCGGAACGAGATGATGGATTTCTGGAAAATGGTGGAAGATGGAACCATTCCTACCCGGGTAAGCCACAACGATACCAAAATCAATAACATTCTTTTCGATAAGAAAGGCGAAGTATTGTGTTTGATTGATTTGGACACGGTTTTGAACAGTACTGTACTGAACGATTTTGGCGATGCTATGCGGTATTATACCAACACCGGAAAAGAAGACGATACCAATCTGGACAATGTTTCGATGGACATGGAAATTTTCAAAGCCTTTGCCCGCGGGTACCTCGAAGAAGCCGGTTCGTTTTTAACTCAGAAGGAAAAAGAATACCTGGCTTTTTCGGCCAGATACATCACTTATGAGCAGGTGCTCCGGTTTTTAATGGATTACATCGATGGCGATAATTATTACAAAACAAAATCGGAAGATCACAACCTGGTGCGCACCCGTGCACAGTACAAACTGCTTACCAGTATGGAAGAACAATACGACGAAATGAAAAAAGTAATTTCGGAACTGATTTCCTGAAATTGCATTTTTGCGAAAAAAGGTCAGAGGTGAATGGATGTTGCATTCACCTCTTTTTGCATAAAAAGAGTTGCTTTATCGTTAAAATTTTCGGCTGATTCGGTAGTTTGAAAATGAATGTGACTGCCTTTGGTAAGCCTCGATTCCATTTCGGGATGCCGGTTGAGGTAATCCATCAGTTTTTCGGCTACTATTTGTCCCTGCTCAAGAATATGAATGTGTTGCGGAACAAATTTCCGGATTTGATGCATGAGCAGCGGATAGTGTGTGCATCCTAAAATCAAGGTATCCAGGGTTTCATCTTTGTTGAGAATATTGCGGATATTTTTCTGTACAAAGTAAGCAGCTCCTTCGTTGGTCATTTCGTTGTTTTCAACCAGTGGAACCCACAGCGGACAAGCCTCCTGCACGGTCGATTTTACTTTCCCGTCCGACCATTTTTTCAACTCGATGGGATACGATTCTGATGCTATAGTTCCCGGTGTTCCCAACACGCCTACATGTCCGTTTTGCGTTATTTCTGCTACTTTTTCCACACTGGGCCTGATGACTCCCAACACCCGCCGGTCGGGTGCGATGCGGGGCAGGTCGAGCTGTTGTATATTCCGTAATGCCTTGGCCGATGCCGTATTGCAGGCGATGATAACCAGCGGGCAATTTTGGCTGAACAGATAATTAACTGCCTGTAATGTATATTCATAAACCACCCTGAACGACCTGGTTCCATAAGGAGTTCGTGCATTATCACCAAGGTAGAGAAAATCGTAACGGGGTAGCGATTTAACGAGTTCTTTTAAAACAGTTAAACCGCCATAACCTGAGTCAAAAACACCAATTGGAGCAGTATTCATCATTGCAATTTAACCGGTTAGCGTTGAACAGCCAGTTGATAGGCCTTATCGTAATATTTTCCCAGGTTTGTCCAGTCGAAGTGAAGTGACGCATCCTCGCTGCGATACCTTAAAGCAATGCGTTCGCGCCGGGTCATCTGCACAAAGCGCAACATGATACTGGCCAGTTCGTCTGCTGCCCGGTTAAAATCTTTACTTTTTCGGTCGATTATATACATTCCCAGTCTTTCGTGGTCAATGATGTTGCGCGAAACGTAATCGCCAAAACCAGCCAGGTTGCTGGTAATGGATGGCAGGCCGCTGGCAAGGCATTCCAGCGGGGTATAACCCCAGGGTTCGTACATGCTGGGGAAAATGCCCAGGTGGCATCCACGCACAAACTGATTATAATCCATTTTGAAAAGTGGATTGGAAGTACTGATAAAATCGGGGTGATACACCACTTTTACCTTATCGTGCCGGTTGTTCACCAAATTAGCTGTTCTTAAAAAGCTTAAAATTTCGTCTTTGGCGTCGTCCACCAGGGTGTGGGTTACTATTTTGGGCAAAAGGTTTGATTTCCATCCCTGTACATTTCTGCGAAGCTTTAACCTCAGGTAGTCGTCCACCATTTCACTCAGTTCGGGGAACAGGTAATTTCCGTTATCCGATGTAATTTTGGTATAAAGCCTTTTCCCAACCTGCTCTTTTATTTCCGAGCAAACACGGCTGATGTCTTCAATCAGTGCTTTTGAGTGCAGAACATCGGGATTGAAGGTGTAAAAAGGCCTTTTGGTGATGAAAAATGCCACCACTGTCATAGGCGAGTTCGTCTGCTGCATTCTCCAGTTAAGCCGCGCAAGTGCCTCAAGCGTGAGGTCGTATCCTTTGTTTTGATATTCGTACCGGCCCGAGGTGAAGAAATAGAGCGTATTGTCGAGGTCGAACGAATAGCTTTGAAAGAAATGTCCCATCACAAAGTCGTGGATTTTTTCCTTGAATTCGAGGTGCTGGTTTTGCACCTGATGAAGTGCTTCAAAGCGTTGAATGTTCAGCCCGTTTGGTAAGATCATGTCCGGAGTGCGACCCAAAAGGTGAGTACATTCTCTTCCTGTAAGTTCACTTACGGTTGTAAACACATGGGCTCCGTGTGCCGAAGCCCGTTCTATTTCAACAATAGGCCGCACGTTAAAATTATTGGCCTCTTTTTCCCAGTTGTAAAAAGCCAGATGGTCGTAAAACCGATTGTCGTTCATCGCCAGATAACGTCCCAGTAAGGTAGCATGGGTAGTGAAAACAATTTTGATATCGAGATTATCTTTTCTGAGACCCGGAATGGGCAGTCCGGCCATCCATTCGTGGAAGTGGGCAATAACCCTGCTGCTGCAAAACCCGGATGAGCACAAGTAGCGCAAAAATTCTTTTACCTGAAACCCGAAGGCAGCCACTTTATCGAGCAAGTCGTCCTGGCCCGGAAGAGAAATGTGGTAATCCTGCAATACAAAGTGTTTTATTTCTCCCAGCTTGTCGTACACCGAATAAGGATTGAACAGAACCACATGTGGCCTGCCGGAGACAATCCACTGCCCGTAATGGACATCGAAGCCCCTTTCCTGCATTTTTAAAACAGCTTTGCCAACCGGAGTAGAATAATCGGTTGCCGGGTCGAAATGTGCTGCCGCCTGGTCTTCGAAATATGGCCCTATGAGGAAATAATTGTCTTTACCCCATTTTTCGATTACCGAAGGCACTTTCGACCGAATTACGGTATAAATGCCTCCTACCTGGTTGCACACTTCCCAGGCTATTTCAAACAAATAGGTATTGGAAGGAACTTTAAGTTCTTCTGGTTTTTCTATATTCATATCAGCATTCATAAACTACATTTTGGTTAACAATTTACACCTCTAAATATAAACTGAATTCAAGTTCTTTCCAACAAAACAGGTTTTAAAGCATAAAAAAAAGGCCATTTTTCAATTGAAAAATGGCCTTTTTTTATAATTCGTTTTAATTTTTACTGAATTCCCAGCTTTTGTTTTACCATAGGAAGAATATCGATGCTTTGGTTTGATCTGTACAAAACAACTTGTGAACCAATGTCAAAAACATAAAGCAATCCCTGTTCTTTTCCAACTTCTTCGATGGCTTGTTCTGCCTTGTCGAAAACGGGAGACAGCAATTCAGCCTGTTTTTGCTGTATTTGCTGCTGTGCAGTCATCTGGTAATTTTGAATGCGCTGCTGAAGTTCCTGTAATTCAGTAATTTTTGCATTTCTTCTTACCTCCGAAGCTTCAGCTCCCAACTGTTCCAGCTCAGCAAGCTTTTGCTGGTAATTTTGTTGCATTTCGCCGAATACTTCTTCCAAATCGGCCTGGAATTTATTAAATTCGGTTTCGGCAGCGGTTCTTTCCGGCATCAACTGTACCAAAGCCTGTAAATCAATATGTCCGAATTTTTGATTTTGTGCGTAGGCCGAAGTGGTTACGGCAACGAACAAAAAGAATGTAAAGATTTTAACTAAATTTCTCATAATCAACGTAGTATTAAAATTTTTGGTCACAAATATAGTTATTAATTATTTATATCCGAGTTTTTGAAGCACCTGATCACTTAAATCGTATCGCGGGTTTGTATAAAACAGGGTAGTCCCTCCCGATTTGTCGAAAATAACGGCATAACTTCCTTCGTTGGCGATTTCATGAACGGCTGTAAAAATATCATCCTGAATGGGTTTTACAAGTGCCTGTCTTTTTTGGTACAAATCACCCTCCGGGCCGAAATATTTGCGTTGAAGCTGCTTGTAGTCTTTTTCTTTGGTGATAATAACATCTTCTCGCCTGCGTTTCATGTCTTCCGAAAGCAAAACACTTTCGGCCTGAAAATCCTGGTACATTTGTTCAATCTCGGCATGCATCGATTCCAGCTCTTTCTGGTATTGAGCTGAAAGCTGGTTTAGCTGTTCCTGTGCTGCCCTGAACGACGGGATATTGTCAAGAATATATCCGGAGTCGATAAACCCGTATTTCTGGGCAAAAGTCATTCCGCTGAATGCGATAATGGCTGTAATGGTGAATATCAATTTTTTCATGGCAAACTAAAATTTCGTTAATATTAATGAGTGTATTATCATATTTTATGCCAAATATGTAACTATCAGAATTGCTGGCCGATAACAAAGTGGAACTGGCTTCCGCCGGCATCTCTGTCCCAGGGAATTTCGTCGAATCCATACCCCCAGTCGATACCCATCAGCCCAAACATGGGAAGGTAAATACGCACGCCAACTCCGGCTGATCGGTAAAGTTTGAACGGATTATAATCCTGAAAACTCATATTGGCATTCCCGGCCTCCAGAAAAGTCAATGCATAAATGGTGGCACTGGGTTTCAGCGTAACCGGATACCGCAGCTCCATGGTAAATTTGTTATACATTTTCGAACCGGTACGTTCCCGGCTTAGACTGTAGTCTTTATAACCGCGTAATGCCACATAATCGGTCCCGTAGATGTTGTAACCCGACATGCCCGATCCACCCACAATAAAACCCTCAAAAGGCGAGAGGCGGTTGGCATCGTAATAACCAAGGAACCCCATTTCAACAGCTGTGCGCAACACCAAATTGGAGTTTCTCGACAGTGGATTGAAAACCTGTCCTTTGAACAGCCATTTATGGTATTCAATGAATTTATATTTTTCTTCGTTTGAAACTTCCGGAGAGCTGTAATCTTTTCCGGTAAACCATGAATAGGGTGGGGTAGCTTTCAGTGACAGGCTGAATTGCGATCCGTTACGTGAATACAATGGATTGTCAATCGAATTCCGGCCAAATACTGTTTTAACGCTAAAGTTATTGAAGGTACCGTTCACATTTCCATCCTCATCGGCCAGAAAGTAGAAATAGCTCCCCATATTTTGCAGGCGGTAATGCTCGAACGACATTTCGTGATACACCGTGAAATAATCGTCGGGAACCGAAAGCCGGTATCCATATCCCATGGCCAGGGCTGTGGTTTCCCAAATCTGATCGTTCTCTTCATTGTCGTCTTCTGCCCCATAGTTATACGTGTATTGCGGATACCCGCCGTAGCCTCCATATCCGTAAGGGTCGTAGCCATATCCTCCATACCCGCCGTAACCGTAACTTCCGTAGCCACCATAAGAGGGATACCCGCCATAACCACCATAAGAGGGATACCCGCCGTAACCGCCGCCGTAATAGGGGCTGTAATTTTGGTAGTATTTATTGGCGCTGTAATTGATTCGCGAATGAGATAATGAAAGCGAGAATGAATTTGGTTTTTTCCCTCCAAGCCAGGGTTCAATAAACGAGAGGCTAACAGTCCGGTAATATCTTCCGCTGGTTTGGTAACGCAGGCTAAGCGTTTGGCCATCGCCTGTGGGAAGAGGTCTCCAGGCTTCTTTGTTCAGAATATTGCGAACCGAAAAGTTGGCAAATTTCAAACCAACAGAGCCTACAAACATGCCAGCTCCCCATCCGCCTGACAGCTCAATCTGGTCGTTGGCTTTTTCCTGTAATTCGTACTCAATGTCAACGGTGCCGTCTTCAGGTTTTGGTCTGATGTCGGGGTTGATGGCTTCCGGATCGAAGTGACCTAACTGGGCCAACTCCCTTACAGAACGTATAATTTGCGTTTTGCTGAAAAGGTCTCCCGGGTAGGTGCGCAGCTCGCGGCGGGCTACATGCTCGTGGGTTTTGGTGTTTCCTGAAATAATAACTTTGTCGATGGTAGCCTGTTTGCCCTCGCGGATACGCATTTCATAATCGATGGTATCGTTTTCAATATTCGCCTCAATGGGTTGCAGGTCAAAAAAGAGGTAACCCTTATCAAGGTAAAGGTTATTAAGCCCTTCGTCATTATCGAACAGCCTTTTTTCCAATATCGAATGGTTAAATACATCTCCTTTTTCAATGCCCAGATAAGTGTTCAGATAGTCTGATGGATAAACCGTATTCCCAACCCAACGGATGTCTCCAAAGTAGTATTTATCACCTTCGTCAACCCAAAGTTCAATATTTACACGTGGCTTGTTTTTTTTGCCAACTTCTACCTGATAAAGGGTATCGTCAACAATCATGGCATCGCGGAACCCTTTTTCATTGTATTTGGTAACCAGGTTTACCTTGTCGTTTTCATATTCTTCTTCCAGGAATTTTTTGGTGCGGAAGAAATTCAGGAGTTTGCGGGCATTGGTTTTTTTCATAGCCCGTTCAAGCACTCTGTCCTGAATTTCTTCGTTCCCGTGAATGACGATATCGTTTACTTTTACCTTTTCCTGTTTGTCCACATAAATATCGAGTATAATGCTGTTACTTTGGGTGGTATCGTCGCGCTGTACAATGTTCACATCGGTGTTTAAGAAGCCTTTGGCCAAAAAGATGTTTTTAATTGTTCGTTCTGCATTGTTCACCTGGTTGTCGGTAATCTGGCTTCCTCTCAGCAGCAGTACTTTTTCAGTAATATCATCCTGCTCCGATTTGGATACGCCAAAAAAGTTGACATCGGAAAGCCGGGGGCGTTCCTGCAGGTATATCTCAAGCCAGATATCGTCGCCTTCAATTTTGCTGGCGGTAATTTTTACATCGGAGAACAGACCCTGTTGCCACAATTTTTTTATGGCATTGGTTATTGACTCACCCGGCACTTCAATAATTTGTCCCACACTTAGTCCCGACAATTGAACGAGCACGGTTTGGTCGAGGTAACGAATTCCCGATATTTCAATGTCGGCAATGGTATATTTTTTCGGACTTGAATAATAGATGGAAAAATTCATGTCATCGGAAATCTGTCCGATAGCTGCCGGGGTAAATGCAATTGTAATAAATAGCAGGGATATGAGTAGCTTTCGCATTCTGATCATAATTAATTAACTAAATAACTGTTCACTGATTTTACCAAATCTTCTTTCTCTGTTTTGAAAATCAAAAACTGCTTCAAATAAGTGTTCTTTTCTAAAATCGGGCCAAAGTATATCGGTAAAATATAATTCGGAGTAAGCAATTTGCCATAGCAGAAAATTGCTTATTCTGTACTCCCCGCTGGTTCTTATTAAAAGTTCAGGGTCGGGAAGGTGTGCAGTTGGCAGGTAACTCCTAAACAGTTTATCATCAATATCATCTGGATTTATTTTGTTTGCTTTTGCATCTTTTGCCATTTTTTTTGCAGCTTCTGAAATTTCCCACTTCGAGCTGTAACTGAGCGCGAGAATGAGGTTTAATCCCGTGTTTGAACTCAGAAAGTCGATACATTCATTTAATTTCCGGCCAACATCGGGTGGTAATTTTTCCAAATCGCCAATGGCCCCCAGCCTTACATTGTTTTTCATCAGTTCACCAGTTTCGTTTTCAATGGCCTGAACAAGCAATCCCATGAGGGCATCTACTTCATTTTTGGGTCGTTCCCAGTTTTCTGTTGAAAAGGCATACAGTGTCAGATATTCAATTCCGATTTCACCGGCACCCTCCACCGTTGAGCGAACTGCATCCACACCATGTTCGTGTCCGTAAATACGTTCACTGCCATGCTGCGTTGCCCACCGGCCGTTTCCATCCATTATGATGGCCACGTGCCGGGGAATTTTTTCGTTATTTAATTTCTCTTTGTACGATTCCATTACCAGTATTTCCTGTCGTAGGCAGGGCAAGCTTTTCGGTCAAGATTTATACTATAAGTTAAATGAATTCCCAAAAAGCCCGGCCAGTCGTTATTGTGCCAAAAATCTGTATATTTATAAACCACTTCTCCTTCTTCAAATGCCAGCGGGTCATCCAGGTTGTCCAGTTTGTCGTTCATCAGTTTCCTCAATTGATATTCCGCTCCAATTCCCAGTCGTTCTCCCAGCATGAATTTTATTCCAAAGCCAAAAGGAATTGTGGGAGCAATCACCGATTCATTCAGTTCTGTGGGCGGATTGACCAACGGATTACCGGGATTTATAATGGAGAGTTGTCCAATATCCTGTTCAGTAAGTGTGTACGGATAATACATCACCCCAAAACCTGCCATAATGTATGGAGTAAATGCGGTTTTTCTGTCTCCCATAATGTATTTCAGAAAATTTATCTCCATCATTACAGAAACATCCTGAGCCATTTTACTGAAATCCCAGTCCACATCTTCCATCATTCCTTTAGCTGAATGATTCCCTGTTATAAACATGGTACGCAATGCAACCCGTGCATTAAAGTTGTACCTGAAATAAGCCCCAACATTTAAATTGAACGTTTGTATCGGGGGGGCATCCTGAATGTCTCCCCAATACGATGAGGACCCTCCCCAAATTCCAATGTCAGCTGTTTTTTGGGCAAAACCTGAAACAGTTAGAATAACTGCTATAAACGCCAATCCAATTTTTTTCATTTGGTATTTCAAATCGTTTATTCAAAAATAGCTTCAGGCATGTTACAGGTTCGTTTTGCTCAACGTATTTAAAACCAGCAGTTTATTTCTAATTCTTATGGGTTTCTCCAAAAGGTTGTTATTTGTATTAAACATTATAAATCTGCTTTGTAATTAATTGATTTTCAACGAACTTGACTTGTTTGCCCCTTAAATATTCAGCTTTCAAGAGGTACAAAAGTAATATAATTCTAAATATAACATACCCGTATGCTATTATAAAACCCAAAGAAAGATTAAAAATTGTTAAGCCTTGGGTATAATTTAATTGCGTTTGTCTATGCCCCACATCAATTTGTTTCTCAGCGTGTTAAAGAATGCCTGTTCGGGAAGTTGCAGGGTTTTTAGTGTGGCGGTTGCCTTTCGTATTTTAAGTGTAACGTCAAACGCAACTGCTACAGATCGGTAATCGAGCGAGGTGAGGTAAGTGGAACCGCGGCCTTCCACTTTTAATTTGATTTCGTAGTTGTCGGGTACCACAATTGGCCTGATGGTGAGGTTGTGCGGCGCAAGAGGTGTAATTACGAAGTTTTGGGAATCGGGCGTAAGAATAGGTCCACCCACGCTTAGCGAATAGGCGGTAGAACCGGTGGGGGTAGCAATGATAAGCCCGTCGGCCCAGTAGTTGTTCAGCAATTGTTTGTTGCACCAGGCCGATATGTTAATCATAGATGAAGAATCGGTTTTGAGCACCGCCAGTTCGTTTAATGCAAAATTAAAATCGATGTTTTCCATACCACAAAATTCCACTTCCAGCAACGAACGTTCAATTACCGAATACCTATTATTGAAAATATCTGTAAGTGTACCATGTATCTGTTCCTGCGAGATGTCAGCCAGAAAACCCAGCCGGCCACTGTTCACGCCTATTATAGGAATGTTGAAATTGCGAATGTTTACCACCGAGTGTAAAAAGGTGCCGTCGCCCCCTACGCTGAAAATGAAGGCATTGGATTCGTCAAAATCGGTATGGGTTTCAAAAAATGAAGTAAAACAGGGTTTGAACTCAAGTTCGCTGGTTAAAAAATCATGGAAAGGTTTGAAAAGCTGAACCTTTATCCGATGATTTTGCAGAAAACTAAAAAACTCTTGTAAAACAGGAAGAAACCTTTCTGAGACCGAGGTTCCGAAAACAGCCACTTTCATTTACGGGATTATTTAGATGTTCATAAATTTCATAAATTGTTCGTACCGGTCCTGGTATAAATCGTTTAACATGGAGTGGTCCAGGTAAATTCCCTTCACGTTGTAATCGTACCTGATAAAAGCCTGAATTACGGGTGAAAGGTCTTCTTTGTCAAGTTTCAGTACTAACTCCAGCGCGTTTGTCCCGGGTAGCCGGTTCATGAAAAAACTGAGAATTTTGGTGTCGTTGCTTTCCACAATCTGGCTGATTTGTGCCAGGGAGTAATCGTTTACATTCACTTCCAGTACCACCACGCCACCCATTTCCTGTAACGAAAAGTAACGTGCAAAGCGCCGGGCCAAATCATAAAGGGTAATGGCCCCCAGGTATTCGTGAGATGAGTCGAGCACCCCAATAACGCTTAGTTTGAGTTTATACATTAAAATGGCCACCTCAAAAATGTGCTGGTCTTCATGAACATGAGTAGTATCGAACTTTTCGGCTACTTTTCCTATTTGGTGGGCCAGAATATTCAGATCGTAAATAATTTTGTCCGAAACTAGCCCAAGGTAACGTTCTTCGTCCACCACAGGAAGATGCGAAACCCTGAAAAGGTCCATTGAATTCAGGACTTTTTTACCTTTATCAGTGCTTTTTACAGCAGGGATTACGTCTGATATTAAACTCTTTGCCAGCAATTGTTTATTTTTGTTTTATTGTTTCAAACTATAAATTGTAACTTCGCCAATAAAAACAGAACAATGACGAGACTAAGTGTAAATATAAACAAAATAGCAACACTGCGAAATTCAAGGGGAGGGAAAATTCCCAGTGTGAAAGATGCGGCAATTAACTGCCAAAAGTTTGGTGCCCAAGGTGTAACTGTGCATCCACGACCCGACGAACGCCACATTACCCGAAAAGATATTTATGAAATTAAACCTTTAATTACCACTGAATTTAATATTGAAGGATATCCGGGTGAGGATTTTTTAAAAATGGTTACCGAGGTACAGGCCGACCAGGTGACGCTGGTTCCCGATACGCACAATCAACTAACCAGCGACCATGGCTGGGATACCTGGAAAAACCTCACATTTTTGAAAGAAGTGATTTCGAGGTTGCAGGAACACGGAATACGTACTTCCATTTTTGTGGATCCGGATAAAGAAGCTATTGAGGGAGCTGCCGAAACCGGAACAAACCGTATTGAGCTTTACACCGAACCCTACGCCCGGCTTTATACACTGAGGCGTGACAAAGCCATCGAACCCTTTGTGGAAGCAGCCAGATTTGCTGATAATATTGGTTTAGAGGTAAATGCCGGCCATGACCTGAGCCTGGAAAACCTCAATTACTTTTACAAGAATATTCCTGAATTGAAGGAAGTATCCATTGGACATGCCCTTATTGCCGATGCCCTTTACTTCGGTTTGGAAACCACCATTCAAAAATACCTTGATTGTTTAAAATAGCATGGAATTGTATTATCGAAAAGAAGGAGAAGGACCTGTGGTAGTAATTATTCACGGGCTGTATGGTTCGTCGGACAATTGGATGAACATGGGAAAACGTTTGGCCGAAAACCACACCGTTTACATGGTTGATCAGCGAAACCACGGGCGGTCGCCGTTTGCCGATGAGCACACATTCGATGCCATGCGGGATGATATGACAGAATTCTTTAAACAGCACCAGATTGAAAAAGCCACTATTTTGGGGCACAGTATGGGAGGTAAAACAGCCATGTGGTTTGCCGCCGATTATCCCGAAAAAGTGGAAAAACTGGTGATTGCCGATATAGCACCCAAAGATTACCTGCAACTGAAAGACAGCAGCCAGTACCATCTTCATCGAAATATTCTTTTGGCCATGAAGGAACTGGATTTCAGTCGGGTAAAAAAACGCAAACAGGTTGATGACCTGCTTTCTGAACGGATTGACGATAGCCGTATCAGGCAGTTTTTGCTCAAAAATGTAACCAAAGACAAAAAAACAAAACAATATAAATGGAGGCTGAACGTAGAGGTTTTATACGAATCCCTCGACGAAATTGTAGGTGGTGTAAACCGGCAGTGGTTCGACGACCGCATTCCCATCAACAGTTATCCGGTTATTTTCATACGCGGTTTAAAATCCAACTACATTATGGATGAAGACATTCCTTTAATCAAGGAAATTTATCCCGATGCCAGCATTGTTGACATTCCCGGCGCCGGGCATTGGCTCCATGCCGAAAAACCAGACGAGTTTATGGAAGCGGTGATGCGGTGTTGTTGAATCTACCTATTGTATTTCAGCGTAATCTCAGTCAAAAACTTTTTATGCTTTCCCTTTAACTGCCGCCAGTTAAACCGCCATTCCCAATTTCCGCTGGCAGTGCCGGGTGTGTTGAGCCTGGCTTTGGTTCCCAGTTGCAGCAAGTCCTGCAAAGGCATTAATGCACTTTGGGCTGACGATGCCCAAATCCATTCGATTCCTTTTTGCAATGCACGTTTTCCTGGTCTTCCCAAATACCGGCGAACCCGTTTCCGCTCTTCCCCTTTCAGCGAACGCAACCATCCCAAAGTGGTGTCGTTATCGTGGGTGCCGGTATAGGCTATAAATTTCGGAAGGTAATTGTGTGGTAAATGTTCGTTGGCCGGATTGGAACCAAAGGCAAACTGCAGCACTTTCATACCGGGCAGTTTAAATTCGTCGCGCAATTGTTCCACTTCGGGTGTTATTACACCCAAATCTTCGGCAATAAGGGGCATGTAATCCACCTGTTCCTTAAACTTTTTCAATAGTTGAAAACCTTTTGCCGGAAGCCACTGCCCGTTTATGGCCGTTTTTTCACCTGCCGGCACCGACCAAAACGAATCCAGACCGCGAAAATGGTCAATCCGCACTTTGTCGAACAAATGCACATTAAAATGAAGCCGGGCAAGCCACCAGTCGAAGTTCCGCTGCTCAAGGCGCTCCCAGTTAAACACCGGATTCCCCCAAAGCTGGCCTGTTTCGCTGAAATAATCAGGAGGAACGCCACCCGCCTGCGTTGGATTCAGGTTTTCATCCAGCATAAAAAGTTCGGTATTGGTCCACACATCGGCGCTGTTGCCCGAAACGTAAAGCGGCATATCGCCAAAAATCTGCACTTTCTTTGAGTGCGCATAATCCTTCAACCTGAACCACTGTCTGAAAAACAGGAACTGCATAAATTTCCGGAATTCAATTTCTTCTGAAAGTAAATCGGTGTATTTCTGCAGTGCTTTCTTTTTTCTGAACTTCAAATCGTGCTCCCACTCTCTCCAGTGCGCATTTTTAAAGTGAATTCTGGCCGCCATAAATAAGGCATAATCCTGCAGCCACCAGCCGTGTTCTTTCAGAAACTGGTGGTATTCACCCTCAAGTTTTTCCGGTTTTTCACCTTGAAAATTTCCGTAAGCTTTACGCAGCAATGGAAATTTCCAAACTTCCACTTTATCAAATTTTACTCTTTTTACAGGAAAAGTTGGACGTTGTTTTAAATCGTTTTCTGCAAGCAAACCTTCTTCAACCAGTAACTGCAAATCAATGAGCAGTGGATTACCTGCGAAAGCTGAATAGCACTGGTAAGGCGAGTTTCCGTAACCAACCGGGCCCAACGGCAAAATCTGCCAAAGTTTTTGTCCGGTTTCGTGCAAAAAATCCACAACCCGGAATGCCTCTTTTCCCATCGTGCCAATTCCTTCCGGTCCCGGAAGTGAAGTAATATGCAAGATAATCCCGCTGTTCCGTTCAATCATTTTTGAAGTTTTTTCGGAAAACGGAAAGGTAATCTGCTGTTTCTCTTACAATGCGCTGAACGGCCAGACCGTGTTTCAAATCAGGAATGAATGCTTTGGAATCGTCGCCGGTAAGAAAAAGATAATGCGCATGCACCATCGAGCGCAACCAGCCTGGTGGCACATGTCCCGACGGGAAACTGGTAACCGGTTTGTAATTGCTTCCAACCATCTGTTTCACCCACTGGGCGGAGCCTTCAAGATAATATTCGAAGAATTCAGAGTTTTTTGAAGAATAGCGCAACGTACCGTTTTCGGCATACAATTCCAGATGTACCAAATCGCCTGTTCCTGAGCTGATTCGGCTGGCCGACAAGTTGCCAACTGCGCCGGTTTTTGGTTCCACCAGCGAAAGGGAACTGAACAAATCGGAGCCGGCAGGCACATCGGGAAAACCGCCTCCCTGCAAAGCACTGGCAATCTGCAAATCTTCTCCCAGAAATGCCATCAACAGACTGATTCCATGCGAACCCAAATCGGCCATAGCGCCACCGTCGGGTGCAGGAGTAAGCCTTGTAACCCGTTTTTCGCGGTAGGACGATTGCAGGTAATCGCCGTGGTAGTATTTCAAATCGAAATGAATGGGTTTGCCCAGTTTCCCCGATTTCCAGAATTCCAGGGCCTCGCGCACCGACGAAGTTTGCAGGTATTGAAATCCCACCTGAATTTTGACTTCAGCGCTGATATTTTCTGTCAGTTTTTTCATCTCTTCTTCTTCCTGAAGTGAAGCACAAACCGGCTTTTCGAGGTAAATGAATTTTACCTTGGGCATTTCAAGCGCCAGTTTCAAATGCTTAAAATGCACGTTATTTGGTCCCAAAATAAAAACGGCATTTATCTTTTCATTCTGCGAAAATTCCTCTACCGTTTGTGCCGAGGCAAAACCAAACTTTGCAGCAAAGTTTTCACGACTCTCTTTTCGTGCCGAAGCCACTGACTCAAAAACCAGTTCGGGAACTTCGTTGTAATAAAACTTCAACGACTGAAGTGCATAGGCATGAGCGCGGGCAATTCCGCCTGCTCCTAAAAATCCAATGTGTATTTTTTGCATGAAAACAGTTTTTCAAAATTTGCTCAAAAATAATGAAATGCACAGAAAGAGCAATTTTATCAGTAAAGGGCTTGTATTGAAAAAACGAACTAAATTGATGTACGAAAAAAATTGTAATCAATTCACTATCTTTGAAACATGAATAAAAAAACACAACATATTAGCCGGTTAATAAAAAATTGCGTTAGTGAAATTGACCCTGCCGCAACGGTAATTCTTTATGGTTCAAGAGCCCGGGGAGATGAACGTCAGGATTCCGACTGGGACATATTAATTTTAACAGATTATCCGGCCATTCTTGAAGTTGAAAGAAAATTCAGAAACAAATTATACGATTTGGAACTGGAAACCGGTGAGCCGTTTTCGATTTTTGTCTATTCAAAAACTGATTGGCAAACAAAACAAAAAATAACACCTTACTACCATAATGTAACTGCTGAAGGAGTAAACTTATGAATGAAATTGAACGAAAAGAGTATGTCCGATACAGAATTGAATCTGCCCGTAAAACCTTCGAAGCTGCAAAAGTTTTGGCCGATAACGGATTTTGGAATTCAGCAGTAATAACTTACCTTTTCACCGAAAAAACCGGCACTTTCAGCCAAATGGAAAACTCATCGAGACTGTTTTGTGCCTTTTCGCGGGTAGGGCATGTTTTTATGGCAAAAGCCGGTTTACGGGCTTTGTTCACCAGATAAATCCGGTAATCGGTTTTTTTGTTTGAAGTCACCCGGTTCGACCAGCTTGCCATCGATTCGCGGGTAGTGATGGGCACCAAAGTAACACCAATATAGGCCCGAAGCGATTTCCACTTCCCGGTTTTGAATAGCCCGAACCATTTGTTGTATTGTCTCACCTCGTGCTTTTCGGTGTCGATTTCAATGCCTGAAAATGTAAAAACTACAAGGGCAGCAAACAGAATCACTAAAATTCCAAGGATAATTGCTCTGTTCAACAATATTCCGGTACCTGCAATCAGGAAAATCAAACCCACAAAAATGGCGGTCTTTCCAAAGGGCTTTTCAATTTTGTTGTCGATTTTCAATTTATATAAATGCTAATCTTTCAGCCACTTGTCGAGCCAGTTGAAAAACACCCGCTGCCACAAAATACCGTTTTGGGCTTGCAGCACCCAGTGGTTTTCTTCCGGAAAATAGAGAAACTGGGCAGGAATATCCTTTAAAACAGCAGCATTAAAAGCCGCCATTCCCTGGTCGGGCGGAACACGGAAATCTTTTTCGCCGTGAATGACCAGGATGGGCGTATCCCAGTTTTGCACAAAATTGTGCGGCGAAAAGGTGTAGGAACGTTGCGCTGCCGCATTCTCTTTTTCCCAGAAAGGCCCGCCGATATCCCAGTTCGCAAACCACATTTCTTCGGTGGTTAAATACTGATGTTCGAAGTTGAACATCCCGTCGTGCGAAATAAATGCTTTAAACCGTCCATCATGATTTCCGGCCAAAAAGAAAACGGAAAATCCGCCGTAACTGGCACCAACCGCGCCAAGCCTACTTTCGTCAACAAATGGTTCTTTTGCCAGTTCATCAATGGCCGTCAGATAATCTTTGATGTTTTGTCCGCCATAATCTTTGGAAATTTGTTCGTTCCATTCCTGTCCGAAACCCGGTAACCCCCGGCGATTGGGCGCCACAATGATATATCCGTTGGCAGCCATCATCTGGAAGTTCCAGCGGTACGACCAAAACTGACTCACCGTTCCCTGCGGACCGCCTTGGCAGTAAAGCAGTGTCGGGTATTTTTTGTTCGGGTCGAAATTGGGGGGATAAATCACCCAGGTATGCATCTGCTTGCCGTCGGTGGTTTCCAGCCAGCGTTCTTTCACATTGCCCATGGTAAGCTGATCGAGAATGCCTTTGTTCACGGTTGTCAGCGGCTGGTCGGTTCCGGTTTCCGGGTCAACCAGGTAAAGCTCTGCCGGCTGCGACATGGAAACCTTTTGTGCAACCAGTTTTGAACCGGCCTGTTCCACGGTCTGGTAATTATGGATGCCGTTTGTTAATCGTAAAATGGAACCGTCAGCTAATTTCAACCGGTAAATTTCATCGGTTCCGTGAATGTTGCTGGTGAAATAAATGGCACTGTTTTCGGCATTCCAGCTCAAACCATGCACATTCTGGTCGAATTCAGCCGTAAAATCTGTTTTTTTGCCGGTTTCAAGGTTGGCAATAAACAACCGGTTTTTATCTGATTCATATCCGTCTCGTTTCATGCTTTCCCAAGCCAGGTATTTCCCGTCGGGAGAAAAAACCGGGTTTTGGTCGTAACCCATCATTCCTTCTGTATAATTGATGGTTTCACCAGTTTCAACATCATAAAAATAAATATCTGAATTCGTGGAAAGTGAATATTCTTTTCCGGTTTTCTTTTTACAGGTGTAAGCGAGTGTTTTACCATCAGGACTCCACGCAATTTGCTCAATGCCACCAAAAGGTTTCATGGGCGAATCGAAGCGTTCTCCTTTCATGATATCTTTTCCTACCTCCACTTTTCCATTGGCATATTCAGTAATAAAAATATGCTGATAGGTGTAATCGTGCCACTGGTCCCAGTGCCGGTACATGAGGTCGTTTTCGAGTCGCGCATTGGCTTTGGGTAAATCGGGGAACAGGTCGTGAATGTCATCGTCGAGTTTTACACTTTTAATGTAAAAAATTTTAGAACCATCGGGCGAAAAGTTGAATCCGGAGATTCCTCCATTAATATCCGAAACCTGCTTTGCTCTTGAACCGTCGGGATTCATTTCCCAAACCTGCACACTGCCCGAGGCTGCCGAAAGATATCCGATTTTTTGTCCGTCGGGCCGCCAGATTGCGTTGTACTCATTGGTAGGGGAATTCGTAAGGTTTGTGGGCTCTCCTCCCGAAACCGGCACGGAATAAACGTCGCGATACGATTTGTTTTCTTCAATATTGTAATACGTAACAGTGTATAAAACCGATTCACCGTCAGGCGAAACCTGCGGACTGCCCAACCGTCCAAACGACCACAGTACTTCAGGGGTCATCAATTCCGATGAAAGCTGAGGTGTTTCAGGCACATAATTTTTCTGTTGTGTTGATTCGGTTTGGGTAGTGCAGGCAAAAACAGCCAGTAACTGAATAGTAAGCAGGTATTTTCTCATTTTAATTGTTTTTAAGAACGATGGGGATAAAAGTAACAGCTTTTTACCGAACAGGAAAATAAAAAACCCGGTCGCAGTTAATTTTTCAGAATTCATGCAACAATCATTGTCTGTGTGTGTTTAATTAGTAGTAGCAAATCAAAAAAATAAGAATAAAATGGCAAAAATTACATTAAAAGGAAATTCGATTAATACAGTAGGTGAACTCCCAAAAGTAGGAGAAAAGGCAAAAGACTTTACTCTGGTAAAAGACGATTTATCAAGGGTAAGCTTAAATGATTTTAATGGGCAGAAACTTGTTTTAAACATTTTCCCGAGCCTCGATACCGGAACCTGCGCTGCATCAGTTCGGTATTTCAATAAAGCAGCAGCCGATTTGAAAGATACCAAAGTGCTTTGCATTTCGCGCGACCTGCCGTTTGCACAGGCAAGGTTCTGCGGTGCAGAAGGCATTGAAAATGTAGTTACACTTTCAGATTATGCCACCGGCGAATTTGGCAAAAACTACGGCTTGGAAATAGCTGACGGACCGCTGGCCGGTTTGCATTCACGGGTGGTAATTATCCTCGACGAAAATGGAAAAGTTACATACACCCAGCAAGTTCATGAAATTGTGGACGAACCCAATTACGAAGAAGCTTTAAGCGCACTGAAGTAAAAATTTCCAACAAATAAATAGTTTTGAAATCCGTGTTTTGATTAAGTTCAGAGTACGGTTTTTTCATTTACCGATATTTTTCGTAAATTACATACTCAAAAGTCTTTTTTTTGTAAAACGAAAAACTAATGGAAACAAATTTTATTGATTTACACATTCATCCGGCCATGAAACCCATGGGAAAAAGTTTCAACTCAAAACCGGGCAGAAACAATCCGAATAAAAACCGTGTGGACAGCATCTGGCATTACGATTCGGCTACTTTTCTCGACAAAGTTTTAAACATCACGACCACTCTTACCAAATTCCGGCAGTCGGATTTCACCTCGCTGGCAAAAGGCGGTGCCGAAGTGGTGTTTGTTTCGTTATGTGGGCTTGAAAAAGGTTTTGTAATGACCAAGCTTGGAACAGGATTGCCCGGAGACGCCGTTGCCAACCTGGTTACCGGACTGGGTAAGAAACGCATCGATCATGTTCAAAAAATGACTGACTATTTTACCGACCTGGAAATGGAATACGATTTTTACAAACAGCTTGACGGGCACAAAGTAAAAATTGACGGAATGTGGCACCGGTATAAAATTGTTTCAAGTTACAGTGAAATAGAAGAAACCCAGGAGCCTGACATTCGAACCATTTTTGTTATTCTCACCATTGAAGGAACGCATGTTTTTAATGCAGGATTGCAAATGACGGGAAGAACTGCCGATCCGGATGAAGTATTGGCGAATCTGGAAAAAGTTAAGGCCTGGGATAAAAGATTGTTTTTTGCCGGTCTCACTCACCACTTTTACAACGAAATGGTGGGCCATGCCCAAAGCCTGAGCGGTGTGGCGCGCAAACTGATTGATCAGTCTGAAGGGATGGACACGGGGTTTAACGATCTGGGATGGAAAGTATTGCGTAAACTGCTCGACAACTCGGATGGGAAGAGAATTTTACCTGACTTGAAACACATGAGCGTCAGAGCCCGTAATGAATATTACCGGTTTTTGGAAGACGAACTTGCGGGAGAAATAATTCCCCTGATTGTGAGCCATGGGGCAGTGAACGGTTTCCGTTCCCATCTGGAAAAGGTGGAAGACGATTTATTCAACTATGGAAAATTTCAGCCAACCGACATCAATTTTTTCGATGATGAAATTGTTCGTATTGGCCAATCGGGTGGGTTATTTGGCATTCAGTTCGACGAGCGGCGGCTGGCCAGCGAAATGGAGCTAAAAAAAACCGGACCGGCTCTGGCACGCAGAAAAATGCTGTTTTACAAATCGAAACTGGTCTGGAACCAGATTCAGCACATTGCCGAAGTGCTTAACCGCCA
>CAZLGT010000016.1:0-81874 GCA_964559175.1 uncultured Mariniphaga sp. | reverse complement strand
AGGCGCTGGTTTATGTTTACAACCAGTTGGGCGCCATTTTGTACCAGGCCGAAATGGATAACTATGGCCACAACGAAATTGAATTGCCCGACGCACGCAGCGGCCTCTATTATGTGCGGGTAGTTGAAGGCGAAAAACAATTTGTAAACAAAATTATTGTGAATTAGCGCCTTGTGCTGAAAACGAATCAAATCATAATACTGAGAACAAACAAAAAACAAAAAAAATGAACATCAATAAACTTTTCCTTACAGCAAGTATAATTTTTGCCCTGGCTTTTCAGTCGGTTTTTGTACTTGCACAGTCACCCCAAAAAGTAAGTTACCAAATGGTGGTGCGCGATGCCTCGGGCGAACTGGTGAAAGAATCGACGGTAGGTGTGCGAATAAGCATTTTGCAGGGCTCGGCAGAGGGCAGTGCCGTGTATGTTGAAACCCATACCCTCCAAAGTAATGCAAACGGGCTGGTTAGCCTTGAAGCAGGCAGTGGCACACCCGTTGAAAATACTTTTTCAGAAATCGACTGGGCCAGCGGACCCTATTTTCTGAAAGCAGAAACCGACCCCGCAGGCGGCAGCTCATATTCCATAAGCGGAAACAGTGAAATACTGAGTGTGCCGTATGCTTTGTATGCCAAAACTGCCGAAACCGTAACAGGGCCTCTTTTAGCAAGAATTGAAGCTTTGGAAGAGTCTGATATAGTAAATAATGGTTTTACGGACATCAGGGACGGTAATCATTACGAGGTTGTAAAAATCGGAAACCAGGTATGGATGGCAGAAAACCTAAAATACCTGCCAGGTGTTGTTGGACCAGGCATAGGTTCGGAAACAACAAGCTATTATTACGTGTATGGTTATAATGGCACGGTAGTAGCCGATGCCAAAGCCACAGTAAATTACCCGACTTACGGCGTATTATACAACTGGCCTGCAGCTATGAATGGAGCAACAAGTAGCACGGCCAACCCAAGCGGAGTTCAAGGGGTATGCCCAACAGGCTGGCATTTACCTAGCAATGCCGAATGGATAGAATTAATTGATTATTTGGGTGGAACAGACGTTGCTGGAGGTAAACTAAAAGAAGCCGGTACAACGCATTGGTCTTCGCCAAATGAAGGGGCAACAAACGAATCCGGGTTTACAGCTCTTCCGGGAGGGCGTGTCTTTGTTGGTAATTTCTATTATTTAAATAGCAGTGGTGATTGGTGGAGCTCTACGGAGTTTGACGGTACGTATGTCATTAACTATACTATGAACTTCGGCGGTAGCTATGTGCTTTTTGGCAACAATTTGAAAGATTCCGGTTTTAGTATTCGCTGTGTGAGAGATTAGGAAACGAAGTTTGCTTTCACTATTTATTAGATTTCGCAAAATAGTCGGATTTGTTTCAAGGATTTAACAGAAAACATAAAAAAATGATCAATACTAAACATTTCATCATACTGACATTAATCTTTGCCCTGGCTTTTCAGTCTGTTTTTGTACATGCACAGTCGCCGCAAAAAGTAGCTTATCAAATGGTGGTGCGCAATGCCTCGGGTGAGCTGGTCAAAGAATCGACCGTTGGCGTACGAATCAGCATTTTGCAGGGCTCTGCTGAGGGCAGTGCCGTATATGTTGAAACCCATGCCCCTCAAAGCAATATAAACGGGCTGGTTAGTCTTGCTGTTGGCGGCGGCACACCGTTAGAGAATACTTTTGCAGATATCGACTGGGCCAGCGGACCCTATTTTCTGAAAGCTGAGACCGACCTCGCAGGCGGCAGCTCATATTCCATAAGCGGAATTACCGAAATACTGAGTGTGCCGTATGCTTTACATGTAAAAACAGCTGAAACGGTGTCAGGAACTGTTTTAGCCAGAATTGAAGCTTTGGAAGAGTCTCAATTATTAAAATATGGTTTCACAGATGCAAGAGACGGCAATCATTACCAGGTTGTAAAAATAGGCAATCAGGTATGGATGGCAGAAAACCTGAAATATTTGCCCCATGTGGCCGGCCCCGGCACAGGTTCAACAACAGCGTCATATTGCTATGTGTACGGTTATGACGGTACTAATGTAACCGATGCAAAAGCTACTGCTAATTACTCTGCTTATGGCGTATTATACAACTGGTCTGCGGCCATGAACGGAGAGGCAGGCAGCAATATCAACCCAGGCGGTATTCAAGGTGTTTGTCCTGCCGGCTGGCATTTACCAGGCGATGCCGAATGGACAGAATTAACCGACTACCTGGGAGGCGCAAGTGTAGCTGGCAGTAAATTAAAAGAATCTGGTACAACGCATTGGTCTTCGCCAAATGAAGGGGCAACAAACGAATCCGGGTTTTCCGGTCTTCCGGCCGGCTATCGGGGTGCTAATGGTGGCTTTTTCTACATAGAAATTTATGGTGACTGGTGGAGCTCCGCTGAGTACTCGACCGATAACGCCTGGTTCCGGTATTTATCTGCCAGTGACAGCAATGTCCACCGGTTTAACTTTGCAAAGGCCCACGGTTTTAGTGTTCGCTGTGTGAGAGATTAGTATGTGAAGTGAGTTTACAATTGCCGGCTGATTATTTATAAATAAAACCGTTGAATCAATTCGTTGACAGTCAATCCAAAAGAAAGGATGATAAGCGCGATGGCTACTGCCGGAAACACGGTTTGTTTTCGAATGGTGAATTTGCTGCTGACAAACAACAGCGGTATTAGCGGGGCAAAAGGTATAAAGTATCTTCCCTGCAGGTTTTCGATGATATCGCTGCCGGGTTCGCACCAGCTGCAATACATGGTAAACGAAAAGGCCAGTAACCCCGAAACGGCAACCAATAGAAAAATGAGTTTATCGCTCAACCGGACGGGATTAACTTTTTTCCCGCTAAAAACCGCCAGAAAAAGGATGACAAGATAGGAAAGCAGGTAAAAAGAATTGTGAAAAGTGACTTCAAGCCACCCCAGATTTCCTATGAATGAACTACTCAGTAAATACCAGTTTGTTGCAAACGATTTTACCGCCATCAGCAAAAAACCGGGAATATCTGAGAGGATATAACTGATTTGTTCCCCGGGATTGATGCGGGGAGCATTTTCGTTGCCGTAAAAATGCTCAATCGGGTTGATTTGATGCATCAGGTGACTGACAAAGAGCGAAGAAACAGCAAACGCCAGAAAAGCAGTACCAAGCAGCAGTGCGCCATTTCTCAGGTGTTTTTGCCTGGTACCCGATTTGTGACAGGGGATAATAAAAAACAACCCCGTAAGCACAACGTAAATGTTTTTTGAAAAGGCAATACCAACTGCCAGAATGATTAGCAATGCCAGGTTTCGGAAATCCAGCATTGCATTTTTACTAAAGGCAATGCTGAATGTCAGGGCAATAAACAGAAACGAAACGGCATTCAGCAGTGCATCGGCGCTGGCCGAGCCGGCAATATGCACCGACATGGGCGTGAGGGCCAGAATAAGAAACAACCATTTTTTTACCGGCATTATTTTGATGGCTGTAAAAACGATTAAAAGCCAAACCATGAAATTAAACAGCCGGGCCAGGTAAAAAACCGCCAGAGGCGAAAGTTTCAGAACTCTGCCAATGGTGATACCCATTGCCTGCGGAAGGTATGGAACAGGAGAATACAAAGCCGTGTTGGGGAAAGTGAAAAATTTGGTATCCCCGGGATTTAACCGGATTTTCGATGCCGCCTCAAGCATGGCAACGGTTAGTTTATCTTCCTTGTTTCCCGGAGTTACCATGATGGTGCTGTAAAATTCTTGCAAACTTACAGGAAGTTCACCTCCCAGCCGGTTGTTTCGCACTTCGGGTTTGAAATCAAACAGGGAAACCTGATATGCCCTGTAAAAATGTGCGGGCTCATCGGGAACCTGGTAGGGAGGTACAAGAAACACCATGATTGTTCCCCAAAACAACGCCGCAAACAGGAAAACTTTATGTACAGCTAACCCGGATATGTGGTAATTCATTTTTTTCATTCATCTTTGTAATTGCACAGGTGTACAATTGAACGTCCTGCAAATCTAATCATTTGATTGAACCAAAAGAGAAATGGCACAGCATTTTGCACGAAGATATTTACCGGGAAAATCAATTTACGGCTTTGGGAGGATTCCTGCTGTATTCAGGTTTCTGCTGAGGTTAATCAAAAAAACCGGAGGATTAAAGGCATTGCCGGGCAAAGTGCTTCAGGTTTTCAGGAATGAGGGTTTGACCGGAGTTTTTCGGAAGCTTAAATACATAGTTAAACAGGCTTTTATTGGCGATATAACCATGCTTGATTTGCAGGGGTATGAAGCCTGGTTTAAAGCGTTTTATGCGGTTACGCCGGGGAAAAGAAAGCAAATGGCGGAACAAGTTTCTTCTTTCCCGGTTCGTCCCTTAATCTCGGTGTTACTGCCAACTTACAATTCCCATCCAAAGTGGCTTCAGGAAGCTATCGAATCGGTGCGAAACCAGGTGTATCCCAACTGGGAACTTTGTATTGCCGATGATGCCTCCACAAACCAACAGACCATTGAATTATTGAAGGAATACAGCCAAAAAGATGCGCGGATAAAAGTCCGTTTCAGACAAAACAACGGGCACATTTCTGAAGCTTCCAATACGGCACTGGAAATGGCCGAAGGTGAGTTTGTTGCATTGCTCGACCATGACGACCTTTTTACCGAAGATGCGTTGTTTTGGGTGGCAAATGCGATTAACAAAAACAGTCGGGCAGCACTCATTTATTCCGATGAGGATAAAACAGATACCAAAGGCAGGTTACTGGAACCCTATTTTAAATGCGACTGGAATTACCATCTGTTTTTATCGCAAAATATGGTTTCACACCTGGGGGTTTACAAAACCGTCATAGTCCGTGAAATTGGAGGATTCAGAAAAGGTTTTGAAGGATCGCAGGACTACGATTTGGCATTGCGCTTTACCGAACAGATCGACGAACAGCAGATTGTCCATATTCCGCGGGTGCTTTACCACTGGCGCATTCACAAACAGAGCACTGCCGTGAATGTACTGAGTAAGCCCTATGCCACCAAAGCAGCCCGCAGAGCCATTGCCGAACATCTGAAAAGGAGAAATGTGCATGCAGAAGTGGAAATCTCACCCATAAATCTGTATCGTGTTAAATACAGACTGCCCAAAGTACTTCCTTTGGTTTCCATTATTATTCCAACCCGGAATAACCGGGAATTTCTGAAAAAGTGTATCGAAAGCATTTTGAAAAAAACGGGTTACAAAAATTTTGAAATTAGTGTGGTTGACAATAACTCAGATGCTCCCGAAACGGTTAATTACCTTTCGGAATTGCAAAGTAAAAAAAGGGTGGATATTTTGTCTGACGAGCGGGAGTTCAGTTTCTCTGCCATAAATAACCGGGCAGCCAAAAACGCAAAGGGCGAATTTCTGCTGTTTTTAAACGACGACACTGAGGTGATTCACCCGGAATGGCTCGCGGAAATGGTTCAAATTGCTGTGCAGGACAGGGTAGGGGTGGTTGGCGCCAAACTCTGGTATCCCGGCTATACCCTTCAGCATGGTGGTATCATTCTTGGCATTAAAGGCGTGGCCGGCCATGCCCATAAGCATTTTGACAAGCTGAACCAGGGGTATCTCGGGCGGGCAAATCTAATTCAGGAATTTTCGGCGGTAACCGGCGCCTGTATGCTGGTGAAAAAGGAACTGTTTACCCGGGTTGGCGGATTTGATGAAACCCTGGCCATTGCATACAACGACATCGATTTATGCCTTAAAATAAAAGAACAGGGGTTCAAAGTTGTATGGACGCCTTATGCGGAATTGGTCCATCACGAGAGCAAATCGCGCGGGGATGATTTTCAGGCTGAAAAATACGAACGCTTAAAAAAAGAGGGCGATTATCTGCTGAACCGCTGGGGCGAAATCCTAAAAAACGACCCGGCTTATTCGCCAAACTTAACTTTGGAAGCCGAAAACTTCGGACTGGCCTGGCCTCCGCGGATAAATCCTGATGTAAATGATTTTTGAAATGAAGGACACAATGAATAAAACAAAACCATGATAAATACTGCCATAACGGCTGCTGTTGTTGCCGGTCAGGAGATTCTCAAAATCTACAATGATCCGGCAGCCGGTCTGGCCACAGAATATAAAGCCGACCATTCGCCCTTAACCATCGCCGACAAAACGAGCCACCGGATGATTATGCAACATCTGGAGAAAACAGAATGGCCGGTGCTGAGTGAGGAAGGAAAATCCATTTCGTATGAAATCCGCAGGAAATGGAAAACGTTCTGGCTGGTCGATCCGCTGGATGGCACCAAAGAATTTATCAAACGAAACGGCGAATTTACGGTGAACATTGCCCTGGTTCATTGCGGCAAACCCATTGCCGGGGTCATTTACGTGCCCGTAACACAGGTGTTGTATGTGGGTGTGTTGATCGACATCAGGGGTTTGAAAAACAGTAGCTTAGATAAAGAGATTGGTGAGTGCGGCGCCTGGAAAGTTTCCGGAATAAGGCAGGAAAGGGTAACGTATTCCGAAATGGTAAACACAAACCATAAACTGCCTGCTGTCGTTCCTCCCCATATTTATACCATAACAGGAAGCCGGTCGCACAAGAGTGTTGAAACGCAAAAATATATCGATGAAAAAATAAAGGAACATGGCGAAATCCGTTTGATTTCGGCGGGAAGCTCTTTAAAAATTTGCCTGGTGGCCGAAGGAGTGGCACATGAATACCCGCGTTTTGCGCCTACCATGGAATGGGATACGGCTGCCGGACATGCCATTGCAAATGCGGCAGGCAAAAAAGTGTGGCTCACCGGTTTTTCGGGGCAGCTTACGTATAACAAGGAAAACCTGCTGAACCCTTTTTTTATCGTTCGCTGATGCTTCAGGGCAGGGGGCAGAGAGCATGGGGCAAAGGGCAAAGGCTTGCCCCCATGTTGAAATTTTACTGCGTAATTTCACAGGGTAAACCGTGAAATGCGACGTTAGGAGCAAATTTCACCGGGGACAAAGAGCAAAGGCCAGAGGGCAGAGGGCAGAAGGTGGAGAGCAGAGGGAAAGATGAAAATTGGCAAAAAGCAGTTGGCAATGTGACACACTTTGAACTTTGAACTTTAAACTTTGAACTTTACCCTGTGAAATAAATCTTCGATTTAATGCTTCGCATTATTTCACTAGGTGAACTCTGAACTCCGATTCCTGTGCAGACTTTGGGCTAATTTTTCAACAATAGTTTATATTTGAAGAGTTTTTTGGGATATTGAGTTCATCGTCCAATAAAAATTCAGTTTAAAAAAGCTGAACATTAAAAATAAACAACACAGCATGGCAAACGACATTTACACAACATTTGATAAGATTAAAGATCGCCGCGCAAAAGAAATCTTTCTGAAGCAGCGAGCAAAGGTCATCTGGTTAACCGGTCTTTCGGGCTCGGGGAAAACTACCCTTGCCAGCCTGCTCGAAAAGCGGTTGTTCGGACTCAACTACTTTTGCCAGATTCTCGACGGAGACAACGTCCGCTCGGGCATAAACAAAAACCTGCGCTTTACCGAAGATGACCGTATGGAAAACATCCGGCGCATTGCCGAAGTGTCCAAACTCTTTATGAACTGCGGCATCATTCTTATTTGTGCGTTTATAAGCCCCACCAGCGAAATGAGGGAAATGGCTAAAAGCATTATCGGCGAAGATGATTTTCTGGAAATTTACATCGATACGCCGCTGGAAGTTTGCGAACAACGCGACCACAAAGGGCTGTACAAAAAAGCCAGGACCGGCGAAATAAAAAACTTTACCGGCATTTCGGCCCCTTTTGAAGCTCCCGTCAACCCGTTTCTGGTTGTGGACAATACCAGTCCCAACCTGGAGGAGACAACAGACCGCATGGTACAAAAAATTCTTCCTGAACTGATATTCAATCCGCTGGAATAAAAAATGAACCCGATTTAGCGTGCAGCAAAAATACAGGCAACATAACTTCGATAACCTCTGGAAGGTTTTTCCGGTAAGCCGCCCGGTAAAGGAATGGGTAAAATCATACCTTTTCACTTCACTTCCTTTTCTGTTCAGGAATTGGGAAATTTACCAGAACTGGAAAAACAGCCGGGTATTTCAACCGGCAAACCGGAAAATATGGCATCGGGCCTGTTGGGAAAGGGCGCTGCAAAAATCCCGGACCATTCAACTGGAACATCCCGCTGAACCCGTTGTGTTGCCAGAGAAAGAACTCAGCCTGGCGGTGGTTGTTCATGTTTTTTATCCGGAAATTTTTAAGGAAATAGCCGGTTTGCTCGGTCAGAACCCGGACGTGGCCCTTTCGCTTTACCTTACCGGTACAAAACAGGTTTTGGAGGAGGTCAGGCACAAGAAAGACCTGTCCCGGTTTCAGTCGGTGACTTATTTGGAAACTGCCAACCGCGGCAGAGATATCCTTCCGTTTTTAAAGATACTGCCATCGGTGTTTGCCGACGGTCACGAAATCATCCTGAAACTTCACACCAAAGGCTCCAACCACCTGAACCGGAAGGAACACTGGCGGAATCAACTGTTTTCAAACCTCATCGGGAAAGGCAAAGTGAAAAATGCCCTGCACATTTTCCAGTCAAACCCCGCCATTGGGATGATAGGCCCCGCAGGAAATATCCTGCCCATGAGTTTGTATTACGCCGCCAATGGGGCTAGGGTTCAGCAACTCTGCAAACAAATGGGATTAAAACAGAACCAGTTACGTGATCTGAATTTTGTGGCCGGTTCTATGTTTTATGCCCGCCGGGAGGTGTTGCAGCCCATTGTAAATCTCCATCTCTCAGAAAATGATTTCGAACCCGAGGCCGGCCAAACCGACGGCACCCTGGCACACGCTGTGGAGCGGGCATTTGCCGCCGGCCTCATTGCCAGCGGACTGCAACTGGCCGATACGGGTTATTCACCGGAAAATCCTGTTTTGAGGGTGAGTAAAGTGAACAGGCATATTGTTTAGCGGGTATTATTTTACAGAATTTTTTTTTAATTGAGTTGCAGGTAAAATATTATTTTCTACTTTTATAGAACATGAGTTTGAAAAAGTAGAGTCGTCGGAATACTATCGTAAACTGATTATATAAGTGATGCTGCTTTTATTATCCGTAGCCATAACAACTATGCAGGTGAAATAGAATTGATATATTTTTTTAGTTGGAGAAAAGAGAGAAACCAGATTAGAAAAGTATTTTCAGTTTTATTAGAAGTTCTTATTCAGCACAATAGAAAAATGTCTATATATGAAAAATTCATTTGATAATATAAAATTTTACATGCTAACGGTTTTGGGTTTAGTTTGGGTATTGTTTTCAAACGCGCAATCTGTTTATGTAACTCCTGTTACAGTGACATTAGGAGAAAGTACATATGCCTATTGGGATGGATTTTCAAGTAATATTAACTTAGAATTGTGGAAGGGATCAATAAAAACAGCTGATGTCTGGGCAAATGCACCTGGCAGTTGTTCCGGAGAATGTTTGGTCGAACTGAACACTACTGGGTGGGAAATTGGCAGTGATTATCGAATAAAAGCAGTACAAAGGTCAAATACAAATATTTATAATTTTTCAAATTATTTTTCAGTTACATCACCTGTTCCTCCACCATCAATTCCAGTTTTGACCTATCCATCTAATGGAGTTACATTGAATGATGATACTCCAGACCTGGCCTGGACAGCAGACAATGCAAGCTATTTTCATGTACAATTAAGCACAAATTCAAGCTTTACGAACATCGTAAGGGAAAATACCAATTGTAATAGTTTTAACTGGACTCCAAGTGTGATGTCAGAAGGAACCTATTACTGGAGAGTAAGAACTTTTGGAGTTAATGGCAGTTGGAGCAGTTGGTCAAATTATTGTTATTTTACCATAGAGACAATTCAGGCGCCCAGTGTTCCCACATTAACATATCCTCCCAATGGAGTTACATTGAATGATAATACTCCGGACCTGGCATGGACAGCAGATAATGCAAGCTATTTTCATGTACAAATAAGCACGAATTCAAGCTTTACGAACATCGTAAGGGAAAATACCAATTGTAATAGTTTTAACTGGACACCAAGTGCGATGTCAGATGGAACATATTACTGGAGAGTACGAACTTATGGAGTTAATGTCAGTTGGAGTAACTGGTCAAGTGCCCGGATGTTTACTATCCAGACTTCTCCGCCACCACCTTCTCTCATTGCCCCAAATGGTGAAATATCAATTACTTCTCAAATAGAATTTCAATGGAATCATGTTTCTGGTGCAGGTAGATACAGAGTTAAAATTTGTACTGATCAGAATATGATTTCTCATATTGCCGGAAGCCCTTTTGAAGCAGAATATGGAGCAACAACGATTTCAATACCTGTAATAGATTTTAATCCGGGACAAACTTATTATTGGCAGGTTGCTTCAATTTATCCTGATGATATTGGAGGGTGGGGAGAATATGGGCCATCTCCTGCCTGGTCTTTCTATATATCAGAAGAGCAGAACATTGAATTATTAACACCTTCATCAACTCAACAAATCAACAGCAAAGAAGTAAATTTTTCATGGAGTTTAATATCCGGGGCTGTACGGTATGAATTATTTGTTGATAATAATTCAGGTTTGGGGTCGCCCGAAATTTCCCCACAAAATATTAATGAAATCACTTCAACAAGCTACACAATTTCAGGCAATTGGTTGCCACCCGGACACAATTTTTATTGGAAAGTAATAGCAAAAGATGCGGAAGGAAACACTCTGGCAGAATCAACAACAGGAACTTTTATATACACACCCGAGCCGGATGCATCACCTCAATGGGTACCTTTTTACAGGGCGTTTCATCCCGATGTAGTGGATCATTTTTATTGTTCATCACAATCACACCTCCAAACTGCCATTGACAGCAGTTACCGTTTTGAAGGAACAGAAGGCTTTGTGGCTCTTTTCCCATTTGAAGTAGGACCAAGCAATGAATTAGTTCCAATTTACAGGTTTTATCAGCACAACGAAGATATTATAAAGATGAGGTGTCATTATTATACTTCTGATGACACCGACAGAGACAACCGGATTATTCAAGGTTGGATATATGAAGGTATAATTGGTTATGGTTTTAAATCATCCGGTGTTGGCTTGACTTCATTTTACCATACCTTTCTCGATATTCCCAATACACGCCGTGACAACTTCTATACGGTGAGTGAAATTGAGAAGAACAATTCAATTTCCTTGTTTGGTTATCAGGATATTGGCTCAATATGTTATGTTTCGGCAACAGGGGAGAATTCAACCATGACCTGGCTGCCAGGCAGTGTAGTTGCCGGAAATGGAATCAATCCGTTTAACGGGAATTTTGGAAACAGCAGCAAAAGTATTTTTTCTTTGCCCGAAGGTAATGTCGCATTAAATTACGGTCATTCCTACAATTCAAATTCAGTCCGATTGCTTCAATCATCCGAACCATTAGGGGTTGGCCGGAACCATAGTTATAACATATCTTTACAAAAAACCGACAGTACAATTTTTATCTTATGGGGCGATGAAGTTCATTTGTATAATTTAAAGACTTCATCATACATTACACCCGGTATTTATGATACACTTGCCTACATTGACCCAAATACATACAGAATACGCAAAAAGGATCAGTCAATTTTTACTTTTCAAAAGCTGGGGGTTAATAACATCAACAATACGTATTGGTTAACTTCAATTTCCGACAGGCATGGGAATACGATCACTTTGGAATATAATTCAAACGGGTGGCTGAAGCATGTGAAAAGCCCTGCAAACCGGTTCATTTCTTTTACCTATTACCCCTCTTCGGACACCGACAAGTATGGTCTAATTAGGTATGTAAAAGATTCACTGGCATTGAACCGAACTGTGGAATATATTTATGACAACCAACGAAACTTAATTGAATTTAGAGATGTTGCAGGTAAATCGACTTTTTATAAATACGATGAAAATTATCCATTCGACCATTTCCTAACCGAAATTACTTATCCCGATGGAACAAAAATTACCAATACATACGATGTTGGCAGTAAACGTTTAACCAGCCAAAATTTTGTTTCCGATAATCTGAGCAAGGTAACATCAGTGAGTCTTCCCACGACAGGCCAAGTGAGCATTACAGATGAAATGAATGTTGTAACAGATATAAAATATAACAGCATTGGAAATATAACTGAATTATTGACAGCAGCCGGGGATGTAAAATATGAGTATTCCGACAATAACAACCTGACTAAGCCTACAAAAATTACCGATGGTATGGGATATATTACAACTGTACAATACGATAACAGAGGCAATCCTGAAATCATTAATAAACCGCTAAATGTTACCCATACATACACATGGAACAGTACGAACGATTTAATAAGTTATAAGAACCCTTTGGATAAGACAAGCACGTTTACATACAACAATGGAAAGCTTGCTGCCATCCAATCCCCATTTGGCCAGTCTTCTTCGATTACAACAACTATCAATTACTTTGAAAACGGGAATGTGCAATCAATAATTTATCCTTTAGACCGAACAACTTATTACACCTACGATACTTATAACAATGTTAAAACAATTGCCGATAATATTGGGAATACAACAACCTGTACTTACGATGCAGCTAGCAGGTTAAAATGCATTAAGGATGCCAATAACCATACAACATTGTATAATTACACCATTGATGATTTGCTCAATGACACTTCCGATCCGATGAATCACAAAACATCTTATTATTACGATGACTTAGGACGGCTCACCGATATTGAAGATGCTAAAAACAACAAAACGTCGATGGTTTATCAACCACCAACTGGTCTCTTAAACTTAATAAGCGACCAGTTGGGAAACAATACAACGTTTACTTATTTCGACAATGGCTTGCTTAACACAAAAACCACCAGGAACAACCATATATTTACTTTTGAATACGATGTAGGAAACCGGTTGCAAAGCCTTTCTGCACCCTCCATAAACCGGAGTTTTACTTATAACTACAACGATTTACTGACACAACTTTCGGACAATAGCGGCAATTTAACTTTTAATTACGACCAGCTTAACCGTTTGACATCGCATACCGACTATTTTGGCAATACAGTCGCGTATAATTACGATAATGCAAATAACATTATCAAAGTGGGTTATCCAGGTGGTAAAAGCGTAGATTATACTTATTATGACGATGGAAGGATAAATACCGTGCTGGATTGGCTGGGCAATTCTACCCAATACCTTTACAACCTCGACGGGAGTTTATCGAGGGTAAACAATCCCAACGGTACTTATTCAGAATATACCTACGATGCTGCCGGCAGGTTAATTGGGTTAGCCAATAAAAAATCAGACAATTCTATTATAAGCTCTTACACCTTTGTACTCGATGGTGTTGGCAACCATATCGAGGTAACAGTTACCGAACCTTTGTCCTCACCCGTTCCTGATGCTGCAAATATTACCTATAGTTATAACCAGGCAAACCGTATTGAAAGGGCTGGGGACATCACCTTTTCCCACGACCTTAACGGGAACATGACTTCACAGAATGACAATGGACTTATCTCAAACTTTACCTTTAGTGCCGAAGACAGGCTTACCGGTGTTAGCGGGGCCTTCAACGCCAGTTACCAGTACGATGGAATGGGCTACCGAAGGCAGGCAACACGCGGCGGGGTAACTACACGCTATGTTTTGAATGTAAACGGAAGCATGGAGAATATTTTAATGGAAACCGATGCATTGAACCAGCCGCTTTACTATTACATTCATGGAAATGGACTTCTTTACCGCATAAAGGCTTCGGATAATACAATACAATATTACCATACCGATATTCGGGGAAGCACCATTGCCATTACCGACCATGCCCAAAACCTTACCCACCAATACACATACGATGAATTTGGGAATGTAAGCAATTCGCTTGAAGCCGACTTTAATGCTTTCCGCTACGTAGGTAAGTACGGGGTAATGTACGAAAATGAAGATTTGTACTTTATGAGGGCCCGATTTTATAAACCCTCTTTAGGAAGGTTTGTTTCAGAGGATCCTGTGTGGTTTGCAAATTTATATGTTTATAGCAATAATAATCCATTTGTATTAATTGATCCTACAGGAAAGATTTTTAAAAAAATATCTGAAGAAGTAATTAAAGAAACTGTTAGAGCCGGTACTTTAACAATTAAACACTCAATTGGGAAAGGATTTTCATATGCAAAAGGATTTTTCAGAGGTAGTTTAAGTATTAGTAATATCGGAAAAGGGTTAATAAAGGGTATAATTTCTGATCATATCATTAGGAAAATGGATCCAGGAGATTATGCTGATTTACCTTTTATAATTGGTTTTATTCCGTACTCACAAGCCAAATATTTAGGTGGTGCTTTAGATCCTAATAACCCTGAAGATGCAATTATTCTGGAAATGTATCAAGGATTTTAAAAAAAAATAACTATGAAAGTTCTTATAACTTTAATATTAATAGTAATTTATCTATCAAATAACAATTTTGTTTATTCTCAAAATTTAGAAACAAATCAATTTGATTTTACAAGTAAAATATTAAGTGTAATCACTAATCAAAAAAAAATAGATTATCAATATGATGAGCTTGGAAATCGCATCAGCAAGGTTGTTACTACTTCATCCACCAACAAGCCACCCATTGCCCAAGCAGGCACCAACCAGATAATTGAAGAAGGCTCGTTTGTAACTTTGGACGGTAGCGGCTCTAATGACCCAGATGGAGATGCAATAAGCTACTTGTGGTCTGCTCCTGATGGGATAACATTGAGCGATGCCACCGCACAAAAGCCCAGCTTTACTGCGCCGGAAGTGGATAAAGACACTACTTTTTATATCATACTGGTGGTTAATGATGGTTTTGCGAATTCCCAACCCGATACAGCTCGTATTACAGTTAAAGATATAAACTCTGGCGTAATTGAAACATTTTATGGTTCAGCCCAAAATGATGGAGGAAACCGGATTTTAAGTGTTGGCGACGGTACTTTTATATCAATTGGAAGTTACAATTCAGCTTCATTCTTAATGAAAACAAATACTTTGGGCGATACCATCTGGAGAAAAACATTTGGAACCAATCAAACATTTAATGACATAATTAAAACAAACGATGGAAATTATATAGCCGCTGGTAGTTGCGGAAATTGTGGAAATTATCGGGATGAAGGCATTGTTTACAAATTTGACCCGTCGGGAAACATACTTTGGACCAATAAAAGTTTTGAAGGATCGGATGTGGTGATTTTCTTTAAAATAGCCAACACTTCCGACAATGGCTATATACTTACCGGAACGACAACAAATACCGATGGTTGGCTTGATATTATCTTGCTAAAACTTTCAAGTACAGGCACTACTGAATGGGTCAGGTATTTTGGAAGAAACCGTGATGATACCGGATATGATGTGAAACAAACAAGCGATGGTGGCTACATTATTGCTGGGCATTCCGGTCAATGGGATATTCCGGTCATGTGGATCATTAAAACCGATTCAATGGGGAATAAAATTTGGGAGAAAGCCCATGGAGGCTCAGGTTGTCATGTAAATACATGTGCACAGGATCAGGCAAAATCAATAGAAATCGATACCGATGGGGGTTATTTAATTTTTGGACACAGGTGGATTGATGCCACACGCCAATTAGACGCTGTTATCCTTAAATTGGATGCAGATGGCAATCTGGTTTGGGAAAAAACCTATGGAACAGAAAAGGATGATTACTTTTTTGAACATCAAAAGTTAAAAAACGGCAACTATATTATTGCAGGTGACATTGGACAGCATAAAGTTGATAATAGCTATAATGGAAAAATATTCATGATAGATGATCAATTTGAATTAATTGACAGTTTTTCAATTGGTGGTCTTAAAAATGACCATTTAAGAAGTATTACAACATTTAATGATTCTATTTTTGCTGCTATTGGCAATAGCAGATCAAATAGTGATACATCATCTGATATCTGGATTTTGAATATTAAAAAGGTTTATACAAATCAAATTGTACCCGAATCAGTTCAGATTGCAAATCAAACATTCACTTTTGCAGATGATGTTTGTTTTGGTGCCACCCAAAACATTACAATAGCAGGTAATGGAACTACCGTAACCGTTAATGCCGGAGCATCGGCCGAGTTCATTGCCGGGCAATCCATCCACTTTCTGCCGGGATTTCATGCACAGGAAGGAAGTCTCATACACGGGCATATAACTACATCCGGGAGTTATTGTGTAGAAACAGCACCTGCTATTATGGCAGAAGAAATCTGCCTGCAAAAAAACGCAGTGATTGTGGATGCGAAGTTAAATGAGCTTTCTGAACGCGAAATGGTGGTATATCCCAATCCCAACAGTGGCGAGTTCACAGTGGAGTTCCGGAATTTTGAGGATGAAATCCGGGTGATGCTGTTTAACTCCATCGGGCAGATACTACACGAAGTGTTGACAACCGAACGGGAAATCCGGATGAATGTGCCCAATGCGAGTAGCGGGATGTATTTTTTAAAAGCAGTTAATGATGGAAAACAGTTTAACCGGAAGATAGTGGTTAAGTAAAGTGCTGTTATTGGTGATTTTGGAATTTAAAGTATTGGAAGATTGGAATTTATTTGATGATTTGTGATTTGCATTTTGAATTTTTACGGTCATCGACTCATTATGCCTGATAAAATTGGGTGAGGACTCGAAATGACAGGGCTGTTTGATATTAGTACGCCTGCTTCTGCCCTTTCATTAAAACCCAGAGGGTTAGCAGCATAATTTTCAGGTCTAGGATAAACGACCAGTTTTCAATGTAGCGGGTGTCATGGCCGAGCCGTTGTTTTAAATCGGACGGGTGCTTTATTTCTCCCCTGTAGCCGTTCACCTGTGCCAGTCCGGTAATGCCTGGTTTTACGGTATGGCGGATCATAAAATTTTTAATTTTTTTCCGGTATTGCCCGGTGTGCAGCAGCATGTGGGGGCGGGGCCCCACTACCGACATCTGCCCTAAAAAGACGTTGAAAAACTGCGGCAGTTCATCCAGGCTTGTTTTTCGCAGGAAACGTCCTGTTTGGGTTACCCTGCTGTCGTTTTGGGTGGCCATTTTTTTGTCGGCTTCACCATTCACGTGCATGGAGCGGTATTTCAGGCAGGTAAACGTGTGCCCGTGAATGGAAGTTCGTTTTTGACGGAAAAAAATACCCTCCCGGTGTCCCAGCAGGTCGATAATGTATAGGATCAGGCTGAGCCAGCTCAATACACCAAGAATGACCAATGAGGAAATGAGAATGTCAAAAGTTCGCTTCAGCAGTTGATTGTACCAAAGGCTTAAGGCGCCCGACTGGATTTCAATGACCGGGATTTCGCCCATTTGAACCAGTTCTGCCCTTTTGAGTGCAAAAGCTCCCATGGTGGGGATGAGGTGCACCTTTAACGGGAATTCGGCAATGGTTTCCAGCACTTCATTTTTATGTTTCTCCGGAATGGCCGACATGTCAATAAATATTTCGTCTGTTTCGTGCTCCTCAATGAGTCGGTGGAGATCGGTCCAGGCGCCGATTATCCCGGCTTCCGGGTTGATTTGAGTGTCGATAAACCCCAGGCAGCGGTACCCGTGCCACCGATTTATTTTCAGGTGGTTATACAGCTTTCTTGAGGTGTTTGTATGCCCCAGGATCAACACGTTGCGGTAATTATAACCCAGTTTCCGGTAAAAGAGGAAAGCGTAATAAACCGTGTATTTCCAGGCCAGCAGCAGTATAAAAAAGAGGGGGAAAAGAATTTTCAGGAAATCCCGCGGATAGTATTTAGGCAGAGGCAGGAGCTGAAAAAACAGCAGAAAAATAAAAAAGAAAAAAACGGTGATTTTGATATACATCACAAAAATTTCTTTTTTATGCACATGGCGGTTGAAGCGGTAGGCTCCAAAAACAATGAGCAAAAGAAAAAAAACGATATTCAAATACCCGTAAAACAAGATGTAAAGCGGTGAAAAGGGATTTTCAATCCCGGTATGCCACCAAAAACCGGCAATAAACAACAGGTTCAGTATCAGAAAATCGCCGGTGAGCGAAATGAGCGGAATGTATTTTGAATATCGTTGGGCCATAGGATTAGCTGTTTTAGGATACGAATTCGTTTTTTTGATTCAATATTTGCCTGAAAAATGTGTCGTACTGGTCGATGATTGCCTGTTTGCTGTAAACCGTTTCTGATTTTTTAAAATTATTGCTGATTCTTGTCTGCCATTGTTCGGCGGGCTTAACCGTCTGAATGATTTGGGCTATTTCTTCTTCATTTGAAAAATAATCGGCATCGGCCCCGAGCACTTCTCTGTTAAATGCGTTGTTGTGCGCACAAATACGTGCCGAAGCTGCCATGGCTTCTATAAGCGACGGGTTGGTTCCCCCGGCTGAATGACCGTGAAAGTAAAGGGTTGAATAATAACGCAGGTTGTTTAAAAGCTCCTGATTATAAATGCCTCCCATAAACCGGATGGACGGCGAATGGTATTTGCTGTACAGTTTTTTTGCAAATGTGTTGGTTGCATTTCCAACAATAACGAGTGGTAAATCTGTTCCGGAACCAATAACACCCTGAATGATTTCTTCGACATGATTGTCGGATTGCATCCGGGAAGCCACCAGGAAATAGTTGTTGGGCGTTAAATGTAATCTGCTGATCTGACTTTCGTCGGGAGTGGTAAATTTATCTGCTCCATACGCAATAAAGAACGTTTGTTTTCCATGCTGTTTCAGTATTCTTTCCTGAATTACCTTTGAGTCTGCAACAATACAGTGGCTTTTGTTCAGGACCAGTTTTTCGGAATACCTGAGAAACTGCTGTACCAACCGGTTGTATTTGCTGCGCTGCCACTCCAGTCCATCGGGGTTGGTAATTAAGATACTTTTTTTGTCAATCAACCAGTTCCAAATAGCGCTGGTGGTGTATCCCAACTGCAGGAGGATGTCGAACCCTCTTTTTCTGCTGTCGAGAATACAATTCAAATCGTAGATGAAATGCCCTGCGGGGCCTGCTTTTTTCTCGGGATCGTAGCAATGAATCAGTTGGGCTCCGTTGTATTCCCTTTTTTTGTACGAATGGTGGTGCGGGCTGTACACACAAACCTCCCAGCCTTTTTTTACCAGGCCGGACGACAGGTATCCGGCAAATTGTTCAAAACCGCCGTATTCATTGGGAATGCCCCTGGAACCAATGATCCCGATTTTCATATTAAAATATATCTCTTAAATTTGCGTAAAGGTATTAAAAAGGAAAGAATCAGGGGAATACAATGGATGCCATTTTGTGATAATACCGATTTTGGCAAATATGCGGGTTAATGATTCGACCCAGAGGTAACAAAGTTTCATCTTAAAACAAGAGTGGGTAAAGGAAAAGTACAAAAAAAACGAAAAACGACTTCCAATTCCAGAGGGGGTGGAAATAAAAGAAAGGAGAGGCAATCACCTGTCAGGAGTAACCGGTTTACAGAATTGTTTTTTTTCGGTTTTATTATAGTTGTGCTTCCCATGGTAGTTTATCCGGCAGCCCAGGATTCTGTTTTGGTACCCCGGCTTTTGGTTTCATCTGCTTTTCTTTTTTGTTTGGTTTTCGTTCTGCTGAAAAAGAATTTATTTCCGGGCACAACCTTTTGGAAGACTTTACTTCCCGGATTAACCACTGTTTATTTTCTCGTCGTGCTTCTGTCTTCGTTCTTTGCAGTTAACTTTAAAGAAGCGCTGTTTGATATTTCGAAAACCTTTGTTTTTCTGGTAATTTTTATCTTTTCTTCTCAATTTTTAGCCGGGAATACTTTTTCCCTGAGGAAACTTCCATTGTTTTTTCTGATTTCCACTTTTTTCATGTTGGTCATTGGCTACCATCAGTATTTTTCCCTGGTGCACAACTCGCAGGTGGAAATCCTCCCCGATGGGTTGCCTGTTGTTTACCGGGTTAAAGGCTTAATGGCACACAAAAACCTGTTTTCTTCTGCACTTTTTTTGTCGTTGCCATTTATAGTCTGGGGTATTTTTACTTTTAAAGGCAGAGTTCAAATGCTTTTTGCCCTGGTTGCCGCCGGCACTTTCATTTTGCTAATCTTGCTGAGCACCCGCGCTGTTTGGCTGGGGCTGATTGTTTCATTGGCTTTTGTGGTGATTTTTTTGCTATTGGCAGGGCAGCGGTTCGGGGTTTCAGCAAAGTTCAGAATCGCATTGCTTGTTGCGGGTCTTCTTTTTTTTGCAGGCAGTACTTTTTATATTTACAGGGCGGAATCATCTTCGGATTTTTCTGTTGCCGCCCGTTTAAGGAGTATTTTCGATCCGGAAGCTTCCAATAACCGCTTCAGACTGAATGTATGGGAAGCTTCGCTGCAAGTCTGGAAAGAAAATCCGGCATTGGGCGTTGGACCGGGAAACTGGAAGATTAAGGTTCAGCCTGTTTTTAAAAACTACAATTTCTCAAAAGAACAGTTAAACTGGAACAGACCGCACAACGATTTTTTGTGGGTTTTGGCAGAGAAGGGACTGATTGGTCTGATTGCCTTTTTGGGAATGTTCGCGGTGGCTTTTGTGTATCTGCTTCGTGTAACAGGAAAAGCCGTTGATAAACAAACAAAAATCCTGGCTTTTTTGCTTGCCGGAGGATTATTGGGGTACGCAGTCATTTCGTTTTTTGATTTTCCGTTGGAGCGGATTTATCATCAAAGTGTTTTGGCCGTTTGGCTTTCAGTGGCTGTGGTATTGAATGTCAAACCACAAGACAAAAAAGCAGAGCAGCGTAATTCCTTGTTGTGGGTTTTTACATTTCTGCCTGGCCTTTTGTTCATTTTCATTTATTCTTTCTCATCTTTAAGACTTGAAACAACAGTTGAAAAGGCTGTTGAGGCTCAGCAAAGAGGACATTGGGAATTGATGCTTAACCGCGCAAATACGATTCCCACCGCATTGAGAAATATCGATGCAGTGGGCATGCCGGTATATTATTACCGTGGGCTTGCTGCTGAAAAATTAAAAAATTACAATGCCGCACAACTCGATTACCTTCAGGCGCTTAAAGACCATCCCGCAAAAGTGCAGGTGATGAACAACCTCGGGTTGATGTTTTTCTATCAGAATGACCTGGAATCTGCCAGAAAATACTTCGAAATGGCTTTGGCCATTTTACCCGGCTATTTTGAAGCGCTTGCCAACCTTTCGGCTGTTTGCGATGAGGAGGGGAAATACCGGGAAAGTTTGGGGTACCTGCAGTCCATTCCCAAAGAGAGATGGGATGAACGTTTTTACGAAAAGGAAAGAATTCTGAAGCAGTTGATAGACAGGAATAATCAGTGATGTTTCAACTGGCTGGACGTTTTTTTATTCCAAACGCCAAAATAAACATTCCGGCAAACGCCCCGAACACCGAGAAAACGAACCAGGTTTCGGCAACGGGATTGTGGGGTAATGCCCAAAATGCAAGTGGAAAAGGCAGTAACAAAGCGGCTCCGGTGAATTTAGCAAGACCGGTATTCTTTTTTATTCCGAAGAAAAACAGCACAAAAGCAACGGCCAAACTGCCCCATTTGAGCCAGGTAACCAGGTGAAGGTTTTTCAGAATGGGTATCAGAATTTCAATTTCTGAACCGGATACATATATTTTGGTGATGTTCAGCAGCAAGATATTTTCTGCAAAATCGGCCAGGAAAATGAATACGGAAAGCAAAATTCCCCAAAGCAACCAGCGTCTTTTAAAAACGGATGCAGCCTTTTTAAACATCAGTCCTAAAAAGAGGGAATAGGCCAGCATAAATCCGAAATCGATGTAGTTTGCTTTATCGATATTTTTAAGGGTTTCCGACGAAAGGCCTGTGAAAAGGGTTTGGATTTCTGCGGGAGTTTTGGCAAACTCGAACGCCACAATAAAACTTTTGTACCCTTCAGGTGCGCCGGAGGGCAAATAAAACTCCATGAAAAAAACCAATGCCAGAATGGGGAAAATGTAGAGACCGGTTGGAGCGAACGGGTATTTTGAGAAGTAGTTTTTCACCTGCACTATTCATTAAAATAAATCTGAATGGGTCCCTGTTCGAATGAGTTTGATAAGTTTAATTTTTTTTCAAATATTGATTTGTGAATTCGAGAGCATACATTTTATTTTACTTTATTTAAGTAATCATCAAAGCTGGTGCATTTTATAGTTTCTCCTTCCTGCGCCTCTTTTATAGCCTGAAGTGTGATATTATTCAAAATAGAATGTTGGGATTTTTTTTCTTCAATGATTTTTCCAACATTCATTTCTCTGATTAAATCAAGAATGATTCTTCCTTTCTTTGTTTTTTCATTTATTACAACTGTTGTCATATTCTTTCAATTTTCAGTAAAAATACAAAAAATGAGTAAATGAAAAGGAACCGTTCTTTCAAAAAGACTACTATGCAAATGTTTTCGCTCAAATTAATTGTCCGATAACTTTCATCGGAAGAAACATTTTTTCGCTGTCAGGCAACTGTTCAAAACCATACTTTTTATAAAAAGCAACTGCTTTCTCATTTATTGGTTCTGCTACAACAGCCATTGCTCCAATGCTTTTAACCGATAAATCGTAACTTCTGAATAAGGCATCTAAAAGAAGAAATTCGCCAAGCCCGGTTCCTTTTGTTGAAATGTCTCTTGCCAGGCGGCCTAATAATATTACCGGTGCATTGTATTTTTCGGGTACTTGTTTCATGAATTTTTCGGGTATCAATTCTCTGCCCAGACTTTCGCTCGAAAGTGTATAATACCCGATAACATTTTGATCTTTGTCGATGGCTGCAAAACAAGTTGCCAGTCGTTTTCGAATATCCTGACTAACCTGTTTTCTGATGTAATGATTCAAAGATTCTTCTTCACAGGTAAAATTCTTTCTGATGTGATTTTTATCCAAAAGCTGAATTTTCACTATTGGGAGGTTTGAGATTTGTATTTTTTTGCTGCCTCTGCCAAATTTTGATTTGGTTTGCTATTTTCAAAGACAGCATTAAAGAATATTTCCCGGTCTCTTTCGCTGGCAATAATTCTATTGTTTTTAGCAACAATTTTTTCAGCTTGTTCTTTTACAATCCGAACAATAAAACTGCTAAATGATTTATCACCGCTCAGTTTCTGAGCTTTTTGAAAGATTCGTTTATCGTACGATGAAATTCTTATCTCAATTCGTTCATCCTTATTTATCAGCGTCTCCATAATTTTTTAAGCAAATGTACGGCAATTTGTCGTACAAAGCAAATTTTATAATGTTGAATTAAAAGTAATAAAACAGAATATAAAGCCAACCTGTTTATCTTCCAAACCGGTATGAAAATTTCAACAGGAAAATGTTATGCGGATTTTCATTGAACAATCCTTCAAAGTCGCGGGAAAAATCGAACAAACCGTCGTTTTTAAATCCGCTGCGGGTTTGCGACCAAACCAGGAAAAGGGTTGAACCGGGCCGGTATTCCCAGCGTACTACCATGTTCGACAGGAATTCTTTTACATTAAAATCAGGCTTGTCAAAAGAATAATCGGAATTGTTATCGAGGTTTTCATCAATCCGGTAAACTTCATCTGCGGCATCGAAGCTGATTTGATTGGCAGTATAGAATTGATACCTGTCAGAAACTTCATCGGCTTTACTGTTCGTGATGTGTTTAAAATCAGAATATTTTCCGGTGGCTACGAAAGGCTGTCCCCAGTATTGTATGGTAAGATCGGGTGTGATGTTGTAATTGATCCGAACCGACATGTTGAGCGTATTGCGTTCAATCCGTCCGAAAATGTAGCGTTTGCCACTTGTAAAGTCTTTCTGCGTTACATATTGCATTTCATCTTTGGTTTTATAAAACCCGGGCGACAAATCAATTCGTAACGTTTTTAGCGGCCGATAACCCACCCTGAGACTGTAGTTTTGAACCCGTCTGTAACCCTTTTCGTTGCTGAAATTCTGGTTGGTTGAACAATTGAATGTCAGCTTTTTTTGCTGGTTGGTTGAAAAACCAAGTGAAAGATTTGTATAGCCTGGCGATTTATACGCCGGTCCACCCCTGAGCATGGAATTGGATAACTGACTTCCGCTTACATTAATACTTCCGTAAGTTTGCCAGTAGTTTTTCAGGCTGCTCCACCAGTTGATGTTACCACCCGGTGCAGTAACTTTTCCGCCAAAGTCGAATTGCACCCACTGATTGAAGTTGAGGTTAATTTCGCGGAAAATGGAGAAAGGCTCGTAAAACCGGTAGCCTACCCAAAAAATCTGAAAAATATTGTCCACCTGCTGGGCATACCCTATGTCGTTGAGTTCCAGTCCCGGCGATTTCCATGCCATTCCGCCCATAAACTTCAGGTTGCCACCCAGTTTCCCAACGGTCAGTTTTCCTCCCTGTCCCATGAGGGAAGTACGTGTGGTATCATATTTCAGATAACCGGCATCGGGTCTTTGGAAAGTCCGGATATACGATTCCTGTGTTCTTTTTATGGCCTCCCTGCTGCCGTTAACCTGACTGAAATACCAGCCGGCATCGAGCATCCAGGTTTTGTTGTTCCACTTGTGAACAAAATCGATTCCGCCGGTATAGGCGCTGGTGTGCAAAAAATCGAGGTGGTCTTCATTAATTTTTCGGTTAACGGCAGTAATCATTCCCCCCAGATAAGTGCTTCCTTCATTAAAATCTTTTTGAACGCGCGAAACAAAATAATTGGTAAGCGGGTCCACTGTTTGTTCCCTGCTGCTTTCAATTCCCTTTATTTCAGCATGCTCCTCAGCTGTAACACTTTCCAGAATGCCGACCGACCAGCCGTTTTTTGTTTTTCCGGTAATTTTTTCCGCGCCCAAAATGCGTGAGAAATAAGGTGTTTTTTCATATTCATAGTGTTACAAATAAGGCGAAAAAAGCGGACGCCGGCCAATGCGGCGGGAATAAAACAGTCCGTCGTATGCGAGATCGCCGTCGCCAAACATCAGTTTGTAGTGAAGAATGTTTTTCCCTTCAATAAAAAACGGTCTTTTTTCTTCAAAAAAGGTTTCGTAGGTTGTCAGATTTACTTCCGAAGGGTCGGCTTCCACCTGGCCAAAATCGGGGTTGATGGTTACATCAAGTGTCAGGTAGTTGGTGAGACCAATTTTGGCATCGAGGCCGGCATTCAAACCATTGTCTTTTCCCGTTTTTCTGAACGGATTTTCCGGGTCGGCTTCAAATCGTTCTGTCCGGGCAACTACATACGGCATAATGTCTATGGTGTTTTTTGGTTGAATGTTTTTCAGGCCGTTCATGTTGCCAAATTGTGAAACCATTCCCGAACCACCCCGTTTCATGGGTTGCCACATCGAAAGTTCCTCTTTTCTGAAAATCTGCCTGAACACCTGCAAGCCCCACATCTGTTCCTCATTCCTGTCGAACCGCAACTGGGTAAGCGGAATGCGCATTTCGGCGGTCCACCCAAAATCTGTTTTGCTTGTTTTTACCCACCATATCGGGTCCCAGGTAAAATCCTCATTTTCGCCGTCATTGCTCATTACCCAATCGGCTTTTACCCCGGCTGCCGAAACCACGAAAAGAAAAGCCGTACGCCGGTCAAGGTAGGTATCGAAAGCAACTCCCACCTGGTCGCCATCTACCTGATCGCGGCGGGTCATTCGTATGGAAATGCTGTCAGGGCTTTCATCGTAAGCTTTAAAAGCTACATAAATATTGTGCTCGTCGTAAAGTATGGCGAACTCTGTTTGTTGGTAGGGCGATTTGCCTTCATGGGGCTGATATTGTGTAAAATGGTCTTCCCATTGTGCCGATTGCCATGCAGGTTCATCCGGTTTTCCATCAATGGTAATGTCGTATCCGTTGACCTGGGTTGCGATAAAAAGTTTTCTTTCCGGCTCCTGTGCTTTTGTTAATCCGCTTAACATCAAACACATGATAAAAATTGCTTTGGTTTTCATTAAAATGGACTTTTAATTAAGACAGGGTAAAACGGCAAATCGTTACACAAAAAATAAGAAAATTTTCAGCAGAAATTTTATTCTTTTAGCTTTGCCACTCATTAAGAACAGGAAACATGAATGCAAGAATTGTATTTTTTGCCGGAATTATTGCCCTGGCTTTTAGCTGCGGAACACCCAAAAACCTCGTTTCGTATCAGGAAAATGCGACTCTGGCAGAAAGTGCCGGCAACTTTTCGGAAGCGGTTGAAGCCTGGGAAAATTATTTTGCACAATTCCCCGGAATGAATGATCTGGACGGAGCAGTTTATGCACAGGCCGCCCAAACTGCATACAAAGCTGGTGAAACAAATCAGGCCATAGAGTGGTACGACCAGGCCCGTTACCGCGACTTTGCCAGTGCTGAGATGTATTCCACGCTGGCAGAAATTTACCGGAAACAGGATAATCTTTCCAGAGAACTTTCTTCGCTGGAATTTTTGCAGGAAAATTTTGACAGCGAGATTGAAGGTGTGAACAGCCGGTTGTTTGCCATTTACGATGAAATTGATATGACGGAAAAGGCGCTAAACACCTGGGATGAAATGAATCAGGAAGCAAAGAGCACCGAACCAAATATGGAGAAGTATTTCGAATTGAACAAACAACTGGGAAATGAAGAAGTGCTTGATTCAGTGAGCCTGGTTTTGCTGGAATTAAACCCGGAAAATGTGAATGGCCTGGAATGGAATGCTACAAGAATTTATCACCAGGCTGAAGAACGTTACCAGCGCGAAATGGCCAAATATGAAAACAACCGCACCCGAAGCCAGTACCGCATTTTGCTGAAAGAACTTGACAAAGTAACTGCTGATTTTAGAGTGGCACTGGGCTATTTCGAAAAATTGTGGGAACTGAAACCTGAATCAAGAAGTGAATATGCCGGTTACATGTCGAATATTCATGTGCGTTTTAACGACGAACAAAAAGCGAGTTACTACCGGAGTTTTGTGGAATAGTGTTATCTCTACATTGAAATGTCATTTCGAATCCCGGTATTCCGGGTGAGAAATCTCTGAAATAGAAACAGATTTCTCCTCGCGAACTCGTCCAAATGACAGCATTGGACATTTTTCATGTTTGATCTGGCAGTAGTTTTACTTTTTGGCTTTTCGTACATAAAATACAAAACCGTTCTTTCTTCCGGTTTCTTCAATATCATCGTATTTTTCCATCAGTGGCGCCCTGTGAATTTTGGTTACAAAAAGCACATCTTTATCGATGTCGCCTGTTAAAAGCCATTCGTCATTATAAAAATTTTGGTTTGAAGGAGGTTGCGTTTCGCCATAAAACCAGGTGGCATACGATTTAAAATGGATGTTTTTCAGGTAAACATCCTGTCCGGCTTTCGATTTAAAAAATTCGATGAGTGCATTTTGCGAATATTTCTCAATGCGGGGAACCAAAACAAGAATCACAGAAAGCGTAAAAATCATGGTTGTTCCCCACAGAAAAACAGCTCGTTTAAGCGGTTCAGTCTTTTTTATACGAAGGAAAATGAAAATAATGGCCAGTAGAAAAAGCAGGCCGGGCAAAAACTCCAATCCGGTCCAGTTGGCTTCTGCTTTCAGGTTTTCAACGGCAAAAGCGTCATTTATCAGATTGCTTTCAATGATTTTGTATTTGAATTTATCCACAAACGGCAACAACATAACCGGTAGTGCCACCAAAACCGAAATAGCAATGATGATGGCCGACATCCATTTGCTCCATTTAAATTGGTTCTGCCAGGCACGGTAAACAAATCCGGCAGCCAGAAAGGTAAGCGGAAAGTAGGCCAGCGAAGAGTAGTGCACAATTTTGGTTTTTACAATGGAAAACAGAATGAGCACCACCCAAAACAAAATAACCATCCATTTTTTCATAAACGGGTAGAGATTTTCATCCGAAGGTTCTTTTCCAAATGCTTTTAAAGCCAGAATGGAAGAGGGAAAAACGCCGAAAAACAACACCACAAAATGGTACCCGAAAAAGCCGCCGTGTCCGGCATCCTGAGTTTGAAACAGCCGAACCTGGTACACAATGAATTCAACCACCGTATCGAAATTTCCGGTTAAAATCTGAAGGATAAACCACGAGCCTCCTGTCAGGGCCAAAACTATGAAGTAAGTTATTACATCCATCACCCGTACTTTCACCTTGAATTTCACCCAAATCAAAAATACACTGCCCGTGAGGGCAATCAGTAAAAATCCAACCGGTCCTTTTGTGAGAATGGCGAGCCCGGCAAACGTTGCTGCGAGGATGATGTTTCGAATTTTTTGTATGTTTTCAGGAAAAGCGTACAGCATTAAAAAGTAAACCCCAAGAAAAATGAACAGGTTGAACCACGGGTCGATGATGCCCGATTTGAAATAGAAGAACGGCAAAACCGAACCTGCATAGGCCATTACCCACAATAAACCAAACAGATTGTTTCTGATTTTCCGGCCAATGTTGAAAAGTACAAGCAGTGTTACAATTCCGCAAACGGCATTGGGAAAACGGGCTGCAAATTCGTTCATACCAAAGAGTTTCATGGAGAGAACCTGCATCCAGATAAACAGCGGCGGTTTTTCCCAAAATGGCTGAAAATTAATCTGAACGGTGAGGTAGTCGCCGGTTACTATCATTTCACGGGCCGATTCGGCAAAGTTAATCTCGTCCCAGTCGAATAAATGTTCGCCGCCTAAAAAAGGAATGAACAGCAAGGCGGCAATTGCTGCAATTAAAATGCGAATAGTAGTGGGGTTCAACCGGTTTATTTTTTCAATCATTTTGAACGATTTACTTTGGTTAACAATGAATTGTAGAGCCAGGTCTTTTCCCATTTTTCAACCCATAAAAAGGCAAAAAACATAAAAAGAACCGATAAAACAGAACCCGCGGTGATGTCAACAATAAAATGCTGGGAAATGTAAACTCTTGAATAAGCCACTATTACAGCCCCGAAGAAGAAAAACAATTTTGCCAGGTTATTTTTAGTTACCAGTGCAAGCATTAGAAAAATACTGAATGCTGCTGCAGTATGACCTGACGGAAAGCTTTGCAGACTGTGCTGGTTTACCCCTTCAACCAAATGAAGTTTGTAGGTTTCAAACAGTTCAAAATACTTTGCAGGCCGGTACATTTCGGTAAAAACCACTTTTTTAAACAGGTTTACAACCAGCGCAGCGCTCAGGCTTCCCATCAGAAAGGTAAAAAAGTAGCGGTATTTCACAAAAAGAAATATAACGGCAAGTATTGCTATAACTGTCCCGTCTCCCAAATGGGTAATGTATTTAAAAAAAACATCGAAAAACGGTGAATGAAACTTGTTCAATAAAATGTGAAGTTCTGGTTTTGAAGTGCTTAGAAGTAGTGTGCTGCAAATAATCAGAAATAGAGCGTAGGGCAGAAAAAACCAGCGATTTTTTAAAAACAAATTCTTCATTAATCCTATATTTTTTGAGAGGATAAAAATCACTAAAAATATTGGAAACAGCAATTTTTAGCGAGCTCCGGTTAAAATCAATTTTTTTTTATCCAACGAGCATGAAACAATGCAACCTTTGCGTTGCGTTTTTTACATAGGTGGAGTCCCGGTTATTGAACCGGGACTTTTATGATCGCTAACCAGCCTTTATTCATCAATGATACAAAATTTTCGTTTTAATTCTGCCTTCCAATCCTTATCTTCGGGAAAAATTTAAGTTCATGGAACGTTTTCTTTCCCGGTGTGCAGAATACATTTTTGAAAAACATGCAAACGAATTGCACGATTTATGCCTGGTTTTTCCAAACCACAGATCCGGCGTTTTTTTTAATGCATATCTGCAAAAACAGCTTTCAGGGGCAGTTATCGGACCGCAAATTGCAACGGTAAACGAACTCATTTCGGGCTATTCCGGCCTTCACCAGGGCGAAAAGCTGCAACTTATCTCCATTCTGTATGAAATATTTCAGGAGCATACGCATACATCTGAAAGTTTCGACGAGTTTTATTTTTGGGGCGAAGTGCTCCTTGCCGATTTCAACGACATTGACCGGTACCTGGTGAACGCCAAAGATTTGTTTACCAACCTGGCCGACCTGAAGGAGATTGAAGGGTTATTCGATTACCTGACACCGGAGCAAAAAGCTGCCATTGAGCGGTTTTGGGGCAGTCTGGAAGGACCCGGCAGAAAAGCCCACCAGGAAAAATTTATTTCCATCTGGCAAAAGCTCTACCCGGTTTATGCCGGATTCAGAAAAATTCTTCAGGAAAAGCAGTTGGCATACAGTGGGATGATTTACCGGCAGGTAATTGAAGATTTGGGTGACGGCGAGCCGGAATTTGAGTTCAAAAAATATTACATCATCGGGCTGAATGCATTAAACAATTGCGAAAAAGCGTTCTTCCGTTTGCTGAAGAAACAGCAAAAAGCTGATTTTCTGTGGGATTACGACCGTTTTTACCTCGACGACCCTAAAAATGAAGCCGGTGGCTTTATCCGCGAAAACCTCAGAAATTTTCCTCCTCCTGATGATTTTTCGTTCCATACAGCCCGTTTTGCAGATAAGAATAAAATAAAATGGGTTGCTGTTTCGTCGGTTTACGGGCAGGCACAGGAAATTCCACGTTTTTTAACTGAAATTAAAGCGGCTTTAAAAAATGAATTTGACAACACCGCAGTGGTTCTGGCCGATGAATCGTTGCTGTATCCGGCACTGGGTGCTATTCCCGAGGACTTTGGAACTGTAAACGTAACCATGGGGTATCCGGTTAAGAATTCCGTGGTTTTCGGGTTTTTGCTTCTTTTGGTTAATCTGTTAAAAAACAGCAGGATTAATGATGCAGGAGAACGGATAGCTTACCACCGGTATGTAACCGATGTGTTAAACCATCAGCTGCTTGGAAATATTGAAAAGGAAAAAGCAGCGGCGTTTTTGGCAAACCTGAAGGAAAAGAACCTCATTACAGTTCCGTTAAATGAAATCGATTTTTCACCGTTGCACCGGCTCATCTTTTCGTTGCCCGGGAATGTGAATGAATACAGCCGCTGGTTTTTGGAAATTCTGGCGCATTTTTATGATGAGGTTAAAGAAAGCAGTGAGGAGAATCAGTTGCTTCCGGAACTTATTTACTCTGTTTATCAGGCTATTGAGAAGTTACATGAAGTGGTTAAAACGGTTGTGAGCGACCAGCAACGAACGGTTAGCGATACGGTTTATTTCAGGCTGTTTAACCAGTATGTGGGACAGGTTTCGGTGGTTTTTGAAGGAGAACCGCTCAGCGGTATGCAGGTGATGGGAATTCTTGAGACGCGCTGCCTCGATTTTGAAAATCTGATAATTCTGGGACTGAATGAGAACAAATGGCCGCGCCGTTTTACCGCGCCATCCTTTATCCCCTTCAATTTGCGCAAAGGGTTTGGTTTGCCGGGCATCGACGATCAGGATGCCATGTATGCTTATTATTTTTACCGGATGTTACAACGGGCCAGGAATGTCACTGCTACCTACTGCACATTGAAAGACGGCATTGGCGCCGGTGAACTGAGCCGGTTTGGGCTTCAGCTGCTGTACCATTCGGCATTGAATGTGCAAAACACAACGCTCGATTTTAAGTTTACAGGCGAAACAATTCCGCCCATTGAGGTTCATAATTCTCCTGAAAAAACAAGGGTTTTACTTGAACGTATTTCTCATGAAAAACCTTTGTCGCCCACAGCCATCAATACCTGGCTTCAATGCAGCCTACGCTTCTATTTCAGGTATATCCTGCAACTTCCCGAGCCTGATGAAATGAAGGATGAAATTGACAGTCCGGTGTTTGGAAGTATTTTTCACGAAGTAATTGAAAACCTCTACAAACCGTTTGAGGGCAAGGTGATTAACAAAATCGACCTGGAAAAAATCAGGAAAAACAGGATTCTCATTGAAAATGAAATACGAAAGGCCATCGGAAAACATTATTTCAGGCAAAAAAATCCCGGTGAGAAATTAGTTAAGCTGGAGGGGAAAACCATCCTGATTTATGAAAACACGAAAACGTTCATCAGACGAGTGCTTGAGATAGATGAAGAACAGGCGCCATTTCAACTGGTGGCGCTCGAGGGCGATTATTCTGCTACCCTCGGTGTTTCTGTCGATGGAAAGCAACTGCCCGTGCGCATTGGAGGAAAAATTGACCGTGTTGACCGGATGAATGGTAACCTGCGCATTATCGATTACAAAACCGGAAATGTAGAATCATTTTCGTTTACTGAGGTAGAGGAACTTTTTGAAAAAGACAAGGAGAAACCCAAGAAGGAAATTTTACAGGCACTTTTTTATTGTCTTGTTTATCAAAAGAGTACAGATGAAGCAGCTGATTTACAGCCAGCTATTTACAGTTTGCGAAAGTTGTTCGATGAAAATTTCAGCCCGGAAATTAAAAGGAATAAAATCATTTTTTCGTTTCGTGAAATTGAGAAGGAATTTACCGAAAAACTACAACATTTGATAGCTGAGATTTTTTCAGGTTCCGGACGGTTTTATCAAACGCCCCACGAAAAATACTGCCAGTATTGTCCGTACAATAAAATTTGCCAGCGGTATTAGTGGCAGCGAATTGCGATTCGCTGTTTATTAGAATGCGCGGATCGGAATCCGCGCCACCTAATTTTCTCCCAAAAACTTTTTGTACAAGTCGGGCCTTATTTTTTTCGTGCGTTCGATGGCTTGCAGGTGCTTCCAGTCGTCAATCAGTTTATCGTTGCCGCTGAGCAGGATTTCAGGCACTTTTATGCCTTTGTATTCTGCCGGTCGGGTATAAACCGGCGGGCTTAGCAGGTGGTCCTGAAACGAGTCGGTGAGGGCAGAGGTTTCGTCGGAAAGCACACCGGGCAGTAAACGAACTATGCTGTCGGTTATAATTGCCGCGGCCAGTTCGCCTCCTGTGAGCACGTAGTCGCCAATGGAAATTTCTTTGGTAATAAACAGGTCTCGCACCCGCTGGTCAACTCCTTTGTAGTGGCCGCAAAGTATAATGATGTTCTCTTTTAGTGAAAGGGTATTGGCTTCTTTCTGATCGAACAGTTTTCCGTCAGGGGTCGTAAAAATGATTTCGTCGTAATTGCGTTCTTTTTTCAGCGATTCAATGGCTTTTTCGATGGGTTGAATGGCCATAACCATTCCGGCGCCTTTGCTGAACGAGTAGTCGTCCACACGCCGGTGTTTATCGTCGGAAAAATCGCGCAGGTTGTGTACATGAATTTCTGCCAGTCCTTTTTGCTGAGCCCGTTTTACAATGGAATGGTTTAACGGGCTTTCCAGCATTTCGGGCAAAACGGTTATGATATCGATTCGCATGGTTGCAATTTTTTATGCAAAAGTAGTTTTTTTTGAAGGAATAGTTTGAAACAGGAATTTGTGGGTACCCCTGAAGTATTACAAATAGAGCAACTTTCCTATCTCTTTCATCGCTTCGGTAGCCCTGGCTTCAATAAAAATATCGGTAATGCTGTGTGTAAATGGCGATGGTTTTATGTTGATTTCGATGATTTTAGCGCCTGTTTTTCTGGCCCGCTCAGGAATTTCGGCAGCCGGTAAAACTTCTGCATTGGTGCCTATAATCAGAAGTAGGTCGGCTTTTTGTGCCTCTTCAAGCGAACGTTTTTTTGCAAACCAGGGTATGGGTTCGTTAAAGAAAACCATATCGGGTTTTAAAATTCCTTTGCAAACAAAGCAGGTTGGCGGCAGAAAATTCAGATCGGCAAAGCTCATGTCGTACTCCGAATGACATTCGGTGCAAACCAGTTGTTTGTAAGTTCCGTGCAGTTCGTAAACGTATTTGTTGCCGGCTTTCTGGTGCAGGTGATCGATGTTCTGGGTGATGATGGATTCCAGAAAGCTGCGTTTCTCCATTTTGGCCAGCACCTCGTGAGCAACATTGGGTTCGGCATCGCCCAGTTTATCGTAGAAAATTTCCTTTATTTTTTTCCACGACTGCAGCGGTTTTTTCTGGAAAAAATCAATTTCAAGAAAAATGGGATGGGTAGTGTTCCATAGCCCACCGGCTCCCCTGAATGGCGGAATGCCGCTGTCAACTGAAATTCCGGCGCCGGTAAAGGCAACCATGTATTTTGATTCCCGGATTAGTTTAACAGCTTCGTTGATTTTCCCAATATCCATTTACCTGGTTTAAAAACACCCGGCAACACCATTTTTGGGCTGCCGGGAGTGTAAACGTTTCTTTATGAAATAAGTTATTCTTCTGTAAGGTCTTTTCGCACCGTTACGGTTCCGTCTTCGTTAAACCTGATTTTGAAGTTCAGTTTTCTGAAAACAGAAATCATCGGTTTGTTGTCGCGTGTGGTTTCTGCCACCAACTGCTTCACATCGCGCATTTTTGCAATTTCCATGCAATATTCGGTGAGCATATAACCCAGTTCTTTTTTCTGCCATGCATCGGTTATCAGCACCGCATACTCCATCATTTCCACGTCGGGGTCGGCAATGAGCCTTCCAACGCCAATGAGTTTTTTCTTTCCTTCTTCTTCCACCTCAGCAACAATGGCAATTTCGCGATCGTAATCGATGAAGCAGAATTGCGTGGCCACATCATGAGAATCGAAATAGAAGTCGTATCTGAACCTGTGGTATATCGATTCTTTGGAACAACTGGCAAGCAATTCCAGCCACATGGGTTCATCTTCAGGTTTAATCGGACGAAGCAATACTGGTGAACCATCTTTTAGTTTGGCAGTAGAAATCAGACTTTCCGGGTATGGACGCAAAATCAGGTGAGAGTATTCTTTAACCGGATGTTTCATTACTTCTTCGTCAACCACAATCCGGGCATCCAATGCAATTACATCTTTGGGTGTAACAATTAACGGATTGATGTCCAGTTCCTTGATTTCCGGGTAATCGGCAGCCAGGTACGACATGCGGATAAGAACTTCCACCAGTTTTTCAATGTTTTTCCGGGGAGCACCACGATATCCTTCCAGCAGCGGGTAAATCTGAAGTGATTCGAGCATCTGCTGTGCAAGGCTTTCATTTAGCGGTGGAAACTCCAGTCGTTTATCCTTAAATAATTCGGCGCTTGTGCCGCCCATGCCAACCAGCATAACGGTTCCGAATTCCGGATCTTTTTTAGTGCCTACAATTAATTCAACCGCATCCTTGGTATCAACCATTATCTGAATGGTAACTCCTTCAATTTTTGCATCCGGTCGTTTTTCAGTAGCGGTTTTTACCATATTTCTGAAGGCTGCCCGCACCATTTCATCATCTTTTAAATTGAGTGCTACACCGCCCACATCCGATTTATGCGTAATATCGGGCGAGTAGATTTTCATCACCACCGGATATCCTTTTTTGCGTGCAATGGCTACTGCTTCGTCTTCGGTGGCTGCAGGGGTCGGGTGTGTGGTGTCGATGCCGTAATCGTTCACCAGCATTTTGGAATCGTCTTCGTTCAGTATTTTTGCTTTTGGGAAGACCTCGTCCAGGTATTTGTGTCTGAGTTCGTTGCGGTCGTACTGGAAAGAAACGGGAACTTCTTTTGGCGTTTCAAACAGCATTTCAAGGTTTTTGGAATAATGTGAAAGGGTCATAAACGCCCGAATGGCCTGTTCCGGTGTTGGATAATTGGAAATACCAGCCCGGTTGAATACCTGGATTCCTTCGCGCATACTGGCTCCTCCGAGCCATCCTGCCATAATTGTTTTGGAAGTATTCCCGGCCATTTCAGCAATTGCTTCGGCGGTTTCGGTGGGAGAGGTCATCGCCTGGGGTGTTAATAAAACCAGCACTGCATCTACATTTTTGTCTTCAAGAACAATTTCGGTAGCCCGGGAAAAGCGTTCAGGAGTAGCATCTCCCAAAACATCAACCGGGTTTCCGTGCGACCAGAAGGGCGGGAGATAATCATTTAGTTTGTCCATGGTTTCGTCCGAGAGCTGCACCAGTTTTCCTCCCCACGAAATGAGTGAGTCGGTGGCCATCACCCCCGGTCCTCCTGCATTGGTTACAATGGCCAGCCGGTTTCCTTTGGGAATGCGTTTGCGACCTACCAGGTCGGTAAAGTCGAAAATGTTGCCAAAGTCGTAAACCCTGGCCAGACCTGCCCGGCGGAATACTGCATCATAGATGGAGTCTTCCGAAGCCAGTGCACCGGTGTGTGAGGCTGCTGCTGCTGCCGATTCGGGGAACCGGCCCGATTTGTAAACAATGATGGGTTTTTCCCTGGAAAAGGCACGGGCAGCCGACATGAAGGTTCGGGCATTCGACAGCGATTCAACATAGAGAACAATGGATTTGGTATTGGGATCCTGCCCGAAATAGTCGATGAGATCGCCAAAATTCACATCCATGGAGTTGCCAATGGAAACGAAGTAAGAGAAACCGATGTGCGATTCGTAAGCCCAGTCGAGCACCGAAGTGCACAAAGCGCCTGATTGTGAAATAAATGCAACGTGTCCTTTTTCAGGCATCCCGTTGGCAAAGCTTACGTTCATGCTCAACCCCGGAACTAGAATACCGAGGCAGTTCGGGCCAATGATTCGCATGTCGGGATACTTTGCTTTAACAGATTTTACTTCATCTTCCAGGATTTTTCCTTCTTTGCCGGCTTCTTTAAAACCTGCCGACATGATAATGATTCCGTGAACACCGGCTTCGCCACAATCCTGAACGATGCCGGGAACATGTTTGGCGGCGGTCATAATCACTGCCAGATCGGGTACCTTGGGAAGGCTTTTCACGTCGGGGTAGCAGGGAATGCCAAAAACGGCCTCCCGTTTGGGGTTTACCGGGTAAACCACACCGTTGTATCCTCCACCAACCAGGTTTCTGAGTGTTATTCCTCCCACACTGTCTGGATTGTTTGAAACTCCAATCAAAGCAATTCGCTTTGGTTTAAAAATGCTGTCTAACTTCTTGATGGCCATTGGTATGTTTATTTAATTGTTAAACAATTTATTTTGAACACTAAATTTGGTCAATTTACTCCATAAAAATCATGAAAAAAAAATTACCGTTCTTGCCTGTTGCAAAAGTCGAAAGCTCGAAAAGTATTTATGGTCAGTTTTTGTATTGACCCGGTGCTACAAATTTTGTGATTTTATGTTTGAAAACAATCTTGCAGCCACCTGTTTCACAACATTTATTTGAATGTTATACCCAAATTGAATTTGTTTTTTAAAAGAAAACCCGGCAAATGATCTTTGCCGGGTTATTTTGTGCTTATTTTATTCGAAATGAAAAAATTAGAATTGTGGTTTTGTTGCGGGTTTTACCAGGGCAATGGTTATAACAGCAACAAAACAAAGAATTCCACATATTGTAAATGCAAGCGGGAAATTATTTAAATCGCCCAGGCGGCCACCCATTACCGGACCGAATATGCCTCCCACCGCATAAGCCAGAAACACCCAACCATAATTCTGTCCTACGAATTTTGTTCCGAAGGTATCGGCTGTAATGGTTGGGAACAGGGCAAAGTTCCCGCCGAAATTAAAACCGATGAAAATGGCAAACAGGTATAGCGTTAAAACATTTCCAGCCATCCATTGAAAAAGAATAACAAACAATCCCTGTGTAGCCATCATGATAATTATCGAGGTTTTTCTGCCAGCCTTGTCGCTGATCATTCCCCAAACAATGCGACCCAGCCCGTTAAACAGTGCAAAAAACACAGCCATTGCCAGTGTAGCTGCTGCTCCGGCAGCTTCGGGCGATATGCCTGCCTGGGTGAGCGCTTCCTGTGGCCAGAGCCGCATTAGCCCGATACTCATCAATCCGGCAGCGGCTCCGAAGGTGAAGGTGAGAAAAATGAGATAGTACTGGGGTGTACGTAACATCTCGCTGCTGGTAAAATTGATGGTGCCGGCCGCATTTTTTTTGGTGGCTTCCGGTGGCACATAGCCTACCGGTTGCCAGCCCTCGGGCGGAAAAACCATCCAGATGCTGCCAATGGAAACAATAACAAGGTATGCAATTCCATAAACGATGAAGGTATTGGACAAGCCGATGTTGTGCAGAAGCTGACCTCCTCCCAGGGGCCCAAGCCGGTCGGCAAGGGCCATCCAAAGGGTAGCGCCGAAACCGAACCCGGCAACCGCCAGTCCGGTAATCATTCCTTTTTTATCGGGAAACCAGCGCATGCCCACCGCAATGGGAACAACATACCCCAGTCCGATGCCGCTACCACCCAAAATGCCGACAAAAAGCAAGGTTGTAATGAAATTTTCTGCCCCGAAGATACCGGCTAAAATGTATCCAAGCCCCAGTACAATCCCGCCGGCAAAAGCAAGTTTGCGGGGCCCTGTTTTGGGCATAACCCGTCCGGCAACTACCATTACAATGGCAAACAGAGCCAACCCTGCCGAAAATACCATTTGAGTTTCAGCCTTTGACCAGCCAGCTTCAACCAGTAGTTTGGTGTAAACCGACCAGGCATAAATCGCTCCCAGCGCAAGTTGAATAAGAATAGCGCCCAAAACGACAAATCCACGGTTAAATGGTTTTTGATTATTCATAATTTGGTTTTTTAAAAGATGAAAAAGCAAAAAGACACCCTCTGAAGAAGATGTCTTTCTGGTTCTGTTGTATTATCGTTTTACTTCCACTTTGGCGCCGTTAATGATTTCTTCCACAACGCCGGGATCGAGCAAGGTAGAAGTGTCACCCAGGTTGGTGGCATCTCCTTCCCCGATTTTTCGTAATATACGCCGCATAATTTTTCCTGAACGGGTTTTCGGCAGGCCGCTCACAATCTGAATCTTATCTGGTTTGGCAATGGGCCCGATAAACTTGGTTACCGTAGCCCTGATTTCATCTTCAATTTTGGCTAAATCTTTGTCCGACAGGTCTTCGCAAATTACATAGGCATAAATCCCCGAACCTTTAATGTCGTGTGGATAACCAACAACCGCTGATTCCACCACCTGAGGATGCTGGTTGATGGCATCTTCCACTTCGGCGGTACCAATGCGGTGCCCCGAAACATTTATCACGTCGTCGATACGGCCAATGATCCGGTAATAGCCTTCCTCGTCGCGTTTGGCGCCGTCTCCGGTGAGGTACAGTCCCCGGTAGGCTGAAAAGTAGGTGGTGAAGCATCGTTTGTGATCGCCATACGTAGTGCGCAACATACCCGGCCATGGAAATTTGATGCAGAGGATTCCTTCTACTCCGTTTCCTTTCAGTTCGTTGCCCTCCGGATCGACCAAAATGGGTTGAACGCCGGGAAGGGGTAAAGTGGCGAGAGAGGGTTTGGTCGGAGTAATTCCGGCCAGCGGGGAAATCATTATTCCGCCGGTTTCCGTTTGCCACCAGGTATCCACAATGGGGCATTTCCCTTTTCCAATCATATCGTGATACCATCGCCAGGCTTCTTCGTTGATGGGTTCTCCCACCGTTCCAAGCACTTTTAAAGAACTCAGGTCGTGATTTTCCACCCACTGGTCGCCCTGTGCTACAAGCGCGCGGATGGCTGTTGGTGCGGTGTAGAACTGGTTCACCTTGTATTTGTCAACTACATCCCAGAACCTGCCGGCATCGGGCCAGGTTGGAACTCCCTCGAACATAATGGAAGTTGCACCTGCAAGCAGAGGACCGTAAACAATGTACGAGTGCCCGGTTACCCATCCAATATCGGCTGTACACCAGTAAATATCTCCGTCACTGTACTGGAATACGTTTTTGAAGGTGTATTCAGCATAAACCATGTACCCGGCTGTGGTGTGTACCACGCCCTTGGGTTTGCCTGTTGAGCCTGAAGTATAAAGGATGAACAGGATGTCTTCGGCGTCCATAACTTCGGCTTTGTTTTCGGTGTCCACTCCGTCGATGGCATCGTGCCACCAAATGTCGCGGGCATCATCCCAGGCCACTTCTTCTTCTGTACGTTTAAGCACAATGGATTTTTGCACCGATGGGCAGTTTTTCAAGGCGTCATCGGCAATGTTTTTCAGGTGAATGGACTTTGCTCCCCTGAATCCGCCATCGGAAGTGATGAGCACTTTTGCTTCTGCGTCAACAATGCGGTCGGCCAGTGCAGTTGCCGAAAAGCCTGCGAAAACAATGGAATGGATAGCACCGATTCGGGCACAGGCCAGCATGGCAACGGCCAGTTCCGGAACCATAGGCAGGTAAATAGCCACCCGGTCGCCTTTTTCAACCCCCAGCTTTTTCAGGGCGTTTGCAAATTGTTTTACTTGTTTGAAAAGTTCGCCGTAAGTAAGTTTAATTACTGCCTCTTTCGGATCGTTCGGTTCCCAGATAATGGCTACCTGATCTTTGCGCATGAACATGTTCCGTTCGAAAATATTTTCGGTAATGTTCAGCTTGCCATTAACAAACCATTTTACATCGGGTGCTCCTTCTCCTTCAAATTTCCAATCGAGGACCCGATCCCACTTTTTTTGCCAGAAATGACTTTCGGCAATGTTTTCCCAAAACCCTTCGGGATTGGCAATACTTTCCTTGTACTTTTGAAGATACTCGGCTAAACTGGTTATTTTATTTACCATAGCTTAGAAATTAAAAATTTTTGAATGATTAATTGTTATTACTTCTCTCTTCCATGCGGAAGCAGTTTCCCTCAAAACACTCCTGATGATCGTTTTTCTCCGGTGGAAAATCGGTCAAAATGAGTTTTGGTTATATTCGCTTCGCATGAATATTCGAAGTTGAAACAAAAAAAGATGTATGGTAAATAAACGTAAAACACGTTTTTTCTTTTGAAGTTATGAAAATACCATTATTTATTTATCGCGCTCAAAATACATAAAATTTTTAGTTCTGAAAAATTTATATGCTCAATCTTTTATGATATACAACACCTGTGAAAAATAAAACGAAACTGAAAATATTGATTGGGGTTGCATTGTGATTTTTTTACCTTTAAAGGTTCATAAGTGTAGGTTAATTTTATTGAATTGCTTTTTATGAATGTATTGGTAATCAATTGTGGAAGTTCATCCATCAAGTTCCAGTTGTTCCGGATGCCTGCCGGCGAACTGCTTATTCAGGGAAAGGCAGAAAAAAGTGAGATGGGGAATACTGTTCTCCGGGTGATTAAGATGCAACTGGAGAAAGAAACCAGTTGGGAGGGATTTTCGTGGCCTGCCAATTTTAAAAATATGCTGGACGAGCTGGTTGATCCGCAAAATGAATGTATTGCTTCACTGAAAGAGATTGATGTGGTGGGACACCGCCTGATTCATGGGGGCGAGCAGGAAACGGATACAGGCGCCGTTGAAATAACAGATGAACTGATTGCCCGGATGGAGCAGAATGTGCCTTTGGCGCCGTTGCATTACCCGGCCAATCTGAAAGGAATACGCACCATCAAACAAATGCTGCCCGGGGTTTTGCAAGCCGGTGTTTTCGATACTTCTTTCCACCATTCGCTTCCTCCCAAAGCTTTCTTGTATGGTATTCCGTTGGAGTGGTACAATAAACACCATATCCGGCGATACGGATTTCATGGCACTTCACACAAATATGCGGTTCAAAGGGCCTGTATGCATGCCGGAGTGCCACTGGAGAAAAGCAGGGTAATTTCTTGTCATTTAGGTAACGGAGCTTCGGTTGCGGCAGTAAAAAACGGACTGTCAACAGATACTTCCATGGGATTTACACCTGTGGAAGGTTTGCTAATGGGAACCCGTAGCGGCGATATTGATGCCGGGGTGCTTTTGTTTCTTTTGGAAAATTTCAACTTTTCGGTTGCCGATGTTCAGCAGCTACTCAATAAGCAGGGCGGATTGTATGGTTTGTCGGGTGTTTCGGCAGATTACCGGGCGGTGGAAGAAGCAGCCATCGGAGGGAACAATGCTGCCCGCACAGCCCTCGACGTTTACCACTACCGCGTAAAAAAATATATCGGTGCTTATGCCGCAGCGCTGGGAGGACTGGATGTTCTTGTTTTTACCGGTGGTATCGGCGAAAACAGCATCCGGGCAAGGAAAGAAATCTGCAACGAGATGGAATTTCTCGGCATCCGGATTTCTGAAAAACTGAACCGCCAACTGAACAGCAGTGAAGCAGTAATCAGTGAAAGTACTTCGGGGGTGAAAACAGTGATTGTTCCGGCTAATGAGGAACTGACGATTGCACAGAAAACTGCCGTCCTGGCAGGTCGCCTGTCAGATGGAAAGCAACAGCCTTTTTAACATAATAACAAACAAGAGGGCAAGAAAACCCCGGGACCTCATCCCGGGGAAAAAAACCAAAAATCAACTAACCTTTAAACCGCCTGGCGACTTCGTCCCAGTTGATGAGATTCCAGAATGCATTTACATAATCCGGACGTCTGTTTTGATAATTCAGATAATATGCGTGTTCCCACACATCAACTCCGAGAATCGGAGTGCCCTGAACCTCTGCAACATCCATCAGCGGATTATCCTGATTGGGCGTGGACGAAACCACCAGTTTATTGTTTTGAAGAACCAACCATGCCCAACCTGATCCAAACCGCGTTAAAGCAGCCTGGACAAATGACTCACGGAAATTTTCTACTGAATCAAATGATTCATTAATTGCATCGAGAAGAACTCCTTCGGGGTTCGGTGAACCTCCCGGAGCCATAACTTCCCAGTACAAATTATGATTGTAATATCCTCCTCCGTTATTCCTTACAGCTGTGGAATGACCTGAAACCCCTTTCAGGATTTCTTCAATGCTTTTTCCTTCAATTGCACTTCCCGAAACAGCATTGTTCAGGTTAGTTGTATAACCTGCATGATGTTTCGTGTGGTGTATTTCCATGGTGCGCGCATCGATGTGCGGTTCCAGTGCTGTGTAATCGTAACCTAATTTTGGTAATTCAAATGCCATATCGTTTTGTCTTTTCTATAAAATTAATAAAATACTTTTTTATCTTATTTGCAAATATAAGACACGTTGTCTGTCTTTGCAAATAATTCAGGATTAAAACACATGTAACTCCTTTATTGTTCATTGAAATTGATTTTATTTTCTGAATTCGCTTTGGGAAAACCATGCCCGCTGGCTGGCGATAGTGCCTTTTTATGTTTCCGCACGGTGCCATTCAAACTTTTTTAGTCAATAGTGCAAACCTTAATAATTTTATAAAACCGGACAGGTAGAATCTAAAAAAACAACTGAAAAATTATGATTCCATACGATTAGTTGTATATTTAAGTGATTCTAATTAAATAGTTTTTGTATGATTTTTAAACCGGGCTTGTTTCTTCTTTTGTTTTTTCTTTTGTTTCCTTCTCTTGTTTTTGGACAGGATAAACCTGAGGTGCAGATTGGCGGCGCTATGCGTTTCAATTACAATTTATCTACATGGAAAGAAGGGCAAAAAAACCGTGGAGGCGACTTCGGATACGACATGTTCAGAATCAATTCCATTGCATCGTACAAGGGTGTAAAACTGAATGCAGAATATCGGTTATATTCTGAAAGCTTTGGCGGAGGTATGTTAAAACAGGGTTGGGTAGAATACGATTTCAGCGAAAACAAAAACCTGCAGATTGGTTTAACCCAGGTGCCGTTTGGCATTACCCAATACAACTCCAACAACTGGTTTTTTAACATGACTTACTATCTGGGTCTGGAAGATGACCACGATATGGGCATTAAATATACGCACTCGGGCGAAAGATGGGAATACGCCATCGCTTTCTTCAAAAATGCCGAAGAGTTGAATTTTGGAAGTTATTCGGATGTTTCCGACAGCCGTTACTCGTATGATATTTCTTCCATCGATTTGAATGGCGACGGAATTCCTGATTTGAGAAATAAGGAAACCAACCAGTTAAACGGAAAACTGGCCTACAAAATTCAAAATGAAAAAACAAGCCATAAAATCGGTATTTCGGGGCAATTTGGCGGATTGCAAAACCTGGATACTGAAGAAATCGGCAATCATTTTGCCTATGCCTGGCATTACGAAATGCAGGCAGGAAGGGTGGCTTTAAAAGCCCAAATGGCCGGGTACGGACATAACCCGGAAACCCCGGCAGGTGAACCAACCGATGTGGTTGCCATGACGGCCTACGGAGCTCCTTACCTTGTGGCAGCTAACGGAATGGTTTACACTCTCTGCCTTTCTTATTCGCTGCCGGTGGACTGGCACCCGGTTTCCAATCTTCAGTTTTACAACGATTTTGGCTATCTGGATAAATCAGTTGCTGATTTTAAGGATTCATTTATGAACGTAACCGGTGTTTTGGTAACTGCCGGAAATGTTTTCACGTACATTGATGCGGCTGCCGGAAAAGACCATCCGTGGCTGGGGCCGGAATGGACGAACGGACTGGCTGCCGGCACAGATAACGCCACCTGGCATTTGCGTTTTAACATTAACCTGGGGTATTATTTTTAACCTGCATTAAAAAACGAAATAATTAATACCGGAATTTATGACAGAAGAAAACAAAACACCAAAAGACAGCGAAGCTCACCTCAAAAGCAGCAAAAAATATTTCGATGTAGATTCCCTGGTTTTCTGGCCATCAGCACTAATAATTGTTGCCTTCATTGCCGTTACACTAATTGTGGGCGAACCAATGAACAAAGTATTTTCCAATATACAAAGTTCCATTTCCAGTTTTGGGGGTTGGTTTTTTGTGTTGTCGGTAAATATTTTCCTGTTTTTTGTACTGTACATTGCTTTTAGCAGGTACGGAAAAATTCGTTTGGGGGGGAGCAAGGCGAGGCCCGAGTTTTCAACCACAGCCTGGTTTGCCATGCTCTTCAGCGCCGGTATGGGCATTGGTATTCTTTTTTGGAGTGTGGGTGAGCCTATCAACCACTTCATCAATCCGCCCGATGCCGAACCCCGATCGATAGAAGCCGCCCGCGAATCTATGGAAATCACATTTTTGCACTGGGGATTACATGCCTGGGGTATTTATGCTTTGGTGGGTATGGCACTGGCGTTTTTTACATTCAATAAAAAACTGCCGCTAACCATCAGCTCGGTTTTTTACCCGCTGCTTGGCGAAAAAGTGCATGGCCCCTGGGGAAAAGTAATTAATGTACTTGCCGTGGTAGCGACTCTTTTTGGTCTGGCTACTTCGCTCGGGCTGGGTGTTCAGCAGGTAAGTGCCGGATTGGCTCACCTTTTTAATTTACCCGACAGCCTTACAACACAGGTTATACTGATTACGGTAATTACCCTTGCGGCTACCGGTTCGGTTGTGGCCGGGCTCAGCGGCGGGGTAAAACGACTCAGCCAACTCAACATGTTTTTGGGTGCCATATTTCTCGCCTTTATGCTTTTTGTAGGCCCCACCTTGTTTATCACCGGCTCATTTATTCAGAATATTGGTGGTTATATTCAAAACTTTTTTGAACTCTCATTCTGGACAGAAACCTACAAGCAATCAGACTGGCAAAGCGACTGGACCGTATTTTACTGGGCCTGGTGGGTGAGCTGGTCGCCGTTTGTGGGCATGTTTATCGCCCGTATTTCCCGTGGCCGTACATTGAAGGAATTCGTTCTGGGTGTTCTTATTGTGCCTACACTGCTTACCTTTTTGTGGCTTTCTACTTTTGGTGGAAGTGCCATTTATCTTGAGCTGAATTCTCTGGCCGATATTGCCAGTGCGGTAACAGGCAATATTGCCACCTCCCTTTATGTGCTTTTGGAGCAGTTTCCGCTGTCGGCAGTTACTTCTATTGTTGGTGTGATTTTGGTAACCAGCTTTTTTGTTACCTCCTCCGACTCAGGCTCTTTGGTTGTTGACTCGCTCACAGCCGGCGGTAAACTCGACGCACCGGTTCCCCAGCGTATTTTCTGGGCAATGACCGAGGGCGCCATTGCGGCTGTTTTGCTTATTGGAGGTGGTTTGGGCGCTTTGCAAACGGCTGCCATTTCAACGGGTTTGCCCTTTGCCGTTCTTTTGCTTATTCTTATGTGGAGCCTCTTAAAAGGTCTCCGGAAAGAACACTCCGGAATGATGGAAACCCAGATGGAGGCAGAACGTAAACAATACCTGGATACCCTGGCCAAAATGATGCAAAAAAGGGAACAGACCAAAGCAGCCGGAAATGTTAAAAAAGAAGACAAATAATAAAGTTAAAATCTGAAAATCAATGCTATGTACCAATTTGATGATATATTAGTTTGCCTCGATTTAAGTGAAATGGATGACTCGCTTATCCGGTACAGTAATTTCCTTACAGAAAACTTCAAGCCAAAATCGGTTACTTTTCTGCATGTAATGAAGTCGTACGAAATTCCGCCGGATATGGTTTCTGCTTTTCCACATCTTGACCAACCCCTTTCTGAAATTGTAAAAGACGAGTTGGAAGAAAAAATTGAAGCGCATTTTATCCAAAAAAATGAAATCCAAATAAAAGTAATTGTTCTTGAAGGTTCAACAACCGACAATATAGTGAGGTATGCCCGGGAAAACAACATCACATTTACCCTTATGGGGAAAAAAATTGGTTATGAGGGCCGTGGCGGTATTGTGCGAAAGGTAATCAGTATTATTCCTTCGTCGGTTTTGCTGGTTAGCGAAACCACACAACCACGCATAAGTCATGTTTTGGTGCGAATGGATTTCTCTAAAATGAGCTCGCTGGCCCTTAAAATGGCGCTTCGCCTGCAGGAATTAACCAGGGCAAAGGTTTCGTGTCTTCATGCCTACAAACTTCCACTGAAATATTTCCCGGTGAGCTCACCCGAAAACGACAAAAAGCTGATGGAACATATTCAAAGTCATGGCCGGAAGGAATACCAGAAGTTCATGAAAAAACTGGAGCTCGATCCTGAAGAAATCCCCTGCGTTACTTCGCTGGACCCGGAAAATGATGAAGCTCATATTCTTTATAAGCAAGCACTTACCACTGGCGCCGATATGATCATTATCGGTTCAAAAATTAAATCGGAACTGGCCGACATTATTATCGATTCCACTTCCGAGAAGCTGGCTTCGGCAGAAAAGAATCTGCCGGTGCTCATAATTAAAGATCGAAAACAAACCATTGGCTTTTTAAAAGCGCTTTTCAAATAAATTTTAGAATGATGAATTTACATACAGTGATTAAATATTTCGTTTTTTCAGCACTTTTTCTTTTGTTCGTTGGCGGATGTACCCAGAAACCTGCCGGAGAAGAAAACCGTGAAGTGAAAATGGTTTATACCGATTGGTCGGAGAGCGTGGCTATAACTCATCTGGCGGCTGTTTTGCTCGAAGAGAAAATGGATTACCGGGTGGTGCTCAAATTAACTGATGTTGAAGTGGTGTACAGGGAGATTGCTGAGGGTGAAGCCGATATTTTTGCCGACGCCTGGCTTCCCGAAACGCATCAACCTTATATGAATGCATATCCCGGTTTGATAGAAACAATTGGAATTACCTACCCCGAAGCCCGGACGGGTTTTGTTGTTCCTGAATACAGCCCGTTTGAAACCATTGCCGATTTAAAAAATTATCTGCATCCCGTTATCGGAATCGATGAGGGGGCGGGAATTATGCAAAAGGCAAAACTGGCCTTTGAGAAATATGCACTGCCCAACGGGCTTTTAAACCTGTCGGAAGATGAAATGGTGAGGCACCTGGAAGATTCGGTAAAGCGGAGAAAGAACGTTGTGATTACCGGGTGGGAACCCCACTGGATTTTTGCCCGCTATGATTTGCGTTTTCTCGAAGATCCCGACAATATTTTTGGTGAAAAAGAAACCATTTACACCATTTCGAGAAAAGGAATGGAAGACGATCATCCTCGAGCCGTGCGGTTTTTCGAACGGATGCAGCTAACCGAACGGCAGTTAAACAGTTTGGTTTACCATGTCAGACTGAGCGAAGACCCCCGGCAGGGAGTAAAAAACTGGATCAATGAGAACGAATACATTGTAAACCAGTGGGTAAGGAATCTCCGTCCGGAACGAAAGAAAATTATGTGATGCTGATCGTTATAAACATTCGACCTCGCTGAGGTCGTGGATGCAGGCTTTTAAATTCCGGAGGCCTGTCCGGCTAACCAGGCGGGGATTGTATGTTTGCAGAAGATTATTTGCAGGGCCGGAACCCGGAGGGTTCGCATGTTTATAGAAAATTAGCGATACGATATTCGTGCGACTCTAGCCGAATTTTCTCAATGATGAAGGCCTTTTTTCTATACACATTCGACCTCTCTGAGGTCGTTTCCTTCGTTGTTTTGCCTCTGCTATAAACATTCGACCTCGCTGAGGTCATCCGCTCTGTTATTATACCTGTGCTTAAAACATTTAAGATCGCTAATCTTTTTTCAAAAGGCCTTATATTTACATGTAAAAATTTAATTCTATGGCTAATACATTTTCACAAATTTACATTCAGGTAGTTTTTGCCGTTCAAAACCGAAATGCATTGATAAACAAAACCTGGGAAGAAGAATTGTATAAATACATTACGGGAATTGTACAAAACAAAGGTCAAAAGATGCTGGCAATCAACGGAACGCATAATCATATCCATTTTTTTATTGGCATGAAACCAACATGTTGTTTGTCAGATTTGGTACGGGAAGTTAAAAAGTCATCCAATTCATTTATCAAAGAAAACAGGTTTTCCCCTTTCCGTTTTCAATGGCAGGATGGTTTTGGTGCATTTTCATATTCGCATTCCCAGCTAACAGATGTAATCCGGTATATTGAAAATCAAAAAGAACATCATCGTAAAAAAACGTTTAAAGAGGAATATTTGGCGTTTTTAAAGGCTTTTGAAATTGAATTTAAAGATGAATACCTTTTTGAGTGGATTGATGATTAATTGGGAATGTTTTGTTTCATATTTATTAATCCCGGAGGCCTGTCCGGCTAACCAGGCAGGGATTGTATGTTTGTAGAAGATTATTTGCAGGGCCGGAACCCGGAGGGTTCAAATGTTTATAGAAAATGGGAAGCACCAATTACATGCGACTCCAGCCGGAGTCGAATTTTTTCTTTGTTGGTTCGGCGGTGTTATAAACATGCGACCTCTCTGAGGTCGTTTTCATTGTTGTTGCAGTTGTTGCTATAAAAATTTGACCTCGCTGAGGTCGTGGGATGCAGGCTTTTAAATCCCGGCGGCCTGTCCGGCTAACCAGGCATGGATTGTATGTTTGCAGAAGATTGTTTGAAGGGCCGGAACCCGGAGGGTTCACATGTTTATAGAAAATGGGAAGCAGCAATTACATAAGACTCCAGCGGGAGTCGAATTTTTTTCTTTGTTGGTTCGGCGGTGTTATAAACATTCGACCTCTCTGAGGTCGTTTTCCATTGTTGTTGTGGTTGTTGCTATAAGCATTCGACCTCGCTGAGGTCGTTCGCTACGTTGTTGTGTCTCTGCTATAAACATTTGACCTCGCTGAGGCCGTTTCCTTCGAAGTTTCGCATCTGCTATAAACATCTGACCTCGCTGAGGTCATGGGCTTTTTTGTTGCGGCGGTGCTACTGGTTAATTTGCCAATTTTCGAATTAGACCCAACAAAGCCAGCAAAACAACCGCACCAATGACAGCCGTAACCAATGTACCAAAAAACCCGCTGTTGACAAATATTCCCAGTTCGTGCAGCAACCAGTTGCCAAACCAGGCTCCTGCAATTCCTACTATGATATTCAGCACACATCCATATCCCTTTCCGCGAATAATAAGCCCGGCAATGGCCCCTGCCACCAAACCAATTAACAATACATACAACATGATTAAAAAATTTGAATTTGTTTCAAAATACAAAAACATCACAGCAAAAAAAGGAAGCTGTTCAAAAAACCTGCTTAACGAATTAAAAGTTTCCAGAACAGCTTCCCGGTTAAAACTTAATGATTATTTTAACGAACTACGGCTCCTTCGTCCAGGCCTTTTCCACTTTTGTTTCTGTTTTTAATCCAAAACGATAGAATAATAAAAGCGATTATTAAAATTGCCGGCAGAACAGCCATGTTTCGTAACGTCATTTGCGGACCGGCTGTTCCAATAGATTCTCCCATAATGGGCAGCACCATGGAAGTAGCAACAAACCCTGCTCCTCCAAGGATTGACATTCCCAATGCTCCGGTTTTGGGCGCATATTCAGCCGCAGCGCCAATCATGGTGGGCCAGAAATAACAAACGCCCACAGCAAATACGGCAGCAGATACTACGGTCATAAAGGCGCCGTCGGTTACACTTAATAACAACAAGCCGGCAACAGAAAATACGGCTGAGCCCAGCAGAACTCCCGGAGGATTCAACCGGTGAATCAAGCCTCCTGCGAAGTACCGACCTATCGCCATTAAACCAGTCACAACCGCAAGTATTATCATTGGATGAATACCTTTGTCTTCTAATAATAATTCGATTAATTGCGTAGTACCCAATTCTGTTGAAGCCGTTAGTAGCATACAGGCAAAGATAAACGGGAACAGCAGCGTAATTTTATTTACTGCCTTGCCTTCTGCAATAATTAATACGGCAATAACCCCGATGATAATAAGCGGCAATTCATAACTTCCGGTTATGGCATGCGAGATGGATTGAACGTTGGCAACCAAAATCATAAAAATAACAGCCAGTGTAATGGTTACAGGAGCTCCCACGTTCCGCATCATTTCTTTGTAGCTTACACCGGAAGAAACGCGTTCGGTTTCCGGGATTTTCTGGCCTAAAAACATAAATCCGTAAATGGCAAGCGGGATGAATAGAAGTCCCACAAGCACCTGCCAGGGCAAATTCAACGAGTCGATTACCAGGGCAGCCAGTAAACTTCCAATGACAATTCCGCCAGGGAACCACACATGGAACCGGTTCAGCATTTTCGATTTCTTGTCGGGATAAATGGCGGTAACCAGAGGGTTACATGCAGCCTCAACACTTCCGTTGCCCAACCCAATAAATACATTGGCAATAAACAACGAGGTGTAATCTTTTGCCAGAAGCAACAACACAATTCCCACAAGGTGCATCCCAAACGCCATCCACACTACCGTTCTGGTTTTTACAATGTCGATAAAATAACCTCCGGCGAACATGGCCACGGCAAAACCCCAGAAGGCAGGTGCTAATGCACGACCTACTTCTTCGGCTGATAAGCCATATTCGTTGATGAAAACAGTTGCAATCCTTGCTCTGATGGCAAACGTCATTGCAGTAACCAAAAGAGCCAGACAACTTGCAATAAAGAGCCTTTTTCGATTTACATTTTCCATAACCTGATTTAATTTTAAATTGTTTTGTTCGAATTAATTTGATTTAAGTTATTCCTGATTTTGCTTTACATTTTCCAACGAATAGCTCTTTGCCAAATAGTTGATGGTTTGCAAAAGTAACTTTCGGTAGTCTTCAGTTTCGTAAGTTCTGGAGTCGTGTCCGGGCTGCAGATAAATAATTCTCGATTTGTTGAACCGGTTTTCCCAGCCGATAATTCTTTCGCTTTGCGGATGGTTAGTGGTTAAAATGGGAATAACATCTTCCGAAACCCTGTAATTTCCGTAAACTTCATCGAAAAACCGCAAACTGCTGAATCCTTTTGTGACCGGATGATTTCCTGCCGGTTGAATGTAAACCCATACATCATGTTCGTAAGTTGATAATTCTTTTTCCGAAATACCACGGCGCTTTTCAATGTACTTTCCGCCCAGCAGTTTTTCAAACTGGGGCCAGTCCTGGTACGAAACCAGAGCATGGTGCAAAAAAAGCATGGGTTTGCCTTTTCGGGTTAAGTCAATATAGGCCTGTATTTCCGGCTCCGAAATTTCCCTCCACATGTCGTAAAAAACCAGGACATCATAGTTTTCACCAGCTCCCTGTGCTATTTTGCGGTTTGCTTCGGGCTGAAGAAAATGCTCGTATTCAATTCCTTCCAGTGCATCGAACATTTGAAAAAACGGGATAGTGTCGTACGAATGGCCTCCGGTTACCAAAAGAATTTTTACAGGTTGGGCATTGAGGGAGAAAATAATCAGAGAAGCAGCGACAACAGTTAAAATCGGTCTCATGGTTATTATCAGTTTCAGATTTGAAAAGTAAAAATAAAAATTTAATCCGCTTTTCGCACATCAAACAGTGAAAAGGTTTCATCTTGTCTTATTTTGAAAGCTGCTGTATATATTCAAACCCGAAAAAATTCGTTTATATGTAAAGAAAATACCATTTTTACCCTATGGCTTTGCGGAGAAATAAAATACCGAAGATTGCTGGAGGGATTGCCCTTTCGCTGCTTGCGTTGTTGCTTATTTCGGTTGCGGTTATCTGGATTAAAATTCCGGGCTGGGTTATTCATAACCTGGAAGGATACACCGAAGAAAAAACGGAAGGGGCATATACCCTTTCCATTGGAAGCATGAACAGGAAGTTTTTTCCTTTCTCCATAAAATTCAGCGATGTAACCCTTGCGCCATGCAAGCCGCCACTGACTCCGGAGCCGGTTGACAGCCGGAAAACTTTTTTAACGCTCGATGCCCGCGAAATTTTGCTGGAAAATATCGATTTGAATTCGCTTGTATTTAACCGGGCTTTTGTTTGCCGGAATATTCGCATTACAAAACCTGCCGTGAAGCTGGAAGAGGAGGAGTTTTTGCAACCCGACACCCTGCAGGTAACCGGTAGCATGATTTCGGAAATCAGACCCTTGTTCAACTATTTAAATCGGGTCGATATAAAGAAAATTGAGTTTGAAGAGGCCAGTTTCGGTTTTTTCAGTGCAATGGGCGATTCGAATATCATTTCGCGTGCCGACAGAGTATCGGTTGATGTTCTGGGATTCAAAACCGATGCGCAAATGATTCAACGCCAGAAACAATTTTTTGAAACCGAGGATGTTCTTATCCGGATGAACGATTTCCGAAACGATATGGGCGACAGCATTCATGTACTGACCATAGATACGCTGCTTTACTCGCTTAAAACCACCGACATCAGGGCGGCTGGATTTAAGCTTTTCCCGGAGTTGCTTCCGGCGGCAAAAAACCATTTAGAGGTTACGGTTCCCCAGGTGTATGTAAAAAGCCGCAGCATCACCCGGTTTGCGCTGAATGATTCCCTGAAAATCCGTTACCTCGAATTCAATAATCCGGAAATTCGGTTCTACCAAAAAGAAAATCCGGCGCAGTTAAACCTCGAAGATCTCGATAATTTCGATTTGTATGAGCTGGTGCAGAACCATTTTACAAAAATGGAAGTTGATAGTTTTTATCTCAACAGCGCACATCTCGAAATTTTCAGACAGCCCGACCGGGAGCAGTACCGGCAGCAGTATCAGTCGGTTGATATTGTTTTGAATGGATTTTTACTCGATTCTGCTTCGGCAAGAAACAAAGAAAAGTTGTTTCATGCCGATAACATTGAAATGCAGGTAGCCGGTTATCACCTCCGGCTTGAAGACGATGAGCACCACTTCAGGGCCGATTCAATGTTTGTTTCCACGTTTACCAACCGGCTCGGCGTAAAAAAAATCCACATTCATCCTGAAAATATATCAGAACTCAGTTCCCGTACCGAGGTGGACATTGAATGCGAGGAGTTAAATATTGAAGAGGTTGATTTGCGAAATTTGTACCATACCCGTTCTTTGCCCACATCGAAGATTGAAGTGATTGAACCCGATGTGCAGTTGTTGTATCGCCTTGAAAAAGAGAAGCGGCAAAAAGAAGAAGGAGGAGGATTGCTTTTTGAGCTCGTTACCGATTATTTGCAGGGAGTGTATTCCAACCTGGTGTATATTGAAAGGGGGAGGCTGGATATTAAAAATATGTACAGAGGAGCGCTTCAAGGGTATTTTGAAGCTAATTTCAACTTTAGCCTTACTGATTTTAGTCTCGATTCGGCCAGCGTGCAGCGCACCGACAAGTTTTTTTATGCAACCAATTTCGATTTACGCTTTTCCGATTACCACATGCGGCTGGTTGACGATTTACACAAACTTGACGTAGGACAGATATTTGTATCGAGTATCAACCAGCAGGTACGCATCGAAAATCTCAACCTTCACCCTGTTCTTGAAGAAATTACCAGGGCCGATATGGAACGTTTCAACCGGTCGGAGCTTTACACGATTTTTGTGCCGCAAATCAACCTCGCCGGTGTTGACCTGCGCAATGCCTTTTTCAATAAGAAACTGTACATATCCAACTTCAGCATTTTAAATCCTGAAATCAACTTTGAAAATTTCAGCATTCTCAGGACAGATCGGGAGAAAATGGAGTTAACCGAGTTTTATCAGTTGGTTTTTAACTACCTGGAAGATTTTGACATCAGGCAGTTTTCGGTTCCTAACGGAAAGCTGACCTGGGTAAACCACACCCGAAGAGGCAGTACTACATCGTTCGACAATGAATTTTCGGCATCGCTGGAAAACTTTAGATTGAACGAAGACGAACTCCATAAGGACCGCCTGTTTTTTTCTGATAATTTTGATGTTACCATTAAGGACCAGGAGTTTGCACTTTCTGACAGTGTGCATGTGTTAAAAGGGAGTGAGATAAAGCTTTCTTCGGTAAACCAATCGGTGCAGGTGAATAATGCCCTGCTTTTTCCGCTCATCACGTCATCCAAATACGACCAGTTGAACACAACCTATCAGGTAACCATTCCTCAACTGAATATCAGCGGTTTCGATTTCAGAGAAGCCTGGTATTCACAAGCACCCGAAATAGATATAATCGAACTGGTTTCGCCACGCTTTCAGATATACTCCCGTGAGGGAGCAACCAGGGGGCTCGACCTGAATGCATACCGGTTTCCCATGCCTTCGTTTGTCGAATCGCTGAAGCTGAATGAGTTTAAAATATTGAACGGGCAGGCAACCACTTATCAGACCAGTGGACTCCGACACAGCGCCCGGGCCGGTTTTTCTTTCAGCCTGAGTATGCCCGGCACAGAGCTGAAAAACGACTCGCTGCATCAGATTGAAATTTCCAGCAAAAATATTCAGTTAACCATTTCGGGGTTTAAAGCCCCGCTTGACGAATTGCACAATCTGGACATCGGAACAATCGGTTTCGACAGGGAGCGTAAAGTAATTTCGGTGGAAGATTTAAAGGTAAGCCCGTTTATGAGTGCCCTGAACAACAATGTTTTCAACATTTCAGCGCCTGCCATCATGTTTTCTGAATTTGACCTGAATGAAGCTTTAAACAACAATAACTTTGAATTCAGAGACATCCTGGTTAAAAATCCTGATATCTTTATTGAAATTAACCGGGAAATGAAGGATGATACCCTGGAATTTCTGCAAACCCTCGATCTATATCCATACGTGGAAAAACTGGTGAATCGGATTGCGGTGGATAATTTGAGGCTCCAAAATGCTAATCTGCACTTTAACTGGCTTCAAAAACAGTTGTTTAACAACAAAATTAACCTGAGGTTTCAGGACATACGGATTGGAGAAAACCAGCCACCTGCCAATATGCTCAATTCAAAAGAGTTCGAAATTTCAACCACCGGTTTGTCGGCTAAAAGCAATGACGGTTTGTATTTGTTTTCTGCCGATTCGCTCATTTATAATTCGGCCATGCACAAGGTTTCGTTAAGAAATATTGCTGTAAAGCCGGGTATTGAACGTAATCAATTTCCTCTTCAAACCGGATTTCAGACCGATGTTGCTGAAGCACAAATAGCGTATGTTGAACTTCAGGACATAAATGAACGCCGGTGGCTTCAGGATAACATTCTCGATGCTGGAAAGCTTGAAATCGGTCCGGCAGAGGTTTCCATCTTCAGAAACAAACGGTTTCCTTTTAACCCGAAACAACGCCCGGCATGGCCACAGGATTTAATAAAGAACCTGAAACAGCCGTTTATGTTTGATTCGGTTTTGCTGATGCCTTCGCAAATCCGGTATAGCGAACTGATGGGCATTTCGGATCAGCCGGGTTTTATCGAATTTAATGATGTCACTTTTGCAGGCAGTGCTTTGTCGAACATTGAGCATGAGATTAGAAAGAACGGTCACTTTCATCTGAATGCGAAAGCGCGTTTGTTGAATCACGCACAACTTGGTGTGCAATTTACATTTGACCTGCTGTGCCCCGATTATTCCCATTCGGCAACCGGAATGCTGGAGCCCATGCCGCTTTATCCGCTCAACTCCATGATTACGAAAACCGATCCGCTGAAAATTGAAGAGGGCTTCCTGAACCGGCTGGAGTTCGATTTGTCATTCAACAATACCCTGGCAACTGGGCAATTGTATTTGGGATACGACAATTTGAAAATTGCTGTGCTCGATTACAGCGGCGATGAAATTCAGAAAGACAGATTTGCCTCGTTTCTGGCCAACAGAATGGTTATCCAGTCACAGAATCCCAAAAGCGGTGAACTGCTTCCCGTTGCAGTTTCGTATCCGCGCGACGAACAACGCTCGGTATTGAATTACTGGTGGAAGTCGATATACTCGGGCGCACGGAAAATTTTGGGAATGGAGCGCTGATGTGAGTGTTGAATTTTTTGTATTTTTGGGGAAAATTGCCATGAAGATGAAAGTAAGAAGTTTTTTAAAAGGAATTATTGTTGCACTGCTGCTATTCAGTTTTACCGGATGTCACAACTGGTTTAAAGACGATGACGATGAACCGGATACCAATTATCTGGTAAGTTACGAAATGGTTCGATCCATGCTGCCGGTGTTGGTTGAAAGTATGTTTAGTGAATTGGTAAAGCAGTATCCGGACATGGAACAGGTAAGCGACAGGGTAAGTCATGGAATTATCATTTATAAAATTACCTATAAAACCACTTTCAACGGCGAGCCTAAAATTGCCAGCGGGCTGGTAAGTGTACCCACCGGCGAAGGGTCGTTTCCGGTAATCAGTTACCAAAACGGCACAAATACCCTGCACAGCAATGCACCTTCAGTGAATCCAAACTTCGAACTATATGTGCTTCTCGAAGCCATTGCTTCCACCGGCTTTGTTATTGCACTGCCCGATTATCTGGGATTTGGTTCATCGGATAACATGTTCCATCCATACCTGCACAAAGAATCTACGGTGCAATCCGTGCTCGACATGCTGCGGGCGGTAAAGGAGCTGGCTGTTGTTCGGGATATTCCGGTAAACAACGATTTGTATCTGGCTGGCTATTCGCAGGGCGGGTGGGCAACCATGCAGGTGCAAAAAGCCATTGAGACAGAACATTCGGGAGAATTCAACCTGAAAGCCAGTTCACCCGGCGCAGGTCCTTACGATTTGGGTTTCATTAATGAATACATTCTGAGCCTGGAAACTTATCCGATGCCTTATTTTACAGCATACATGTTCAACAGTTATATGAATCTGGATGAAATGTTTACTCCCATCGATTCTGTTTTTAATTATCCCTACGATTCCATTGTGCCGACCTTGTTTGACGGAACCCTTTCCGGTGCTGAGATCAACGAATTTTTAACGACTTCGGTGGAAGAGCTTTTTACAGAAAATTACCGGTTGAATTACAGCACCGACACAACCTTTACCCCGTTGATGCAGGCGCTTGAAGCCAACAGTATTGCTGCATGGAATACATCCACGCCTACCCGCATTACTCACGGAAATGCCGATACATTTGTTCCGTTTCCGGTTTCTGAAAATATAGTGGATGAGTTTCATCAGAAAGGAGCTACACAGGTGCAGCTGGTGGAAATACTGGATGCAGACCATACACAGGGAATTGTTCCGGCAGGTTTGTTTGCCATTAAATGGTTTTTGGATCTTACAGAGTAGGGTTGATTTTCTGCAACCGGCTTAGGGTTTCTTTATCAGGTTATTTCCCCTGAAATCTTCAACGAATTTTAACAGTCGTTTGTTTTTTAGTGCTTTGGGGTATATGTCGAACAGGTAATTGATTTGAATAAATTCCTGTTCCATGGCTTTCGTCAGTAATTCCAATGCTTTCTTTTCCTGTTTTTTCATAAGCAACAGGCTCACCATGCGGTACTTCAGCAGGGAGTCGTCGTTCTTTTTCAGACCGGTATTCAGAATGCGTATGGCATTATCCAGTTCGTCAAATTTCATGAAAAGGTCAACCCAGGTTAACCAGATTTCGGTATTTTCGGCTTCCAGTTCCGCTGCTTTTATCAGCGCTTTTTCAGCTTCCACCGGTTTGTTGTGGTCATTGTAAACTTTGGCAAGTGTAATCCAGTACTCGGGGTTTGAATGGTCAATTTCCAGGGCTTTTTTAATGAAAACAAGGCTTTGCTTCCACTTTTTCTCCACCCACATAATCAGTCCCACGCCAAACCAGGCTGTGTCATTTTCCGGATTGATTTTAATGGCTTTTTGATAATAGTATTCGGCCTGAGCATGGTTGTCGAGGTTGAGGTAGCATTCGCCAATGTAGCACCAGGCATCGTCATTTTCAGGGTCAAATTCGAGGTATTCGGTATATTTTTCAATTGCCTTGCCAAACTGCCCGGCATTGGCGTAAGCATTTCCAATGTTGAACAGCGACTGGTCGAAATCTTCGTTCAGTGCCAGGGCAAACTCATACGCCTCGATGGCTTTTACGAAATTTCCCGATTTGTTGTGGGAAATGCCCAGGTTGAACCATATCGAAAAATTGAACGGATCGATATCGAGATACCGGTTGTAATATTCAATACTTTTTGGGTATTCTCCCTCCTGGTCACTGAAAAAGCCAAGGTCGTACAGCGCCATTTCATTTTCAGGATTTATTTTCAGTGCCCGCTCAAAATATTCAATTGCTTTTTTAATGTCGCCTGTTTGAATGTAGCTTGCACCAACATGGTAGAGGATGTCATCTTTTTCGGTACCGGCATATTTCAGGGCTTTTGCAAAGGACTTTTCAGCCTGTTTTTCGTCACCTGTTTCCAGCCAGGCCGATCCTTTCATGAGGTAAATGTCAGGATTCGTTCGTTCTACCTGTTCGGCCAGTTCGAGGTATTTCAGGGCGTTTTGAAATTTGCCTTTGCTCAGAAGCACCTGTGCGTATTTAAGCTGCAGCGGAACTGCTCCGGGGTGAATTTGTATTCCCTGGCGTGCTGCAATTTCCGAGGCATTGATATCTCCTTCATCCAGAAGGTATTCTACAATTCCCTCGAATTCAGAAACATCGAAATAGCTTTTTCTGCCCATAGCCAGCGACCTTTTGAACCGGCTAAGCGCATCGCTGATGTTCTCTTCACTTAAATAACTTCGTTCTTCCTTGTTCATTCAACCTCCAAAAATCAAACTGCGAAATTAACAATTCACACCGAATAAAGAAGTATCCTTTGTTTAAAGGTGTTGTTCCCTTAACAAATCGTTGACGGTTTTCACCGGATTGAACGTTTCTGCCGGCACTTCCACGAAAAGGGTGTTCCAGTTGCTCATGGCGCCGTTCCAAAGCCCCGGCAATTCCTGTGCTTTCAGCTCATTCCCGTCTTTCGATTTTTTTGAGATGAAGCCGGTGGCTGGATCGGTAAACATGGTCAGATCGTATTTTTCTCCTTTGTAATTTTTTGTGGCGCAAACCAAATCTACCGGATTGAAATGGGTGGCATGTTTTAAAATGGCTTGCTGCTGAACGCTGTCCGGGTCGATTTGCGAGCTTTCGGCAATTTGCAGCGAAACAGTGCCATCGGCGTTTTCAGCCCAAAACGGCCCGCCGCCGGGTTCTCCTTCATTTTTTACCATGCCGCATACCCGCACCGGGCGGTTGTATTTTTCTTTCAGGTAATGAAAAAGTTCTTCCTTTTCCGTATAATACTGGTTATTGGCCGGTTTTGTGTTCAGCGTATTTTCCAGAAAATTGGCTGCTTCGGCCAGGATTCCGCTTTCAAGGGTGGCGTGGTGCCGTTCGTTCAGCATTTTTTGGTACCTGAAAATTTTGTCCTGGTATTTCAGCAATACACCCGCCAATGCTTTTTTATAGGCGATGGTGGGTTGTTTCATACGGTCGGGCACTACATTGTCGATGTTTTTTATGAAAATAAGGTCTGCATCCAGGTCGTTCAGGTTTTCAATAAGGGCACCATGTCCGCCGGGCCTAAACAGCAGACTGCCGTCGGGTTCGCGATAGGGGTTGTTTTCCAAATCAACCGCAAGGGTGTCGGTAGAAGGTTTTTGAATGCTGAAGGTTACTTCGAAGGTAATCCCCATATCTTTTTCATAGCGCGATTTCACTTTTTTCAGAAGTTCTTCGAATGCTTCCTGGTGCTCCGGAGAAACTGTAAAATGCAGCCGAACTACGTTTTTATTGTCCCTGGAGTAGCTGGCGCCCTCTACCATGTGCTCTTCAAAGGGAGTTCGTTCGCCATTGGGGTATTTGTGAAACTTGAGCAGGCCTTTGGGCAGCGACCCGTAATTCAGGCCTTTTTCGTTCAGCAGGAAATCAATCCAGCTACGGCAGTTTTTTTCTGCGCTTTTTTCGCCCACCATTTGTTCCAGATCGTTGAAAAAAGCAAATTTTTCTTTGTTTACCAGGAATTGACGCGCTGCTGCATTTTTGGCCAGTGCCGTGTCAGGATCCGGATCTTTTTTGCACGAATCGAGGGCTTCAAAAAGTGCCTTAAACATGCGGCTGGCTGCCCCCGATGCCGGAACAAACTTCAGGGGTTTTATCCCGGCTTCCACCTGGCGATCAAATTTTTCAGCATTTCCCTCTACCTCTTTGTTGCCGAGTTTTATAATGCCATTACCCACTGTGGCAGCCTCGGTTACTTTCAGGTAAGGAAAGCCTTTTTTGAAATTTTCAATCTGTTTTTTTACAACATCGGGGTTGCTTCCGCGTTGTTTTATCTGGTTTTCATCTTTTTGAGAGAACATAGTTTCGTATTTTAATCCAAATCTAAAAATAGAAATAAGATTTTGTTTTGAAAATTTTACAGTACTTTGTTTCAGTAAAGTTTTCAATTATTTTTTAACACGTATAAAAAGAAAATGGTAAATTGCCGTCAATATTTACTGAAGAATTGAAAATGCTTACAAAAACTAAAATAAAAGAGGTAATTGAAAATTTTCCCGAGGAAATTTCCATTGATGATTTTGTTGACAAGTTGATACTTGTGGAGAAAACAGAAAGGGGAATCCGGCAGTCAAACAATGGAGAAGTTATTTCAGAAGAAGAGTTGGATATAGAAATTGAAAAATGGTTCAAATAAAATGGACCAGGCAGGGAATAGGTGATTTGAAGGGTATTGCTGAATATATTTCCAAAGATTCTGTTCAATATGCTAAGTTGCAAGTTTTAAGAATAAAATCCAGGATAAAAATTCTTAAATCACACAAAAAAATTGGAAGAAAAGTACCTGAATTTGAAAGACCGGAGATTCGGGAATTAATTGAAGGAAATTACCGAATTATCTACAAAATTGTATCCCCTTCTCAAATTGATATTTTAACCGTCCATCATTCTGCAAGAGATTTATCCAGGAGAGAAATTAAATTCCGGAAGGTAAAATGACACAACAAATGAAAATTTGGGGGCACACAAAACGATACAACGATTTTCCCACCTATTTCCGTAATTTGTTTTCAGAACGGGTGCAGAAGGTTTCGGTTGACGGCGGTTTTAGCTGTCCGAACCGCGATGGCACCAAAGGGAGGGGTGGCTGTAGCTATTGCAACAACAAAACGTTTAAACCCACCTACTGCAACCTCGAAAATTCGGTGAGCCATCAGGTACAGCAGGGCATTCAATTTTTCGAAAAGAAATACAAGTCGATGCGGTTTCTTGCCTATTTTCAGGCATATACCAGCACCTGGGCACCGCTGGAAGATTTGATTCCGCTTTACGAAGAAGCACTCCGGCATCCAAAAATTGTGGGCCTTGTTATTTCCACCCGGCCCGATGCCATCAGTGATGAACTGCTGGATTACCTGGCTGAGTTAGGGCAGAAGGTTTACGTGATGGTGGAATTTGGGCTGGAATCGCACCTCGATCAATCGCTGGAAAAGATGAACCGCGGGCATACATTTGCTGAGTCGGTTTGGGCATTGGAACAAACGGCCAGGCGTGGAATTAATAATTGTGCACACCTCATTCTGGGGTTACCCGGCGAAACCCGGTCCGACTGTCTGGAGCAGGCGCGGGTGATTTCAAAACTGCCGGTAAAAAACCTGAAGCTGCACCAGTTGCAAATTCATAAAGGTACGGCAATGGAAAAACAGTTCCGGAAAAACCCGGAGCAGTTTCATCTGTTTTCTGCCGAAGAATATATTGATCTGGTAGTGGATTACCTGGAATTGCTGAACCCTGAAATCATTGTGGAACGGTTTATCAGCCAGGCGCCACCCGAAATGCTGATTGCTCCCAAATGGGGACTTAAGAATTTTGAATTTGTGGCAAAGGTTGAAAAACGGCTGAAAGAAAGAGATACCTGGCAGGGACGCTTCTACTAATGTTTTTGCGTTCGGTCGTCGATAACCACCAGCCGGTATTTTTGGCCCCGCATGATAACCCGGTGGGCATCTATATGTAAATGCTTGGTAACTATTTTATTGTGAATATAAAAATCCCGTATTAAAACCAGTTCCGAAAGGTTTGAACCCGAAAGCAACTCCCTCATTTGGCAGTGTTTGCAAAATTGGTTGGCTGAATCAATGATTTTACCCCGCTGTGTACATCCCATAATTTCGCAAAACTCATGATCCAGTATATCGCCTTTGTCGCTTTTCGTGAGTTTCTGAAATGCCTTGTTAAAATATTTTATTTTGAAATTATGATCGGCAAGGAAAATCGCCTGCGGATGATGTTCAATCAGTTGGTTCAGTAAATCGTTAGCTTCTTCAATTCTTTGAAATTCGAGTCTCATGGCAATCAGTTTTAATGGGTTAGAAACTTTTTGTCAGTTACAATTTATTACAAAATATATGTTGATTTCTTTAAATCCAAAGTAGCAATTAAAATTTAATATAACACACGAATATGCTTTAGAAACTAAAAAAAATCATTTTTATGTGTCAACCGAGCCAAACACCCTCTTTAAGAGGTTGGTAACGCGGGCCACAGGGTCTTCTCTAATCAGTTTTTCTTCGTTTTCAATTTTCAGGAACAACCCATCCAGTGCTTTTTCGGTAAGAAATAGATCCAGTTGTGTATCCACCGGTTTCAGTCCGGCAATTTGGCCTACCAGGGAGTTGGCTGCCTCATTCCATTTTGTGGTAAGGGTATTCCAGCTTTGTGCCGTTGAAACATTGCCCACCAGTTTTTTGTCGAGCGAAGTTTGAATTTTTGGCCGGTACAAGTCAACGAGACCATTGTAGGTGGTGCGATGTAAATACTGTGTGGCTGCATTGTTTTCGCCCCTCAAAATTCCCACGGCATCGGTAATGGTCATGCTTCTAATGCTGTTCACAAATATAGGTTTGGCTTCCGAAACGGCATCTTCGGCTGCCCGGTTAATGCTCAGCAGTACATCCTCAAGCAACTGCTGGCCTCCGGGGATCCTGCCAATGTTGTTGACGATGATATCTGCCTCGGGCGGTAAAAGAATTTTAACCAGTTCATCTTTATAATACCCGTCGGTTTTGCCCAAAATGTCAACCGATTTTTCAGTGCCCACAATCAACGCCTCTTTCAACCCCGCAATAACTTCGGTTTGCGTAAGTGGTCGGTCTTCGTCCATCGTTTGCTGCGCAATCTGCATCAGTTCGGCACATGAAACCGAAAGGAGGAATATTAATAAGAAAACAGGAACTAATTTTTTCATAATGAATTATTTTTTGTGTTAAATGTAGCAAGATTTATAAAAAAAACGCCTTTTTTTTGGCAAGTATTTTTCGGAAGGCTTCACCGAAACAGTTGCTTAATCAAATCTTCCCGTCCTTTTTGTTTTAATTCCTGAAGGATGGATTTCCGGTATTCGCGTTTGTACCAGAAGAAGAATTTTCGCTGGTCGCGTTTAGCTTTTTGGTTTCGTGCGGTATATACTTTTTCCATGGTGTAGGGATGGTAACCCGAATAGTAGATGACCGTAGCCAGCGTCATGGGTGTGGGGGTAAAATCCTGTACCTGTTCCAACCTGAAATTCATATTTTTTGTTTGAATGGCCAGGTTTGCCATATCTTCGGGCCTGCTTCCCGGGTGGCTCGAAATGAAATAGGGGATAAGCTGCTGATCGAGCTTTTCCTCCCGGTTTATTTTTATGAATTCGCGGTTGAGTTCCTCAAAAAGTTTGAACGAGGGTTTCCGCATAAACTTCAGTACTTCGTCGGAGGTATGTTCTGGCGCCACTTTCAGCCTTCCCGATACATGGTGTTTAATCACTTCGCGCAAATACTGCCGGTTTATTTTATCGGTTTCCCCGTTACCTGTTTTTTCCAGAATCAGATCGTACCGGATTCCGCTGCCCACGAACGCTTTTTTTACATTCGGGTTTTTTCGTACTTTTTCATACAATTCAAGCATGGGTTTGTGACTGGTGTTCAGGTTTTTGCAGACAGACGGAAAAATGCAGGATGCCCGTTTGCACCTGCGGCATATTTCTTCGTGAATACCCTTCATTTTGTACATGTTTGCCGAAGGGCCTCCCAGGTCGGAAATATAGCCTTTGAAACCGGGCATTTGAGTTACCTTTTCCACCTCTTTCAAAATCGATTTTTCGGAGCGGCTTGCAATGAATTTTCCCTGATGGGCCGAGATGGTGCAAAAGGTACATCCGCCAAAACAGCCCCGGTGGATATTAATGGAATGGCGAATCATTTCGTATGCCGGGATGGCCCCTTTTCCATGATAACGAGGATGGGGGAGCCGGGTGTAGGGCAGGTCGTAAACGCGGTCGATTTCCTGTTCCGAAAAAACCGGCCACGGCGGATTGACCACCACTTTTTTCCCGGCCACCTGTTGCACCAGTTTTTTTGCCTCCATTTTGTTCGATTCTTCCTCGATGTGCATAAAATTGCGGGCAAAGCTTTTTTTGTCTTTCAGGCAGGTTTCGTGCGAGGCCAGTTCCAGTTCCTGCCACTCTTTTTGGGTGGCATAAGCTGTATCTTTTTCAACCAGAAATGCTGTTTGCGGAAGGTTGGTCAGGCTGGAAACCGGCACACCGCGCTGAACCAGTCGTGCAAATTCGGCAATCGATTTTTCTCCCATTCCGTAAAACAGAAGGTCGGCGGTTGTGTCGGCCAAAATGGAGGGTTTGAGCTCGTCCGACCAGTAATCGAAATGCGTTACCCGGCGCAGCGAGGCTTCTATGCCGCCAATAACCAGAGGTACATTGGGAAAGAGATTTTTCAGGATTTGAGAATATACAATGGTGGCATAATCCGGTCGCTGTCCGGTTCGGCCACCGGGAGTGTATGCATCGTTGGTGCGTTTTCGCTTGTTGGCGGTGTAATGGTTCACCATCGAGTCCATGTTTCCGGCAGTAACTGCAAAAAACAGGCGCGGCGGCCCCAGCTTTTTAAAATCGCGCAGGTCGTCCTGCCAGTTTGGCTGCGGCACAACGGCTACTTTCAGCCCTTCGGCTTCCAGTATCCGGCCAATAACTGCCGCCCCAAACGAAGGATGATCGATATAGGCATCGCCCGTAAACAAAATAACATCGGGTTGCTCCCATCCCCGCACTTTCATCTCTTTTCGCGAGGTGGGAAGCCATTTCATGCCGGTTTCATTCAGTGTATTCATTATTATCTTTGTAAGAATAACAAAATATTTCCGGTTTTGATAAAAAATAGGCTATTTTTGTTTTACTTTTTGAAGAAGGTTTCGTTTGAAAACCTGAAAAATAATGTGAATGGAAATACTTAACCTGAAGGACATTTTTAAGGCTCCTCCCGCGCTTTCCTTTTTCGGTGGTGAATATTTCGCCAAATTTTTGATGTACATTCTCCGGTTTCATAAACTCAACAAAATTTACGAGAAAATTGCCTCGAAAAAGGGAATTGAATTCATCGACGAAATTATTCGGGTGCTCGAGTTCAAAATTGAATTCGACCAGAATGAATTGAAAAGAGTTCCTGCTACCGGACCATTGATAGTGGTTGCCAATCACCCGTTTGGCGGATTCGACGGGCTTTTGCTTATCAAATACCTGTCGATGGTGCGGCCCGACGTGAAAGTAATTGGTACCTTTCTGCTGCAGAAAGTGGACCCGGTTTCGGAGTATTTTATTAGCGATAACCCGTTTAAAAACAATGATTCACAAACGGAGCACAGTAATTCTGCAGGCATTAAGGAAGCCATCCGTCATTTACAAAATGGCGGCGTTTTATGCCTTTTCCCGGCAGGCGATTTAAGTACCTACGGCACATTTGACACTTGTACCGATCAGGCCTGGCAGTTTCCAATGGTGAAATTTGTGAAAAAGGCCAGGGTACCAGTTGTGCCGGTGCATTTTCAGGGCACCAACAGCCGGTTGTTTCATTTTATGGCTAAAATTCATCCCTCGTTGCGTCAGGTGCGATTGCCCTCCGAGTTGCTCAGTAAAAAACATAAAACCATTAAACTGCGCATTGGAGCACCCATCAAGGTGGAAGACCAGGACAAATTATGCGATGTTTACCAGTTTGGCCGGTTTATCAGGGCCAAAACTTACAGCATGGAGTCGCCCTTTGAAGTGAAGCGTTTTTTTAGCTATAACCTGAAACCACAGCCTAAACCCGAGTCCATAATCGATCCGGTTCCGGCAGAAAAAATTCTGAAAGAGGTACAGAAAATCAAATCGGATCACACCCTGTTCAACTTAAAAAATTATACCGCTTTTTGCGTTCCTTCTGTGGAAATACCCAACATTTTAACCGAAATTGGCAGACTGCGTGAAATAACTTTCCGCGAGGTGGGAGAGGGGACCAACCGCAGCATCGACATCGACGAGTTTGACCTGTATTACCATCAGATGTTTATCTGGGACGAAGAAGAAAAGCGCATTGTTGGAGCTTACCGCATCGGGAAAGGCAAGGACATTCTGGAGCAATTGGGTAAACGCGGATTTTATCTGCACTCCCTGTTCCGTATCAACGACAGTTTTAAACCCATACTTGAAGAAAGCCTCGAACTGGGTCGTTCTTTTGTGATTAAGGAATACCAGCGAAAACCCATGCCTCTGTTCCTGTTGTGGAAAGGCATTTTGTATTTCCTGTTGAAAAATCCCGAATACCGTTACCTGATTGGGCCGGTGAGCATAAGCAACAACTATTCAAAAATTTCCAAAGACCTCATCATCAGGTTTATTATGCAAAACCACCTGAACTGGAAAATGGCCCGATATGTGAAACCGCGCAACAGCTACAAATTCAGAAGCGACAATACCGATTTAAATATTCTGATGGAAAATATGGAGCGCGACATCAACCGCCTCGATAAAGCCATTGGTGATTTGGACGAGCTAAATTCAGGCCTGCCGGTGCTGCTGAAAAAATACATTAAGCTGAATGCCAAGATCATTGCGTTCAATGTAGATCCCAAATTCAATAACTGCCTCGACGGATTAATAGTACTCGATGTAAACGATGTTCCAAAAAATACCATCGAGTCGCTGTCGAAAGAAGCCAACGACGGCTCTATTTTGGAACGGTTTTATACAAGCCGGGAATAGCAGGTTACGAATACTTTTTGTTATTTTGGGCCCTTTAAAACTCAGAATATCCAATATCCAATGTTCAATAATGAATATTTAACATAAAAAGGAATGATAAGAAAAACAAAAGACTACTTGCTTTTAACGCTCAAAGGAATGGGAATGGGAGCGGCAGATGTTGTTCCGGGAGTTTCGGGCGGTACCATTGCCTTTATTACCGGAATTTATGAAGAGCTCATTTTTTCCATAAAATCCATTAATCTGAAGGCACTTAAGCTTTTTTTCTCGGGAAAACCGGCAGCCTTTTGGAAAGCCATTAACGGGAATTTTTTACTGAGTGTTGTTTTGGGAATTGCCATCAGTATTTTTTCACTGGCCAAAGGGCTGTCGTACCTGCTGCACCACTTTCCTATTTTGGTTTGGTCCTTCTTTTTCGGTCTCATTGTGGCATCGGCCATTTATGTGGCGCGCACCATTAAAATCTGGAATGCCGGAGCAGTCATAGCAGGAATTGCCGGAATTGTAATAGCTTATTTTATCACGGTTATTTCACCAGCAGAGGCCAATACCACCTGGCTGTTTATTTTTATTTCGGGTTCTATTGCGATTTGTGCCATGATTTTGCCGGGCATTTCCGGAAGTTTTATCCTGGTACTGCTCGGAATGTACCGGTTTATTTTGGGGGCTGTAGGCGATTTGAATGTTCCGGTGCTGTTGGTTTTCATAGCCGGTGCAGCAGTTGGAATTATCGCTTTCTCAAACGTGCTGTCGTGGCTGCTGAAGAAGTTTCACAACATAACCATCGCTGTGCTGGCCGGTTTTATGGTTGGTTCGCTTAACAAAGTATGGCCCTGGAAAGAGGTTACCGAATCGTTTATCGACCGCCACGGCGAAGTGAGACCACTCGCTGAACGGAATATTCTGCCGGGAACTTTTGAGTCCATCCCCGGCAATGACAATGCCTGGCTGGTCGGAGCAGTTATTATGGCCATTGCCGGGTTTGCCCTTATTTTTGTAATGGAAGCAATAACAAAACGAAAAAAATGAAGAAATACGGTTTAATTGGTTATCCATTAACTCACTCCTTTTCGAAACGCTTTTTTATCGAAAAGTTTGAAAAGGAAAAGGTGAACGCGGTTTATGAAAATTTTGAGGTGAAAGATATATCCTGGTTTCAGGATATTGTGAGAAGTAATCCCAGCCTTGTTGGATTAAATGTAACTATTCCTTACAAGCAGTTGGTTATTAGTTATTTAAATGAACTGGATGAAGCAGCTGATGAAGTAGGCGCTGTGAATACTATAAAAATCAAACGCATTGGAGAGCGAATTCATTTAAAAGGATATAATACCGATATATGGGGTTTTGAAACTTCGTTGAAACCGCTATTGAAAAACTACCACAAAAAAGCGTTGATATTAGGAACCGGCGGTGCCTCCAAAGCTATAAAATATGTATTGAAAAAACTTAAAATTAGTTATATTTCGGCATCGATTGAAGAGTTGCAGGAGAACGAAATAAAGTACAAAGACATCGATAAAAAGATGATGGCCGAACGGCTGCTTATCATCAATGCCACCCCGCTGGGGACATTTCCGAATGTGGAAACTTTTCCACCCATTCCATATCAGTATGTAACCGACAGGCATTTACTGTTCGACCTGGTTTACAACCCCGAAACCACTCGGTTTATGGAAAAAGGAAAAGAAAGAGGCGCCATTGTGAAAAACGGTTATGAGATGCTGTTGCAACAGGCGTTGAGATCGTATGAAATCTGGAATACTTAAAATATGGAAGAAAAGAAGAAAATACTGTTTGTTTGCATGGGCAATATATGTCGTTCGCCCAGTGCAGAAGCTGTTTTTAAAGGTATGGCTCTGAAGGAGGGGCTTATTGGAAAATTTGAAATCGATTCGGCAGGGACCGGCGGCTGGCATGCAGGCGAACCAGCCGACAAACGTATGCAGAAGCATGCCGTAAAACGGGGCTACGATCTTACCAGCATCGCCCGGAAATTTGATCCGGAAACCGATTTCGACCGGCACGACCTCATTGTTGCCATGGACGACGAAAACATTCTGGCTTTGAAAAGTATGGCGCGAAATGAAGGCGATTTGAAAAAAATACGGAAGATGACGGACTTCAGCAAAGAGTGGAACTACGATGAAGTCCCTGATCCTTACTACGGTGGCGAAGAAGGCTTTGAGCTGGTTCTCGATCTGCTGGAAGATGCCTGCGAAGGCTTGCTGGATGATATGAATAAATAATTCCGTGCAGATTATACAATAATCTCTACCAAAACAGAAACAAAGCCGTTTGCTGTTCCGGGGTGTCAGCCAGTTGCTGATTACTGGAAATGATACAGAAAAGTTACCAATGCATCGTAGGCCGGTTTTTTCTGACCTTCGATGTCCACAATAATTTTCACCTGAATTTTTGCAATTCCTCTCAGGTTTCGGATGTCGTTCAGGTAAACCCGGGCCCTTATTTTATCGTTTACCAGCACCGGTTGCTGAAAGCGGAGGTTCTCGATGCCGTAGTTCACAATCATTTTAACGTTGCGCACATCGACAATGGAGTACCAAAGGTAGGTGAGCATCGACAAGGAAAGATAGCCATGGGCAATTGTGCTTTTAAAGGGCGATTCTTTGGCTGCCCGTTCCGGATCGGTATGAATCCACTGATAATCAAGTGTTGCATCCGCAAATTTGTCGATTTGATCCTGTGTCATTTGAATGTATTCCGATGTGCCAATTTCCTTTCCAAGAAATGCTTCAAACTCTTCGTAGCTTGTAATGATTGTTTTTCCCATAGTTAACCGTATTTGACTACTGCAAATTAAGACATTTTTTGCTTTTGGCACGAATGAAAATGCATTTGCCGGGAAAATTTAAAATCTGAGAAGGTAAAATGAAAATGGTCATTTCGGAAAAATGTTACAAATTGATCTCAAAGAAAATGTTTGAGATAATCAATTAATCATTGCAACCGATGAAAACGATTTTAGCATTTTCCCTGATTGTACTTTTTGATGCAAAAGGTATGGCACAGAAATCCGATGCCATTGCCGGCGTTTCGTGTAACGACAAAAAAATGTCGAAAATTGAGATCAAAGAACAGAATGGGCAGTTCATTGGGACTGCAATTTACATCAGCCCAACCAGCTATGTGGACGGGCAGCCGGAAAAGGATTTTAACAATCCCGATGCAAATCTCCGGTCAAGATCGAGGCTCGGCCTGCAAATTCTCTCCGGGTTAAAATATGTTACCAAAGATAACCAGTGGCAAAACGGGCGTATTTATGATCCGGATAACGGAAAAACCTACGATTGTTATGCCTGGTTCGACAACGATCCCAACACCTTGTACCTGAAAGGATACGTGGTGGGTATTAAATGGCTGGGGCTGTCAACCACCTGGACGCGGGCAACGGATTGATTCCGGTTACAGTTTTCCACCCCGTTTATTGCACGGGGCGGAACAGAAACCGGGTTTTTACCATAGCGGTTCCCCGCATTTGGTGCAATACAACCGGGCATCGTCAATAATTATTTTGATATATACCCGAAAAGTATCGTTTCCGCACTTTTGGCAAACCTGTTTTTCTTCAGCAGGTTCATCTTTCTCTTTTGGAGCTTCCCATTTTGAGTTTTTCATCTCGGTCCCATAAATTTATCGCCGTTAAAGTGAATCATGTGATCCGGGAAACTGACAACCCAAACTTCCGTTTCCCATGCAATGTCGGAAGTATGCCGCCTGAACTCTTTGAAATCGGGGAAAGCCGTTACATAGATTTTCCCTGCTTTGCAGTTTTTCAGCATCTTTTCCATTTCCACAATCCGTTTTGGGGAAACCGGCCCGTGTGATGTAACCGCTTCAACCAGGAACAGCCACTGTTTCTTTTTGTCGTACAGAACAACATCGGGCAGTTTGCTGTGCTCATCAATCGGAATTCCCAGTTTTTCCAATCCTTTTTTGTCCATGTACAGGTCTTTTTTGGCAGTATCCCCAACGTAAAGCAAATCGCTTCCGGGAGCAAAACGCGGGGCAAATTCTTCTATAACTGCAATCTGTACTTCGTTGTGTTTTCCCGGAGAAAAGCTCAGTTCCGTTCCGTCTTTCAACTTTACCGGGATTTTACTCAGTTCCCGTTTTTTCAGATATTTATCACGCAGCAAACCAACATTTTCTTTGAAAAACCTGATTTCCCTGTTCCAGGTTTTCGAGTTAAATGACTTGATAACCTTCAAAGCTTCCGGCGATAATCTGTAATGATTGTCTTTGCTGTTGGTTGGCAACTCCGGATTTTCCGGGTTGTGGTTTACAATTCCGGCCTGAACAAATTGATGAAGCGTTTGTCTTCGAAATGTTTCCCGCGAATTCTCTGCGTACTGTTTGTTGTAATGTTCGGCAATAAAACGCATCACACCTTCATATCTGGCATTTTCCTTATTACCGACTACTGACATGCTAACGGCTTTCGCTTTGCTCCATTTGTCCTTTTCTTTCAGGTTGCACAAGGCAAGCAATGTCAGTGCAGAACGGTCATTTTGCTGCCTTTTCGGAAGACCCATTGCTTCCAAAATCTGTTTTGCTTCTTCTATTTTATTCATGTAGTGTAAACTGGTTCAAAATATTCGGTTACAATCCGGTTTGCATTCTCCGGTGAAAAATCGTTTGACAGGATAATGGTGTCGCCAATTTCCTGGATGGTTTCCAAAGGAGGCAGGGAAATCTCCCTTAACTCTGTGGCGCTAACATTCACGTTACCGTTAAAAATTCTGAAATAGGTGTCAAAAAGCGTGCTGTTGAGCAATGCACAAAGCCCCACAACTTCGTTCCGTTCCAAATGCCCCTTCGGACGGTAAATGTAGTTTACCTTATTTTCAACGCCAATGTAATCCGTATTTATAAAATTACTCCTGCCCGCAGGTAAGGCAGCAAAGTACGGGGCGGCGATCAACCGTTTTTTGTCGTCCTTGCTGCTGAAACGCCTCAGAAGAATGTAGTTTTTGTTGGGAATCAGAAGTGGCATGGACTTCTCCTCAACGGTGATGTATTGTCCCTTTTTCGGTTTGGTTACGGGCCACTTCATTAACATCTGTTTGACATTGTGCAACCAGAATAAAGGAGCAAGTTCCGATGCGCCATTCTCCTCATTTTCCTTTATGTAATCCCATGCCCGGAAAGCCACCACCGGCCCGGTTGAAATTCGGATGTTATATTTGGATAAATTACCTGTCCAGTTTTTGAAAATTTCCAAAACCGCTTCTTCGTAATCGGTGGTGGGCAGATAAAGAATTTTCTCTCCGGAGTTTAAATCTATAATATCTTTTTTCGGGAAAGTCTTAATCAGTGGCGAGTTCAGGTCTTTCAGCCCGCCGGATGAAGAAATAATTACCTGCGAAGTGGTTTTGGCCCGTTTTGTCCCTTTAATAATTACTGTTTCCTGCAGCACTTTGTCCTTGCTGAATGTCTCTTTGCGTGAAACAAACAGATGAACTTTTTCCAGGTCGATAAGCTTGAAAAAATATTCCCTGAATTTTTTGAAATAACCGCCGGCGGCATAACTGCGCGGGGTAATAAAAATCAACTCGCCGTTTGGTTTTAGCAATTTGGCCGATAGGGCCATAAAAATGGCATAAATATTCGGATGGCCGTTTACCATAACCCTGGCCGCCACTGCCCGCGGATCATCAATGGAAAGTTTAAAATAAGGCGGATTTGAAATAACGATGTCAAACCCTTCAGCCGGTTGAGAAAACAGGCTGCCTGTTTCTGTAAAACAGCCGGCATTAAAAAGTATAAAATCCTCCGTGTAAAGTTTGGTTTGGATTTGGATTCCACGGTTTGCTCCCCATTTTTCCAGGTAGTTAAGTGATGCTTCTGCAACCGGAATAAGTTCGGTATCTGTTTCGTAAGCAACCAGTTCAACCGATTTCAGATTTATGTTGGAGTTGACCAAATATTCGGTTAAAGTACACGATAAAACCGCCGAACCACAACCAGGATCGAGCATGCGAAGAGAATCGCCGGTAAAACCGGAGAAGGATGCCATTAAACCGGCAATTTCAACCGGAGTAAAAAACTGGCCGTTTTCTTTTTTATGCTGCTGGCTAACCGAAGCTGCGTATGCAGCGCCCAACCGGTCGGCAAACAAACCGGGCGATTCCTTTTCTTCGGGTTGTATGGAGATTTTATTTACCATTTTTATTTTTAATCAGGTACTTCATTTTCTTTTCGGCCACCTTTAAAGCGTCTGGCGCTAAATTTTCATCTCTCAAATCATAAAGCACTTTATCGCTCAGGTAATTAATGAGCATTTCTTTTTCGTTCGCGTTGAAAATACGGGCAACCCGGATGATCTGTTTTTTTGAGGCTTGCCGTTCCCCTCTTTCAATTTTGCTTAATACAGACTGGTCAATATCCAGTTCAGCAGCAACTTTCCGTAACGGCAACCCCCGGTCTTCCCGCAGCTTTCTTATTTGTTCTCCTATCGACAGCATACATTTAGACTGAAATATTTTAGACATAATTTGTCCAAAACTACAGATTCATTTTCTTTTTTCATAACCATTTTTGCGAAAGTTATTAACAGGGGAAGGTGTCAGGACTCGACAAGGGCAAGCATGGATTTTCTTTTTTCCTGGAATTCCAAATCTGATTTTGTGTGGTAAGGTGGTGTTTTTGCCGGGGCGGGAAAAATGCCCTTGCCGGAGAGGACCCGTTTTGGAGCGAATTAGGGGGGCAGGTTGGTCCGAATTATCCACGCAGGAATATGCAAAAAGCTCATTCTTTAATAATTTTAGTTACCTCAATAATATTAACATCTATGTCAAAATCAAATTTATCACTTATCTCAGCAATATATTTTTTACTCCAGAAAGGATGTACTATTAATATTTTCTTACGTCTGTTCTTAATAATATAAAGATTATTCTGTACTTCTTGAGAGCGATGGAAACTGTTAGCTAAATTCCTAAGATAGTGCATCCAATATGTGCTTGAGAAATCAATAAAAATATCTTTATCATTTGATATTCGTGCCAAATCCAGTCCCAAGCGCCAATCTAAAATACCATGATGCTGTTGATTATAAAAGTCACGTAAACAATCATAGCAAGAACTTGTACATTGGGATAGATGTTTTTCCGAGTCAGTTAAAAATTTGTACAACTCACTTTCAGGTAAAAAAGGTTCAATTAATGCCTTATACGGAACGTCTTTGTGAATTCGTCCACTAAGATAGTTGCAATAGCCAGCACCATTTTCCAAACGTTCAACAAGAAATACTTCTCCATTTTGTTCTTTATTAATATGAAAACCCACTTCTATTTCACTTGTCTCAATATCAAGAAAATCACAAACAGCTTTTTGAAGTAAATAACCCCAGGAAATAAATGCACCTTTAATTTCTTGATAATTTTTTTTATTTGCCTGAAGTGGGGATAAATCTAATTTATCATTTTTCGCTTTAATATTTGCTGTTAAAACGCCAGTCGTTTTTGAAGCAATTAAAGCATAGTTTTTCTCATTATAAATCTGTAAAGACTGTTGTTTCTGTATGTCGAAAGCAGACCTTGCAACATATTGTTTAGTTCCTTTTAAGTTTCCAATTTTAAAAAGATTGCCATCATTATTATTTATTTGATGTACTATTCCATTTTTGGGTAGAATATTCGTGTGAATTTGGAGATTCTTAATAGTAAACGGGTAATCTAGTTTTGATTCAGCATCAAGAGAAACAGATGTAGAAAATGGCATAAAATCAAAACGACCATTAAAATCTTTTGTTTCTGCCTCAAAGTCTACGCAAAATCCAATAGGGGAACATGCTCTAACGTTTTCAATTGATTGACCTTTGCACTGTGGGCACTCGGTATACTGTGTATCTGATACTGTAGTAAAACCACACATCTGGCAAATTTGCACTTTCTTATCCAATTCGTTCAACCCAGACTTTTCTTCTACTTTTCCGAAAATTTTTTCATAGGAAACAAAACCAACTGATGTTAAAACCTTTTTATCTTTAACGATTTCACTTCCAGGTGCAAATGAACTAATAGCTATGTCTAAATTTCTGTCAACAACTTCAACAGGTGGTAATTTTTTGGGTATTTCTTGATATAATAGTCGTACTCTGGTAGGAAAGCCAAACATAGGTAACAGGCCTGCATTAGATAATTTTTCACCAAGAGCTTTCTGAGGAAAATCAAATTTATTGGCAACAATTTTATCTATATACTCAACTAAATCCGATTTTATATAATTTCCAATTTCATTTTTCGATTTATTTAAATCAGTTTCTTTTGAAACACAATCTATTATTTTTGTTATTTCCTGTGGATTATTACTTATCCATTTTAAAACTGCTTCTCTATTCTCTTTCCATTTATAATCCATTCCAAATTCACCATGAACATTATCTGAAGCGTTTTCTCCCAAATTAATTGTTTCAAAAGATTTCTGTAATACTTGCCTTATTATCATTCTTTCAGCAATTTCACTACTATGGATTTCCAAATAAGGGTCACTTGGTTTAGCTGAAACCATACGTTCAGTCTGGAAATAATGTGTTTGGTCATGGCTATTAGCCTTAGCAACGGTTAAAGCGATTGATAAAGCATGTCCACGTCTTCCTGCCCGACCAACCCGTTGTTGATAATTAAAACGTTGTGGAGGAACATTTCCCATCATTACTGTAGATAATGAACCAATATCAACGCCTGCCTCCATAGTAGTAGTTACACTTAACAAATCTATTTCATCAACCAAAGGATTTTCATTTTCTAAAAAAATCTGCTGAAACAAACGTTGACGTTTTGATGAATCATCTTTTGATGTTTGTCCGGTCAGTTCCTCGCAATGTAATCGATATGGTTCTGCCTTTGTGGCAAGATAAGAGTAGTAATCTTCCTGATTGTCGTTATCATTTGGCGTATTTATTTTTACTATTAAGCTCTTATTACAGCAATTTGAGCAGGTTCCGCATGATGGATGCAAATGAATAGTATTACATTTATCACAAACCCATATTTCATCATTTTCTCCTGATTTTTTGAAAAATAAATTTCTACCTGTTAAGACTTTCTCATCTTTTTTAATTATATATCTGTTTTCCAATAACTCTTGCAGTCTATCCATATTTGGACGTTTACCGGCTCTATTGATATCTTTATAGACTGATTTTGCATAATTCCACAATGATTTTGGAAAGCTTTGTCTTGGATATTTTGATTCATACCCATCAATCTTCCAGCTTTCACCAAGCAATCGTATCGCAACATCTACAAATTGAGAAAATTTATCATCCGCTGCTGAAATATTTGCAGTTACGTATCCCAATTTTAGAGATTCAAAGGAACGATTCTTATGTGCGAAAATGGTTACAAGTTGTTCAATGTTACATTTGTATATAATATCTTCAAAGAAACGTATTTGGTCTCCAGAGTCAATTCTTTTTATTGGTTTTGTATTCCAGTCAAATAATTCTTTCCACTCGGTGCTGGCACGGGTTATAAAGGAAGGATTTGGACCAGCAGGATTCATTCCCAATGAGGCTATTCTTTTCCAAACCTTATCTTCTATTATTTTTAGTTCGGGTAATTGTGTATTAAAAAAGGCATTCAACTGCTCAGTTTCGGAATCATTTAGCAGACCATCCTTTTCATCTCGAATATTACTTATAATACGATTGTAGTATTCGCTTTCACGTAATTTCTTAAAAACATATTTTTCTTCTTCGTTTAGGTTTCCAGCACCTTCTTTTCTGAATTTATTCAGGACGTATATATTTATATCTTCACTCTGCAACGAGTTTAGAACTGTCTGTCTTAAAACATCACGATAATGGTCTAATTCGATACCTGCTGAAAGCTTTGCTGCTGCCTGCCGACTATCAGAAAACAAAACCAATTTTGGGCTTATAATATTGTTTTCTTTCATTGTCCGCATCATTGCATCTGCCATAACTTGATTAACTTTCTGAACCCCAGTGGCATGTTTTGATATAGGAGATAATGAATGTTTATCTTTTATTTTATAATCTAAATGACAATTAGGACAATAATTAGGGAATTCTATTAAGTAATCAGTGTCTGGTAGAAAAATGGCAGAATTACCATTTCTTGTTACATTATATTTTCCAGTAAGGCAATGGTACTCGGTATTTCTCCAATTTGTTTTATCTTGAATTTCTTTGCTAATCCCATCTTTTGTCCATAAAACAGCTAATCCTTCATTGTCTATGGATTTTGATATGTTTGAAACCAGAAATTCTTCTCCTGCTTCTTTTACTCTGTAACCAGAAAGAAATATCTCTCCACAGCTTCTGCAAATAAGAGCTTCCAGAATTTTGCCACCACAATTACAAACGGTTTTTCCTGGTCCCCTATATAATTTTCCAATTTTTCTTTCTTCCCACCGAAATTCTTTTTCTATCTCAGTACATTTTGGATTTGAACACGCCCATAATCCATCTATATTTCTAAAAAAATTATGCGATCTTATTGGCTGAATAGTTACATTATTATCATCTTTCCCTTCACATAGCAAGAGTAATATTCCTTCTAATGCATCTTCTGACATTTGAGTTATTATTGTAAAGAGTTTAGATGTAAGTTCTGTCGTTTTTTGTGCAATCAACTCACCATCATCGTTTTGCATTACATATTTTAACCAATCGATAATTTTATATTTATCAAGTATTTTTTCAACAGATTCACAATTTTCTTTTGTTTTAAACTCCAAAACGGACTTTCTAATTCCACGATTACGAGAGTTAATTGCAAACTCTGCAAATTTATTTTGAGGTAAATTTACGGATGGCACATTTTTGATTAATTTATGTGGTGGATTAGAAAGTAGCTCAAATTTGACAGCATAGCTGTTTCTTTCTACTCCAAAGAAAGAACACAAATAATCTTTCGTTTTATCGTTTTCCTGCATAGAAGCACTTGATGCAAGAAACTGTATTTGTGGACTATCTGGGTTTAATCCCAACTTATCTAAAAGCAACCTCAACAAATAAGCAACTTCAGTTCCTGCTGTTCCTCTATAGGTGTGCATTTCATCTACAACAAGATGGAAAATATTATTTTGCCTGTCTTCAGCTAACCATTGTTTCGTCTTTTCAAAAATTGGCTCCTCCTGTTTACGCAGCAGCATAATATTTAACATGCTGTAATTGGTAATTAAAACATCAGGAGGATTATCCTGCATTGACCATCTATCCCACATTTCTGCTGAATTTTCATCCATGCATGGAACATGATAAAGTAAATCTTCATTGCCAGATTGGACAGAAGCATTTTTTGCAGCATTCCAATCATTTATATGCTTTTCTTTTTCTTTATTGAATTCGGTAATCCTTTTATCTTTCTTTCCACTTACAGGTGTTTTTCCTGTGTATCTGCCAAAATAGAATCGATGACCTTCTCTGTTCTTATCCAGCCAGTCTCGGGCACCTTTATCGTTTGAATTAGTACTGTTTAAAGATTTTCTTAAGCGAATCATTTGGTCCTCAGCCAATGCATTTAAGGGATAAAGAATTAAAGTTCTGACCGCTCTTGTTCTGTTATTATCCCATCTTTTTGATTCAACTACTAAATCTGCAATTGTTGGTAATAGAAAACACTCTGTTTTACCAGACCCCGTCCCAGTAGTGGCTACAATATGTTTGCGTTCAGAAAGTGCAAATTGTAATGCATCTTTTTGATGCTTATAAAGCATTCGTTCAACTCCATTAAAATCTGGGAAAAGACCACATTTTGCAAATTCGGCAAATTCACAATCAATTTTTAAGTTTACACATGCTTCAAGTAATGTAGCTACTTCCTTATAACGAGGAACTAATTCAATAATGGGAGGTTGGCAAATTGCACCTGGTTGTTCATACAATTTTCTTCTTTCTGAAGATAGGTTTTTATTGATAAGTGGCAATCCACTATCAATGTATTTTAAATATATATCTCTAAGTTCCCGCCAAATTTTTATGGGATTATTCATGCTTCAATTTTTACTTGTGTTTCAAAAATTCTACTCAATTGTTTGACCGCTGAAAGGGAAATATTTTCATATATGGTTTTCCTGTTTTCTTCCTTAACGCCTATAGCGTTTGGTAATGAAGCCATTCGTAAAACACGGTCAATAAGAATTGGGATATTGATGTCTTTAACCGTTAACACCTTGTTTTCTTTATCGTAATATAAAAAATCAAAGTTATCTATTGCTGCTTGGAAACACTCCGAAATGGGTCTTGCTTCAGGATTTATTTTGTAATCTGGTATTTGTAAATCTTCCTTCTTTGTCCTTAAATAAAATTTTTGAGCGTCATCTGATAATCGGAAAACACCAGTTGTTTGATTTTTATTCTTTTTCCAGCGATGTTTTTTTACATCATAATATTCACCCGAAGAAGTAATACTTGCTCTTTCAAATTTTTCAACTATATCAGAAATTTTTGGAAAGTTCGATAATATTTCCGGTACATTTGGTTCGGAATATTCACAATTACTAATTTTACAAAACAGTTTGATTTTATTTAGCTCAGATTTAAATCTTATTACCTCGAAATTATCAATGTTGATTATTTCAAATTGAGTTTCAATTATTCTTTTTTGTTCATTTAACAGGTTTAATCCAACTGAGACCTGTTCTTTTTTATAATATAGAATGGTTGGTTTAGTAATCTGATATTTACCATCTCCACAAAATTCAACAAAACCCCGCCTAACCAAGGGAAAAAATACTTTGAAAAGTGGATAGCTTGTTTCGAAATTAAAACTAAACAATAAGTTGGTGCTAGCATTTCGAATTTGCTCTATTGAGCACAAAACGTGATGTTTATGCCACTTTAATAATAATGCTTGCATATGAAAATAGTTTTGCATTATTCTACGTCAAAAAGACTATTAAACTCACTTTTAACATCAGATTGAATCATTTCAATTTCTGCATTATCTAATGCAAAACTTTGGATAGTCTTTGTGCTAAAAATGCCTGGTAGCGATTTATATTCTTCTTCCGACTTTTTATAAATGTCTCCCTTAAAACCAACGCATCCCCATCCTTTAAAAGTTTGTTCATTAAGTGGAAGTCCTATCTCAGGATTTTCTGTGGATATTTTTGTGGCAATTATTTTTAAATTTTCAGGATAAGGAGTTTTCCCAAAAGGAATTAGCTTTCTTATACCAGTTATCATATCTAATAAAGGTCTGGCAAAGCATTCAGGACTTGACATATTTATATCCTCTAAAAATAAAAAATGCAACTTTTCCGGATATTTATGAGCCGATTGCCAGATTGCACCTAAACCGTTATTCCAGAAATCACTAAAGTGCAACCAATCAGGTTCAACTTGCTGAATAATATATAAGGCATTGTTTGTTGTTGCAGCGTAAGACAATCCTAATCTAATATCTTTAACAAAAACTGCTTTATAAACTGACATTATATTTGACATTTTATTTGCAAAATTTGGAAAAATGGAATTTCTCCAAAGCTGAGATTGAAAATCTAAAAGAAATTGTTCTTTTGTTTTCCCAATTTGATACGTGACTGATTCGTTTTCCGTGTCATAACTTTCAATTAAATATGAATCCTGATTTTTTGTTTTTTCTGGTTTATCTTTATTAGAAAAAACATCTTTTATTATTGAAAAATCAGCAAGAATTCGTTCTTTATTTTGGTTGATATTTTCGATTTTCTGAGTTAAACTTTCAATTTCACTTTTCAAGGAATCAAGCACACGTTCTTTTTCTATTTTACTTTCTTGTAGTGTAACTATTTGTTTTTCAATTAATATTTTTTGTTTTTCAAAATCCTTTTGGAATTCTTCAAATTGAGTTTTATACCCCTTTTTTAATTCTTCCTTATGATTTTCTATTGCTTTATTGAATGCTTCTCGCAATGAATCGGATTTTTCAATTAGAGTTTTTATATCAGCGATTGATAAATCTAAATAATTAAATTTCTCTTCAATTCTATCAAACCTTACTTTATCAACTTCATATCTTTCCTTATCAGCTTGTGTAAAAAGCTTTGGTATTTCTGTCCTCCATTTTGCTTTAAAATCTAATAAGCTAACATAATCTGGTTCAACCTTCTTTAATTCATCTCTGAACCAATCGAAAAGCTGTTTATCATTCATACAATCTAATACCAATGATTCCCCTGTAGGGCAGTGATGTAGTTTAATATGACCATTATAGTTAAGAATGTTTTCTTTTTCAAAATCCCAAATCTTTATTCTACGATGTAAGGCAGGTTCAATTTTTTCATTTTTAACTCTGAGTTCTCCAACAATATATTTCTCAGTAATTCCATAAAATTTTCCATCCGAAGTGTCACCTTCAACTTTTACCAAGGATAAATCAGTCGTTAATTTATTCTTTTTAAATCCTGTTATCTTTCTTGCATTAATTCCATAATTCTTTATTTCGGAGGTATTTATTTTTAGTCGATATTTATCATGTCCAAACTCAGCCCTTTCATTTACCTCGATATAAAAAGATACAATTTCATTCTCATGATACTTGAAATTATGAAAAAATCCAGGTTCAAAAATATATCCCTTCGGT
>CAZLGT010000015.1:48659-82593 GCA_964559175.1 uncultured Mariniphaga sp. | reverse complement strand
ATCAGCGGCTTTTTGTATTATCGCAACCTGATTTAAAAAAAAGGTTGCCAGATACATTTCGGACAACCTTTCCTCTTTTTCTGTTCCCACTGCGTTGGAAATTATCGGGCTGACATCGGATGGCTTTAAAATGAAATACCGGATGTAAGCATGGGTTGAGAACGGATTTGGATAAACAGCGAAGTTTTCTCCTTCATTTACATCAATTACAGAAGTGCTTAAACCTGTCAGTTTGAATACAACAGGATTTGTAATTGCACCTTTAATTTGATCGATATTGAATTGGATTTCTTCTCCGGAAAGCAAAGTGCTTTTCTGGCTCTTTTCATTCCATAATACAACATCAACCGGTTTCCCAACATCGGCTTTGTCTCCGTATATTATAGCCAAAGCCAAAACTCTATGACTTTTTTTAATTTTGCAACATGAATAAGATACTAATGTTTGTCGATGGCAGCATGGATGCTCAATCCAAAACCGGTTATGGTGCCTTTCTCATTGTATCGGAGCCCGTACTTTCACCGGAAATGCTCAAAAAAAATGTAAAAATAAAGCGATTTGTAAATACTACTTCATCCAGACTGGAATTGCAAACATTACTTTGGGCATTAAACGATATTACAACAGCAGAAAGTGAGGTGTTTATTTATACCGATTCCCAGACCATTATCGGATTGATGCAAAGACGGGCGGGTTTGGAGACAAAAAATTATTACTCCGCAAAAAACAAGCGCATTTCCAATCACGATTTATACAGGGAGTTTTTCAGCATTACAGATATTCTGAATATCAAACTGTTTAAAGTTCAGGGGCATCAGCCCACCAGGCACAAAGATGAAATCCACAGGCTTTTTACCCTGGTTGACAGAGCATCGAGGAATGCGATGCGGAGAGATAAATCTTATTGAGTAATTCATAATTGTGATCTTTTTGTATATTTTTTTACAGAATCATTTTTTTTCGTCTCAAAAGTTTCGTTTTATTAATTTTGCGCGGAAATAATCCAGCAAAGATGAAAGTTATCGACATCATTAACCATTCGAAAAAAACGGTTTTTTCTTTTGAATTGCTTCCACCATTAAAAGGAAACGAACCCACACGCATTTACAAAACCATTGAAAGTTTGGTGGATTTCGACCCGAAGTACATCAACATTACCACACACCGCGATGAAGTGGAGTTCAGGGAAATGCCCGACGGTTCCATAGTAAAACGCACCGTACGAAAACGTCCGGGAACGGTTGCCATTGCGGCTTCCATTCAGCACCGGTATGGCATTCCGGTGGTTCCCCACATTTTATGTGGCGGATTTACCAAAAGTGAAACCGAACATGTGCTTATCGATTTGCATTTTCTGGGCATCGAAAATGTTTTGGCCCTTCGCGGTGACGGCATTAAGAACCAGCATGTTTTTTTACCCGAGAAGAACGGACACGCCAACGCCAATGAGTTGGCAGAACAGATTGTAAATCTGAAAAACGGGATTTACCTGGAAGAAGACCTGAAAAACAACACGCCGCTCGATTTTTGTATTGGAGTGGCCGGATACCCCGAAAAACATTTTGAGGCACCCAACATAGAGCAGGATTTATTCTACCTGAAACAAAAGGTGGATGCCGGGGCCGAATATATTGTAACACAAATGTTTTTCGACAACAGGGTGTATTACGATTTTGTGAAAAGGTGCAGGGAAATTGGGATTACCGTGCCCATTATTCCGGGAATAAAGCCCATAAATATGAAAAACCAGCTTACGGTATTGCCGAAAATTTTCAGCATCGATTTACCACAGGAACTTTCAACCGAACTGGCCAAATGCAAAAACAACGAAGATGCACGGAGAGTGGGCACAGAATGGGCTATTTACCAGTCGAAAGACCTGTTGGCAAACAACGCTCCTTCGCTGCACATTTATACCTACGGAATTTCGGACAATGTAAAAGAAATTGTAAAATCGGTGTTTTGATTATATGCTTTCCGGCAGAATATCCACACCAATCTCCTGCTGATTAAGCTTGTCGTTTTCTTCCTGGTTATTTAGTTTAAGGGTATAAATCATGGCTTCTACCTGGCGCAGCAGGTTACGCTTGTCTTTGCTTGGCGCAAAAACGTATCCGTAGGCTACAATCACGCGCTGATTGGCAGCATCGAGCTGGGCCAGCGAAATGTATGGACCGCCCATAAAATCGTTTATCACACGCCACAGCCCACGCATCTCCGACATATAGTTTCCGTTGTGTCTTCCAAAATTATTCACCTGGTCAATTCTTTTTTCGGTAGCCATATAGCTTCCGGGTGTTGGTCCCGGCACATGGGCTTTCAGAATACTGTCTCTCACTTTCAGCTGATAATCGATCGTAAAGGCGCTGTCAGATACATAAGGAAAAGTATAGATAATAATTCCCTGGGAAATTTCAGGGGTTTCGTACCGTAACCAGATGAAATCTTCCTTTTGCTCTGCAATTTGAAAGCCCGGAGCAATCTTCATAGTAATGTCAAAGTCCTGGTCAAGCACATTAAAAATACCCCGCTCGTAATAACGCTCATAGTTCGTTGTCAGCCGATTTCTCTCCGCCCTCAGAAAATAAGCCATAATCCGGTTTCTGTTTTCATTGAAAAGCTTTTCAAACTCAACTTCATTTTTAGCCTGAATTATAACGGTTGCCTGCGGGCTGGCCCAAACATTGTCCTGGAACATTATTCCGATGGAATCAACATTGGATGAAATACGGGTTTGAACAATGTTGCGGGTGGTTTTAAAAATGCTTCTGAATCCTTCGTGCGGCACCCTCACCAGATCGAACATGGGCTCGTCCTGCGGCAAAGCAAGGTGTTCCTGCGCCAGTGTCTGACGAATGAGTTTACCGGGGCTTCCGTCCCATGCCTCATCAGTGATTACCACTACCAGCTCACCTGCTTTTCCGGTAACATTTTTCGATAACCCGGTGCTTTCGCCACCCTGGCACGATATGAGTGCTGACAAGATGATCAAAGAAAAAATCCGGTGTATTGTCTTCAGTTTCATTTTTATCATTTTTTTTGATTTGCCAAAAGGTACTACAAAAACCTTACCATACTGACAGTGTGCGAATTAAAATATGGAAACAAAAAAAATCCCGCTGCTGCTTTTGCAACAACGGGATTTTTCCACCATATCCCGTTTTATTTTTTTTCAATTTTTCCGGGTTCGGCCTGTTCGTCTTCGTCGTCTCCCTCTTTGGTGGCCTTTTTAAACTCCTTCATTCCTTTGCCAAGGCCTTTCATCAATTCAGGAATTTTGCGACCTCCGAAAAGAAGAAGTACAATAATTAAAATGATAATTATTTCCTGTGGTCCGATAAATCCTGCTACTACAAATAAATTCATGACGTAATGTTAAAATGGTTTGATGCAAAAATAGAATTTTTTTACTTAAAATGTTCCGTTAATCATTTTTATTATATCATTGGCATTGGCAAAAAGCACCAAAGCCAGCAACAGCACCATTCCGGCAATTTGTGCATACTCCAGAAATTTTTCGCCGGGTTTGCGTCCGCTAATCATTTCAAAACCGAGGAACATGACATGACCGCCGTCGAGCGCAGGAATGGGCAACAAATTCATTATGGCCAGAATAATGGAAATAAAAGCGGTCATATTCCAGAATGAAAACCAATCCCAGGTGGCCGGAAAAATATTTCCGATAGTGGCAAATCCGCCAAGTGATTCGTAGGCTTTGGTTTCGGGCCTGAAAAACAGCTTAAATTGTTTCAGGTAATCTTTGGTGGTTTCAACTCCGCGGCTTATCCCGGCCGGAATGGACTCAACCAATCCGTAATTTATCGTAGCCAGTTCTAAAATATCCGGGTTATTGAAAACCGGATAAAAACCCAGCTTCCCGTCTTCCGAAACGTTCACCTGCTGTTGTATTTGTGTGCCGTTACGCAGAAGAACAAGGTTAACCGTCTCATTTTTTCTGGAATCGAGGTATTCGGAAAATTGGTCGTAAAACTCAAAGCGGTTTCCATCGATACTCACAAAAACGTCACCCTTCTGCAGGCCAGCCTGTTCGGCCGGGGAATCTTCCACTACGCTTCCTACATGAATATCAAACGGTTTGCGCCAGGACATCACCTCCCGGCTTTTCAGAAGCAGTGCCAAATCGGCATCGTCTATTTCAACGTCAACAACCTGCCCGTTACGGTTTACCTGGACAGTTTTTGCCCCGTCGAGCACAATGGTGGGCACAATTTTCAGAAAATTTTCAACATGTTTTCCATCTACCGAAATGATTTTATCTCCGTTTTGAAAACCAATTTCTTTCCCAACTTCGGTCACTTCAATACCGTACGTTACATTATCGGTGGGCAAATAGGTTTCACCCCAGGCATACAGCACCCCGATGTAAATTACCATTGCAAAAAGGAAGTTCATCATAACACCCCCCAACATTATCAGCAACCTTTGCCATGCCGGTTTTGCCCTGAATTCCCAGGGTTTTGGCGGTTGTTTCATGGCCTCTTTGTCCATCGACTCATCAATCATTCCCGAAATTTTCACGTATCCGCCCAGCGGCAGCCAGCCAACGCCGTATTCGGTTTCGCCTTTTTTCACTTTAAACAGCGAAAACCAGGGGTCGAAAAACAGATAAAACTTTTCGACTCTTGTTTTAAACAGGCGCGCAAACATAAAATGCCCGAACTCATGTAAAACCACAAGTATTGAAAGACTCAAAATAAGCTGGGCCGCTTTAATCAATATAGTTTCCATCTAATAATTTTTCCTCTTAAATTTTGTTCTCTGTTAACAATTTTGCCACTCTTCTTGTTTCGTCATTGGTTTGAATCAGGTCATCCATACCCGGTTTTTGCACAAAACTGATTCTTTTCATGGTTTCTTCTATGATTTCGGGCATTTGCATAAATTCAATTTTTTCTTCGAGAAATGCCTGAACCACAATTTCGTTTGCTGCATTCAACACGCAGGGTACATTTCCTCCTGCATCCAATGCTTCAAAAGCGAGTGCAAGATTACGAAAATTTTTTGTATCCGGCTTTTCAAAGTGCAGGGTTGGATAATCCAGAAAATTAAACCGCGGAAAATTATTTTTTATGCGGTACGGAAAACCGAGTGCATACTGAATGGGCAGTCGCATATCGGGCAGGCCAAGCTGTGCTTTTATGGAACCGTCTTCGAATTGCACCATGGAATGAATGATGGACTGCGGGTGAACAACCACTTCTATTTTTGAGGACGGAAGTCCGAAAAGCCAGTGTGCCTCGATGGCTTCAAAACCTTTGTTCATAAGGGTTGCCGAATCGATGGTAATTTTTGCACCCATATCCCAGTTGGGATGTGCCAAAGCATTTGCCACCGTTACTTTTTTCAGCTCTTCTTTTGTTTTTCCCCTGAAAGGGCCACCCGAGCAGGTAAGAAAAATTTTTTCAACCGGGTTGTAAACCTCCCCGATGATGCACTGAAAAATGGCTGAATGTTCGGAGTCAACGGGCAGAATATTCACCTGCTTTTCTTTGGCCAGTCCGGTAATAATTTCTCCGGCAACCACCAAAGTCTCCTTGTTGGCCAGCGCAATGTTTTTTCCGGCTTTAACCGCGTGCCATGTGGGAATTAACCCCGAATAACCAACCATAGCGGTAATTACCAGGTCGATGGTTTCCATCTGCACCACCTGGTTCAGGGAGTCATTACCGGCAAAAACTTTTACCGGTTCGTTTTTCAGTGCTTCCGAAACGGTTTTGTATTTATCGCTGTTGGCAATTACAACGGCGTTGGGCTGGTATTTTTTTGCCTGGGCAATCAGCAATTCCACATTGTTGTTGGCTGTAAGCACTTCCACCTCAAACATCTCCGGATTTCTTTCAATCACTTCCAGCGACTGTGTCCCGATTGATCCGGTTGAACCAAGAATTGCAATTCGTTTTCTCATTCTTTTAAAAATCGATGTATTGTTCCGGGTCGAGAGGACTGCCGTTATGCCACAGTTCAAAATGAAGATGAGGCCCGGTTGAAAGTGTACCTGTATTTCCGATTATGGCTACAGCCTCGCCCGCCTGAACCCTGTCGCCTTTGCTTTTCAGTAGTTGCGAGTTGTGTTTGTATGCCGACACAAGGTCGGTATCGTGCTGTATGTAAATCACATAGCCGGTTTCAACCGTCCATCCGGCAAAAATTACCGTGCCATTCATAACCGACGATATCCGGGCATTGGGCTCGCTCACCAAATCAACTCCAAAATGATCAGCTGCTGCGTTAAAACTGTTGGTAACCACACCTTTTACCGGTACAAAAAAATGAATCTGACTCAAACTCAACCTCCGGCTCCCCGATGAACCACCCATCGACAAACTGGTTTGCTCGGCCAGCAATTTATCCTGAAAAACAGAATCGTGATTAAATTCTTCAAATTCAACGGCACTGGGCTCAACCGACGACTCAACAACAAGATTGTCTTCAGGAACCTCACCCGAGATAATGGACTGGATGCCATAGAAAAACTGGTCGCGCTTGTAAAGTTCGTTTTCCAGCGAGTCGATTTTCAGCGCGGTTTGAACCAGCAACTGCCGGTATTCGGCCTTGGGATAACCGGGAATGTATTCACGCAATCCGGTAGTGGCAATAAGTAAAATCACCAGAATTACGATTACAGCCGACAAAAGGCTGGTAACGGTAAAAACCTTCAGGCGGGTAAGCTTCATGCTCCACACCGACTGAAAGGTAGTATCGTTGTATATGATTAAACGGTAGCGGTCGCTAAGTTTCTTAAACAGCTTCTTCTTCACTTTCACCCTGCTTTTATTTGAGAGCTACAAATTTAGCAAGAATTGACAAACCAACACGGAGTTTAGACTTTTTTAACCAACTTTTGCCCAAATGCAGATTTAAATCACAAACCAGAAAAACTGAAATATTATATTTGCAGTTTCTTAAAATTTTAAATTGAATAAATAACATGAGAAGATTGAGTTTAGTACTGCTTGCAACCATAATTTTTCTGGGGAAGGCAGTAGCAGATGAAGGGATGTGGCTGCCCTCGTTAATTCACAAACTGAACATTACGGAAATGCAGCAAATGGGTCTTCAGTTAAGCGCCGAAGATATATACAGTATTAATAACTCCAGTCTGAAAGACGCTGTAGTTGCCCTCGACCGCGGATCGTGCACCGCTGAGTTAATTTCAGGAAACGGACTTTTACTTACCAATCATCATTGCGGATACGGTGAAATACAAAGCCATTCCAGTGTTGAAAACGATTACCTTCAATACGGATTCTGGGCAAACAGCTATGAAGAAGAACTGCCCAACCCGGGCAAATCGGTTACTTTTCTGATTCGGATTGAGGATGTGACCGATAAAGTGCTGGCCGAAGTTACCGACGATATGAGCGAAGAAGAGCGAAGAAGAAAAACATTCAGCACCATAAGGGAACTTGAAAGTGAAGCCAAAGGCGATACCCACTACGAGACCTATGTACGCAACTTTTTCAACTCGAATCAATACCATCTCTTTGTTGCTGAAACTTTCAGAGACATCAGAATGGTAGGAACACCGCCAAATGCGCTGGGAAAATTCGGAGGCGATACCGACAACTGGATGTGGCCCCGCCATACTGCCGATTTTATGCTGTTCCGTGTGTATAGCGGTCCCGATGGCAAACCTGCCGATTATTCGGAAGACAATATTCCTTACCAACCCAACTACTTCCTGCCCATTTCTCTACGGGGAATAAACGAAGGCGATTTTGCCATGGTGATGGGTTATCCCGGAGGCACCAACCGGTACAAAACTTCCCATGGTGTTCAATATACCATGGATGTTACCAACCCTGTGCGTGTGGAAGTTCGCGAGGAAAAACTGCGCATCATTGACGACTACATGGCCAGCGGACAGAAAGCTCGCATTCAGTATGCATCGAAGCATGCACGCAGTTCAAACTACTACAAATACAGCATTGGACAAAACAGAGGACTCGAAAACCTGAACATCATTGAAAAAAAGAAAAACCTGGAAGAAGAGTTTACCCGTTGGGTGAATGCCAGCAGCGAACGAAGTGAAAAATACGGAAATGTGCTGGATGACATTGCCGGATTTTACAACAACACAGAGGCCAACAGAGCCCAGGAATACATGGCCGAAGCCATGGTTCGCGGACCGGAAATTTTCATGTTTGCCTACCGTGCTTTGCCTATGTACCGGTTATTGGGCGACAAGGATTTCAATCCCGAATTTCTTGAAATGGCCAAATCGAGAATCACCGATGGCATCGATGATTTTTATAAAGATTACCACGCCGAAACCGACCGGAAAGTAGCTGCTGAACTGATGAAACTATATGCCGACAATGTAGATCCCAAATACCACCCCGCCTTTTTTCAGGAAGTGCAGCGGCGGTACAAAGGCGATTTCGACCGTTACACCGAAAGAATGTTTAAACGCTCGGTTTTCGACGACAAGGAAGAGCTAATGGATTTCCTCGGGAACCCGAAACTGAAAGCCCTTGAAAAAGATATGGCTTTTCAGGCTGCGAGCGACATTTTTGAAAAATTCAGGGAGCTGAACGATTTGGCCGGAGAAAAAAGCGAATTACTCGACGTGGGAAACAGGCTGTTTGTGGCCGGGTTAATGGAAATGCAGCAGGATAAAAACTTCTACCCCGATGCCAATTCCACCATGCGCCTCACCTACGGGCAGGTGCTCGATTATGAGCCGCGCGACGGGGTTGTTTACAAGTATTACACCACCACCGACGGTTACCTGGAAAAAGAAATTCCGGGCGATGATGAATTCCATGTTCCCGGGCGGATGAAGGAACTTCTTCATGCCCGCGATTTTGGCCGCTATGCCAACGACAATGGCGAACTGGTGGCCTGCTTCATTACCAACAACGACATTACCGGGGGAAACTCGGGCAGTCCCGTGATTAACGCCAATGGCGAACTGATTGGCGTTGCTTTCGATGGCAACTGGGAAGCCATGAGCAGCGATATTGCATTCGAACCCGATCTGCAACGCTGCATCAATGTGGACATCCGGTTTGTGCTGTGGGTAATCGACAAATATGCCGGCGCTACCCACCTTATCGATGAAATGCGGATTGTGGAATAAAAAATGTGTTTCACACAAAAAACAGGCTTCACATATTTTATTGTGAAGCCTGTTTTTTTTGAAATCCAGGCAAAGATAAATCGAAAATTTCGAAAATATCAGGATACAAATGGTTCGTTTTGGTTGGAATTTAGAAAAATTACATTCTCCTTTGTACTGATTTTTTTTAAAAAATGGCAAAACCCAAAATAACGATTTATACCGACGGTGCAGCCCGCGGAAATCCCGGCCCGGGTGGCTACGGCATAGTGATGCTTTCCGGCCCTCATCGCAAGGAGATGTCGGAGGGTTACCGGCTTACCACCAACAACCGCATGGAACTGCTGGCGGTAATTGTAGCCCTCGAAACGTTAAAAATTCCGGGCAGCGAAGTCATCATTTACACCGACTCGAGATATGTGGCCGATGCCGTAACAAAAGGCTGGGTGTTCAACTGGGTAAAAAAACGGTTTAAAGGCAAAAAAAACCCCGACCTCTGGTTACGTTTCCTTGAGGCTTTCAAAAAACACCATGTGAAATTTGTGTGGGTGAAAGGCCACGCCAATAACCCGCTGAACGAGCGTTGCGACCAGCTGGCCGTGGAAGCATCGATGAACCCTGAACTGAAAGAAGACGCAGGCTACCTCGATTCTCTTGAGGAATAACTCCGATTCACTTTCATTGATTTCATCTCATTATAATTGTTAATTTTTAAAGGTATTCGATGGAACTCGCTTTATAATGATCCACTTGTGTGGCAAAATTTTGCCATGCTTGTTTCGTCTGTTTTCTTCCAGCGGCACTTCAATAAATGGGCAGATTAAAATCAGAAACAATCCAATCTGCCTGGCTTTGGTCCTGTAACTCCGAACCAGGCCCGGAAAAAGCAATACAAAACATTCCGGCGGCTTTGGCTGCTTTAATTCCGTTGGTGGAGTCTTCAATGACTATGCATTTTTCGGGTTGAACACCCAGTTTTTGGGCAGCCAGTAAAAAGATTTCCGGTTCGGGTTTGCTGGCACCGGCCAACTGGCTGTCAACCACCACATCGAAATATTTTTTCAGCCCGGTTTTCTGCAAAATAATTTCAATCACATCGGCGTAGGATGAAGAGGCCAGGGCAAGCGGAATTCCTTTTTCCTTCAGCTTTTTTATCAGTTTTTCCACGCCAGGCATGGCCTCCATTTTTTCCAGTGAATTGAAATAGGGCGTAATCAGGTTATTGGTCATTTTCACCAAATCCTTTACCGGTTGCTCAACTCCATGCCGTTCTTTTATTAACTCCCACATCCGGTCAGTTGCTGTTCCCTGGTAAGTTTGGTGTTCTTCTTCTGAAATCTCAAGCCCCAGCTGCCTGAAATTGGTTTGTTCCACCTCAACATACAACGGCTCTGAATTCACCAGCACTCCGTCCATATCAAAAATTACAGCTTCAAATTCGGGGAGTTTTATAGTTTGCATTGTCATATTATTCGCTTCCATCAAATGAAATAGATTCTGTAGTCAGTTCATCAAGCAGTATTTCTCCCAGCTTCATCGTATCCTCCTGTTCACACAGTTGAAAGGTTTTTGCCAGTTCAACAGCATGTTCGTTCAGGTATTTTGAGCGGATACCCAGTGCAATAACCGTTCGGTAAATAACCGCATTCAAACGCGGGTCTTTTCCCACCACCGCCAGTTCTTCAAAAAACGGCTCGAACATTTCGTCGATGGCATTTTTCTGGGTAATGGCCAACCTACCCATCAGATGAACTCCGGTAAACCGAACCAGGTGTTTTTTCCCGCGGCACCATTCCAGAGCTTTTACAAAGGCAAATTTTGTTTTTACCCAAAGATTGGCCGAAGCCTGTTCGGCAATCTCCTGGTTTTCAAAACTCTTTGTCCAGAAATCCATCTGTTCTTCGGTAACTTCTTCAGGCTTGTCGAGCAGCGTGGCCAGAATCATGGTTTCGCGCCACTGTTTGTTCCAGAGTTTCAGTGCCAGCAAATGGCCGGGTTTAAATTTCCGCGCCAACTCCCTTAACTCCACCACCGACACGCCCCAGTTCATCTTGTATTCCAACCCCTGCCCCTTCATGGATGCAGCAAGTTCGCCATTTCTCCGCAACTTTATTTCGTCCAGCAATTGCTGAAAATCCTTTTCGGCTTCCGGACTATCTAATAAAAAATCCATACCTTATAAAACAATTTCCGCAAAAATAAAGATTGCAATGATACCCAACGAATAAAAAAAGTAATACTTCAGCGGGTGATATTCATTCAACCGGATATTCAATGTTTTCCTTACCACAACAATCAGGTAAATTTTTTCAAATAAATAGGCGGCAAACGTGGCAAATGCGATTCCGGCAATGCCCCAAACTCTGACCAAAACAAGGCTAAGCGTTACATTTATAACTATTTCGAAAAAGGACGCCACCATAATTTGCCGGGTAAGCCTCAATCCGTTCAGAATGGTTTGTGGCATCAGCAGCCGGCTGATTACAAGCAACAGATAGATGTTAAAAACAGTGGCACTGTCGGCAAACGCAGGATTGAACACCACCGGAAACAAAGGTTTGGAAACCAGCAGCAACAGGGCGGTTAGCGGAAAAAGGAAGTGCATCAGCCGTGAAACTCCGTTTTTTAACCTCCGTAAGTTTTCCTGTAATTGCTCGCGGATTCCAAACCCGGGCAACATGGCACTGCTGAGTGCATTGGCCATAAGTGTTGCCAGCGGCAATTCCCTGGCGCCATATCGGAATACGGCAAACGTGCTCTCGTCGAAACGGGATGTAACAATAAAACCATCCACAAACTGGGCCGAGCCGCTCAGCAGTGCAGCGACCACCAGTGGCATTCCCAGCTTCAGGTGTGCCTTTACAAACGAAAACGAAAACCGGATTTCGGAATAATAAATGAACATGCCCCACAACCAAATATAACGCAGAAGTGCAGAAACAACCAACCCGCGCATGGCCCATTGAACCGGATAACCAGAAACAACCGGCAAAACCACCATTAAAAACTGAATGGAAAAGGAAACAAGGGCAAAAACCACCAGTGTCCGGTTTTGCTTCCGTATCAGGTAAACATATTCTGCCATGGTTGCAGGTACGCCAAAAACAAGGTAAACGACCAAAAGCCCGGGTTCAGGAACTTCTTTTCCGTTCAGCAAAAACCCTGAAAAAACAGGATGTGCCGTGTACAACAACATACCGATCAACAGGCTGAAAAATGAAATTACCACAAAAGAACTGAACAGGGCCGAATTTGATTCCTTTTGACCCGAGGAAAGGGGTAGTAAAGCTTTCAGCATTCCGTTAAGCCAGAAAAAACTAACGGCACCGGCCAGAAAAACAAACGTTTCATACTCGCCAATGGCTTGCTGCGTAAGTGTAGTTTTGGCAAAAACTATCCCGGTAATTACCAGTGCAGAATACCTTGCCAACTGGTAAAACTGAAAGGCGGAGACCGTATTTAAATGGTTTTTCACAGTTTTTTGATTGGCATAAAAGTATAAAATATATCGGTTTTCATTTATCTTTGTTCAAAACCGATGAAATGGTACAACTAAAAGGCTGGGCCCGAAATATGCTGTTAATTGCCGGTGGAATATTTCTCTTGTTCCTGATGTGGTATTTCAGCGCCATTGTTACCTACATACTAATTTCAGCTGTAATGTCGTTTCTGGGCAGGCCGCTGGTCAGGTGGCTTTCCCTGATTCGGTACAAAAAATTCAGAATTCCCAAAGGAATAGCCGCTTTAATGACCCTTGCAGCCATGTGGTTTCTGGTCATTTCTTTTTTTCGTTTCATCATTCCCCTGCTTTTAAAGGAACTGGAAACCCTTTCGGAAATCGACATCGAGGCATTTTTTAACTCCATTGAAGAACCGCTTCTCAGGCTCTTACAAATTTCGGGAAACGAACCTTTGCTGGTGGAAGACCGCTCGTTTTACGACGTTATGGTTGACCAGTTAACCTCAAAAATTGATGTTTCTCAGCTCTCCAATGTTTTCGTGATTGTTGCAGGAACTGTGGGCGACCTGTTCATTGGCTTTTTTGCCGTTTCCTTTATCACTTTCTTCTTTTTAAAAGAAAGAAGCATGCTGCGGGAAGGAATCCTGCTCATTGTTCCTACTAACCTGGAAGAAAAAGTATCGAACATTCTCGATTCTATTTCGTACCTGCTTCGCCGCTACTTTGTCGGCCTCATCCTGCAAATTTGTATGGTAATGTTGCTTGACACCATCGGACTAAACCTGGTTGGTTTGAGCTTTAACCATGCCGTAATCATCGGATTTATTTGCGGGCTGTTCAATGTTATTCCCTACCTGGGGCCCTGGATGGGCGCCATTTTGGGACTGCTTATCGGAGCTGCCCTGAACATTCATGCCGATTTTATGAGCCACACGTTGCCGCTGCTCGGGCTTATGACTGCCGTTTTTCTCACCGTACAAATCATTGACAACGTGCTGTTTCAACCCTTAATCTATTCCAGCAGCGTAAAAGCTCATCCCCTCGAAATATTCCTTGTAATACTGGCTGCCGGAAGCATGGCCGGTATCCTTGGCATGTTTCTGGCCATTCCTGCCTACACCATTGCAAGGGTTATTGCCAAAGAGTTTTTTGTGAATATGAAGCTCGTCAGAAAACTGACCGAAAGCCTCGATGCCCGTTCAGAGTCTGACATTGATTGATGAATTTTCAGTCTGATTCTGTAACAAAGGCAACAATAACCCATTTCAGACAGAGGTGAAACTGTGCCAGTAAAAAAAATTATCTATATTTAGAACCCTTTAAAGTTGTTTTTTGTTAGCTTTATTTTAAAGAAACAAGCATTTTTGTAGTCACACTAAACTGAGCGGAATGGAAGAATTTTTCAATTTTGAGGAGAATCAACTTATCCGGTTGCTGGCCATCCTGTTTTTCATTTCTTGTATTTTTTTAACCCCATATCCATCTTTTTCAACAAACACTGAAAGTATTCTCACCGAAGGATATTCCAAAGAAGAAATTAATCGTGGCAAACGATTCTTCATGGGGCTTTTACCTTTTGAAAGAAATCACGAATCCTGTGTTTCATGCCACAACCTCACCCCTGTTGACACCATGAACTGGAACCCCTCGGCCATGGACATTGCGTTGAAATATGCCGGCAGAGACTTTACATCATTCATGCAAGTGGTAATGGAACCCACAGGTACGGTAATGGAGGCCTCCCACCGCAATTTCAACATCAGCGACGAAGATTTGCAGAAGGTAAAAATTTACCTAGACCACCTGGCGGTTAACGGACCCGATCCGGTAAAACCAACCATCAACCGCCTGCTTTTGTTCCTTTTCCTTGGGCTGCTGCTCACCTGGGCACTGCTCGACCTCATCATTTTTAAAAAAGTAAAACTAAAAATTATTCCCGTTTTGATATTCCTGGGAGCATTTGGTTACCAAATAGTTATGATTTACGAGGAGGCTGTAAAACTGGGGCGCAGCGAAGGCTATCAGCCCGATCAGCCCATCAAATTTTCGCACCAGGTGCATGTAGCCGAAAACCAGATCGACTGCATGTATTGCCACCATACGGCTACCGAATCGAAAACAGCCAATTTTCCCTCTACCGACCTTTGTATGAACTGCCACATTGTGGTACGGGAAGGTTCGCGCAGTGGCCGGTTCGAGATCGACAAACTGGTTCAGGCACATGAGGAGAGCCGCTCCATCGAATGGATTCGCATTCACGAATTGCCCGACCATGTTTTCTTCTCGCATGCTCAACACGTGGGTGTTGGAAAACTCGACTGCGCACAGTGCCACGGACCTGTGGAAGAGATGCACATTGTACGGCAGCACAGCGATTTGTCGATGGGTTGGTGCCTCGAATGTCACAGGGAAACCAAAGTTGATTTTATTGAAAACGATTATTATTCGCTGTTTGAAGCTTTCCACAAAGATTTGGATAAGGGTGTGAGAGACTCAATAATGGCCGTTGACATTGGCGCCAACGATTGTGCAAAATGTCATTATTAATTGATTTTTAGCTAATTCAATCACAATTCAAAATAAAACCTGATGAGTGAAGAAAAAAAATACTGGCATCTTTTGGAAGAATTCGAGCCGCTGAATGATGTTCGCGTGGCCGGCAAACCCGATGTGAACGCCAGTCCGACTTCGCGCCGGAATTTTTTGAAAGTACTGGGACTGGGTACTGCTTCGGCGGCGCTCATTGCTTCCTGCAAAAGACCAGTGGAAAAAGCCATTCCTTACTTTATTCAGCCCGAGGAAATTATTCCCGGGAAAGCAGCATATTACGCCTCGTCGTATTTTAACCAGAATGAATTTTGCAATGTGCTGGTGAAGGTGCGCGACAACCGTCCCATCAAACTGGAACCCAACCCAAAATCGGTGGTCACCCCCAACGGCACCAGCGGACGGGTACAAGCCTCGGTGCTCGATGTGTATAACACCAACCGGTATAAAAACCCGCAAAAAAACAGGGGGCCCATCGACTGGGAAACCGCCGACGGGGAAATTATGGAGCAGTTGCAGCAAATTGCAAAATCGGGAAAACCGGTTCTTCTGATTACACCCACCATTATCAGCCCTTCAACAAAAAAATTAATTGCAGCGTTTAAAGAAACATTTGGCGCCGAATGGCAGCAATACGATGCCATTCCGATGGACGGTTACCGCAAGGCCAATTTGCAAAGTTTCGGAGCCGATGCACTCCCGGAATACGACTTTGAAAAAGCCGATTGCATCGTATCGGTGGGTTGCGATTTCCTGGGAACCTGGCTCTCACCTGTGGAATTCTCGGGGCAATATGCCAAACGCCGCGATTTACACAATGAAAATTCGGGGTTAAACAAGCATTACCAGATTGAAGCCGGCATGTCGCTAACCGGATCCAATGCCGATGTTCGCATCCGTGTCGAGCGAACCGATTATGGAAAAATACTCGCTTATATTTACAACAAACTGGCATCTGAACTGGGAGATGCAGTTTTAGGTGCGTTTGTGCCAGCGCAGGAAATTACCCAAAAGTTAGATAAAATTGTAGCAGCGCTTTTAGCGAACGAGGGCAGATCGCTGGTGCTTTGCGGTGATAACCATCCCGATTCCCAGTCGATAGTGAACGGCATTAACCAGATGCTTGGGAATGTGGGTGAAACTGTAAAATTCGACCGTACCTACAACCATTACCAGGGTTCGGAGAAGTGGAAAGAAACCCTGCTGAATTCGGACCCGGATGCAGTTATCGTATGGGATGTAAACCCGGTTTATAACCATCCGGAATCGGATAAAATAAAGGCTGCCATCGAAAAAGCACAGCTTTCGATAGCCATCAGTTCACTGCCCGATGAAACTGCTGAGTTGTGCACCTACATTTTGCCTTCGCCCGGCTATCTGGAATGTTGGGACGATGCCGAATACAAAAAAGGTGTATTTTCGGTACTGCAACCCACATTACATAAATTGTTTGATTCGCGCCAGGCCCAGGAAACGCTTCTGGCATGGCTTGAAAACGAAATTTCATGGCGCGATTACATAAAAGAGCACTGGACATCAACTTATTTTGCCCAACAGAATGAAAACACCGACCCGGACCGTTTTTGGGTTGAAATTCTGAAAAGTGGCGAGTTGGTGCTACCCGAAGAAGCAACCTTGCTTTCTTTTCAGTCCGGCGAAACAGAAAAATCCATTCAGCATATCGCATCTGAAAAAACAGCAGAAGGGTTCACCATTGAATTGGTTGAAAACATCAATGCGGGCACAGGGCACGGGCCGCTGAATCCCTGGCTTCAGGAATGTCCCGATCCGGTAACTCGCATTGCCTGGGACAATTACGCCTCCATCGCGCCTTCGGTGGCCCGGCAAATGGGCATAAAAAACGGCGATGTAATTCAACTGGGCAACCTCGCCATTCCGGCTTTCGTTCAGCCGGGGCAGGCCGAAAAAACAATCAGCATTGCCATAGGGTATGGCCGTGTTACGGGCGTTCCCGAAGAAATAGTTACCGGAGTGAATGCATATCCGCTGGCGAAAATTGAAAATGGAATGCGCCGTTTTGCCATCCCCGGTTTCAGCATTGAAAAAACCGGCCGGTTCGAAAAAATGGCACTGATACAAGGCCATCAATCCATGGAAGGGCGTCCCATTGTGCGTGAATCAACTTTTGATAAATGGAAGGAAAACCCGGCCGCAGGAAATGAGCTGCACGAGCAAGTGCAGCATCACCACACCACACTGTACCAGGGATATGAATACAAAGGCCACAAATGGGGAATGGCCATCGACTTGAACAAATGCATTGGCTGCAGCGCCTGTGTGCTGGCTTGCAACACCGAAAACAACATCCCTGTAGTAGGGAAACAGGAAAGCATTCGGCACCACGAAATGCACTGGATTCGCATCGACAGGTACTACAACGGCGACGAAGAAAATCCCGAAGTGGTGCGTCAGCCGGTGATGTGCCAGCATTGCGACAATGCCCCGTGTGAAAATGTTTGTCCGGTGGCAGCTACCAACCACTCCAGCGAAGGGTTAAATCAGATGGCATATAACCGATGTATAGGAACAAGGTACTGCAACAACAACTGCCCCTATAAAGTGCGACGATTCAACTGGTACGACTATACCGGTGCCGATGCCATTCCGAAAAACCGGTTCGACCCGGCCAACATGACCGTTGATCTGGCCCGGATGCGTCATAATCCGGATGTTACAGTACGATCGAAAGGTGTAATTGAAAAATGTTCGTTTTGTGTTCAGCGTATCCAGGAAAAGAAACTCACAGCAAAAAGTGAAGGTCGTCCGCTGCCCGACGGCGAATTGCAAACCGCCTGCCAGCAGGCATGTCCTGCTAATGCCATTGTGTTTGGCGATATGAACGATCCCAACAGCAAAGTATCCAAAATGATAAAAAATCCAAGAAACTACCACTTGCTGGAAGAAATACACACCCTGCCAAGTGTGGGGTATTTGACTAAAATCAGAAATAAAAGCTAAAACTAACCGAAAGATGATGCACGTATCACCGGTAAGAGAACCATTAATTAACGGAGAAAAAAGTTACAAAGACATCACCAACGATGTGATGGCGCCCATCCGTGCCAAACCGGGAAAATTATGGTTTGTTGGTCTTGGCATTTCCATGCTGGTTATGCTTGTTGGTTTTGCCATGATTGGCTACACCGTTTGGTTTGGAATTGGCACATGGGGCGTAAACCGCACCATCGGCTGGGGATGGGGAATCACCAATTTCGTATGGTGGGTAGGTATTGGCCATGCAGGCACATTTATCTCTGCCATTCTGCTGCTTTTCAGGCAAAAATGGCGAACCAGCATCAACCGTGCTGCCGAAGCCATGACCATCTTTGCCGTTATGTGCGCCGGGCTCTTCCCGCTCATTCACATGGGGCGGCTGCCGCTGGGATTTTTCATTCTGCCCTACCCCAATACCCGCGAACTTTGGGTCAACTTTAACTCGCCCCTTTTGTGGGACGTTTTTGCCATTACCGCTTATCTTCTGGTTTCACTGCTTTTCTGGTACATGGGCCTCATCCCCGATTTGGGAACCATTCGCGACCGCATGAAAACGCTTTGGAAAAAGAAAGTCTATAATTTTCTGAGTTTCGGGTGGAAAGGTTCGGCACGTCACTGGCAGCGGCACGAATCGATGAGCCTAATCCTCGCTGGTCTGGCGGCGCCGCTTGTGCTTTCGGTGCACACCATTGTGAGTTTCGACTTCGCCACTTCGGTCATTCCCGGCTGGCACACCACCATTTTTCCGCCCTATTTTGTTTCCGGAGCTGTATTTTCGGGTTTTGCCATGGTTCTCACACTGATGATAGTAACCCGAAAAGTCCTGAATCTGCAGGAGTACATTACCGTTGGCCACGTGGAATCCATGAACAAAGTGATTATTGCTACCGGATCCATTGTGGGTATTGCATACATTACCGAGCTGTTCATGGCCTGGTACAGCGGAGTGGAATACGAGCGCTATGCATTTTTGAACAGGGCCATGGGGCCTTATGCCTGGGCATACTGGATTATGATGACCTGCAACGTTATTTCACCGCAGTTGCTTTGGTTTAAAAAACTGAGGCGAAACCTGACATTCACCTTTGTGCTGTCCATTTTTATAAATATCGGGATGTGGTTCGAGCGTTTTGTGATTGTTGTTACATCGCTCCACCGTGATTATTTGCCATCGAGCTGGTCGATGTATAAACCAACCTGGGTGGAAGTAGCCATTTACCTTGGAACCTTCGGATTGTTTTTTACCCTGTTCTTTCTTTTTATCAGGGTGTTTCCGGTTATTGCGCTGGCTGAAGTGAAATCGGTTTTGCGATCTTCGGCCCGAAAGTTTATTGGAAAACCAGTCAAGAATCAACCATCAGAAAAACAGTAGTTATGGGAGCAATTGTTTACGGACATTTTACCGATGAGCCCGATTTGCTGAAGGCTGTAAAAGAGCTTCAAAACAAAGGTATCCGGATTGCCGATGTGCGGACACCGTTTCCGGTGCATGGACTGGATAAAGCCCTGAAATACCGTCGGTCGCATTTACCCAAGGTGGCATTTATTGCCGGAGTTGCCGGAGCAGTGCTTATGTTCTACTTTCAATACTGGGTGTTCACCGAAGGCTGGCCGCTCAATTTTGGCGGAAAGCCCTATTTCTCGGTGCTTTCGTTTATTCCCGGAACATTTGAAATTACCATACTTTTTGCCGCTTTTGCCATGGGAATTGCGTTTCTGGTGCGCTCGAACCTGGGCCCCGGGTCAATTCCAGACATTCTCGACGAAAATGTTACCGATGACCATTTTCAAATCATTCTTTCTGAAAAAGAGAATCGCCTTTCTGAAACTGAATTATCTGAAGCCCTTTCCGCCACCGGTGCGCTTGATGTTAAACATGTAAATGGAGAAAAATGATGGAGAAAAAAGAGATACCGGATGCCGTTCCTTTCAGATTTGAGAAAAAACTAAAACTGTGGCTCGCCATTGCAGCTGGTGTAGGAGTAATTGCATTACTCTGGGCTGTTTTTATTGAACAGGCGCCTGCTTCCCGAATCTGGGCCAACCTCTGGATGAATGCCCTGATGTTTTTGTTCCTGGGCCTTGGGGCACTGTTTTTCTGGACAGTCAACACGCTTGGCGAATCGTCGTGGCAAATTAATATTCAGCGCATCATGGAATCGATGGGTATTACCATACCTTTCGCTGTCATCTTCTTTATTGTGGCTTTCCCCGGGATGAGAAACCTTTTTGAATGGACACACACCGGACAACTGGATCGGCTGCTTCAGGAAAAAACACCCTACCTCAATATACCCTTCTGGATGTTTAGACTTGCCATTTATTTTGCGCTTTGGAGCTTTTTTGCTGTTTATCTGCGAAAAATTTCGGTAAAAAACGATTTTGAACCGCATGAAAAATACCTTGCCCGGCTGCGAAGTACCTCGGGCTGGTTCATGGTTATCTTTGCCATCACCAGCTTCATGGCTGCATGGGACTGGCTCATGTCTATCGATGCCCACTGGTTCAGCACCCTCTACGGCTGGTACATTTTCTCCGGAATGTTTGTAGCAGCCGTTGCAGTTATCATTCTGATTACAATCGCATTTAAAAAATTCAACATTTTACCCAACGTAAACGAAGAGCATTTGCACGATTTGGGAAAATACCTTTTTGGGTTCAGCATTTTCTGGGCATATCTGTGGCTAAGCCAGTATCTGTTGATATGGTACAGTAATATCCCCGAAGAAACGGTGTATTACGTTGAACGGATCGAACATTTCAATTCCCTGTTTTACCTGAACCTGATCGTCAATTTTACAGTACCTTTTTTCGCTTTAATGACACGAAACTCGAAACGGCAAACAACCATTCTGGCAGTTGTTGCTCTCATTGTGCTGTTAGGCCACTACCTCGACCTGTGGCTTGCCATTATGCCCGGAGCCGTTGGACACGAAGCCGCTAAAATCGGATTCCTTGAAATCGGATTGCCTTTCTTTTACCTGGCAGCTTTTCTTGCAATCTTCTTTATTTCGTTTGAAAAAGCGAAACCGGTACCCGAAAATCATCCCTATTTTATTGAAAGTTCAGAGTATGAAAACATTTAAAATATCACATTGGATGGGGTTTATTGCAGCCCTTGCACTTTTTGCCTCGTGCGACGAAAACCGCAACGAACCCGGCTGGAGTTACTTCAACGACATGGAAAAGTCGCAGGCGTATGAAACCTGGAGCGCAAACCCAAACCTGCCGGAGGGAAAAACTATGGTTGGACCGGTTGAAGGAACGGTGGCCATTCATGAACATGCTTTCAACTTTGAAAAAACACCCGAAGATGAGTTGAAAGCCGCTTCACTGGAAAACCCGTTTTCAGGTGAATTGGATTTTGACCGCGCCAAACTGGCTTACGACCGCTTTTGTCTGGTATGCCATGGAGACAACGGCGATGGACAGGGCACCTTGTTTACTTCCGGAAAGTATCCCATTCCGCCTGCCAGTTACTTCACCGAGCGGGCACTCAATAAAACCGACGGCCAGCTTTTCCATAACATCCGCGCCGGTTTTGGTGTGATGGGCGCCCACGGCCCGCAAATTTCGGTGGAAGATACGTGGCAATTGGTGAATTATATCCGGCATTTGCAAGCAAAAGAAAACGAGTAATTTACACTTTTCAGCATTTTTTTAAAAAAAAGTGCTTTCCTGTGTAATAAGTGTTTTGATGTAATTACTTATTAAGTTAAATTTATGTCAAAATAAAAACACTTATCCAATGCTAATTAACTCAATCCTCCCCAATTGGTCCGAAGTGGGAATCTTCGAACAGGTATTTTGGGTAATCACCATCCCGGCAACGGTAATTTTCCTGGTTCTTTTGGTGCTCACCGTTTTGGGAAGCGATGCCGACGTTGATGTGGATACCGATGTTGATGCCGGCATTGCCGATGGCGACACCATTCCGTTTCAATTTTTATCGCTAAAAAATATTGTTGCTTTTTTTGCCGTTTTTGGCTGGTCGGGAGTTGGCTTTATCAATGCGGGGCTGCCCTCATGGCTTGTAATTCTTTTGGCAACCATTTGTGGGTTAGTGATGATGATTGCCATGGGCGCGCTGTTCTATTTTATGTCGAAACTTGCCGAAAGCGGCACATTAAAAATGAAAAATGCCATTGGCAAATTAGGCGAAGTTTATCTTGTTATTCCTGCAAAAAGGAACGGCATGGGCAAAGTACAGTTAAATGTGCAAGGCTCAATCCGAACGCTCGATGCCATTACCGACGAACCGGAAACTATCCCTACATCCTCAATAATTCAAGTGATTGATGTTATCGACGACCAGATTCTCCTCGTTAAAAAACAAGGAATTTAATTATACAAAAAACATATTAAAATGAATGACTATTTTGTAATCCTGATTAGCATTATTGCACTATTTCTGTTTATTATTATTGTGGCAATGATGAGGCGGTACAAACGTTGCCCCTCCGACCGAATTTTAGTTGTGTATGGAAAAGTTGGCAAAGGCGCCGATCGCGAAAACCGCTCTGCCAAGTGCATCCATGGAGGTGCTGCTTTTATTTGGCCAATTATCCATTCCTATGCCTTTCTCGATTTAACACCATTATCCATCGAAATCAACCTTACAAATGCGTTAAGCAAACAAAATATACGAGTTGATGTACCCTCGCGTTTTACAGTAGGTATTTCAACCGAGCCAAGTGTAATGAACAATGCAGCAGAAAGGCTTTTGGGGCTTTCGCAGGATGCCATAAGCAACCTGGCAAAAGACATTATTTTTGGTCAGCTACGTTTGGTGGTGGCTACCATGGAAATTGAGGAAATTAACAGCAACCGCGATCTTTTCCTCGCAGCCGTTTCTTCAAATGTGGAAGCCGAATTGAAAAAAATCGGGTTAAAACTCATTAACGTAAACGTAACCGACATTAACGATGAGTCGGGTTATATTGACGCTTTAGGAAAGGAAGCTGCTGCAAAAGCCATTAACGATGCCAAAAAAAGTGTGGCCGAGAAAAACCGCGATGGAGAAATCGGGCAGGCAATGGCACACCGCGAACAACGTGTGCAGGTAGCCAGCGCCGATGCAACTGCCGTTGAAGGAGAGAACGTTGCCAAGGTAACCATTGCCAATTCGGATGCCGACCGCCGCGAAAAGGAAGCTGAAGCAAACCGCCGTGCCGTAGCCGCTGAAAAAGTTACCGATGCACGCGCCCTTGAAGAAGCGTATGCAGCAGAAAAACTGGCTGAGGAAGTAAGGGCACAACGCGACAAAGCAACCCAAACTGCCAACATTGTTGTTCCGGCAGAAATTGATAAACAAAAAGTTGAAATTGATGCCGAAGCAGTTGCCGAACAAACCCGCCGGATTGCCAAAGGTGAAGCGGATGCCATTTTTATGAAAATGGCCGCTGAAGGAAAGGGTATTTTTGAAATTTTAAGCAAGCAGGCCGAAGGTTTCGACCAGCTGGTTAAAGCTGCCGGAAACGATGCGCAAAAAGCTGTTTTGATGATGATTGCCGACAAATTGCCTGAATTGGTGAAAACACAGGTAGAAGCCATTAAAAACATCAAAATCGATAAAGTTACCGTTTGGGAAACCGGAAACGGGAAAGACGGAAAAACATCAACAGCCAATTTTATGCAAGGCTTGTTTGGTTCAATCCCACCACTCGAAGACGTTTTTAAATCGGCTGGAATGGAATTGCCAAATTATTTGAAAGGCACTCCTGATGAAGAACCCGAAAAGGAAGGAACAGAAGGTAAATCCCAACAGGCTGACTCTTCAGTTAAAAACAAGGAAGAAAATCCAGGGGAATTTCGAAATCAGAAATAAATCCGGTAGTTAAACAACGGGAAATAGTAGACTGAATATTCATTTTTGTCCTAAAAAATATTCGTAATGGATAAAATATCTTATTTTTGTCCATTACAATGGAACTATTGGTCAAAAATATAATAATCCAACAGAAGGAAGAACGGGATCTCTTACTCAGCCTAAAATATATCAACCGGCTAAAGGAAGATGCCATTGCTGACTACCTTAATTCGGGGTTGATAAAACTCATCACCGGTCCCAGAAGAGCAGGAAAATCTGTATTAGCACTTCAACTTTTAAAAAATAAAAAATTTGCATACCTCAATTTTGACGATGATCTACTTTTAAAAAATTTTGATGAAAATACTGTTATCCAAACCTTAAATGAGGTGTACAGCGGTTATGGATACATTCTTCTCGACGAAATACAAAACCTGCCCAATTGGGAATTGTGGGTCAATAAATTGTATCGACGTGGCGCAAATATTGTTCTTACGGGCTCTAACTCAAAACTTCTTTCGCATGAGTTAGCATCAGCTCTTACCGGGAGATTTGTTCAAATTGCTGTCTTTCCTTTTAGTTTTACTGAAGCAATACAAGTAAGCAATTTAAAGATAACCGATGAAAACGATATTACCCCCTCTCAAAAAGGAAACATTCTGAATTTCCTTGCAAACTACCTGCAAAACGGGGGATATCCTGAAACAGTTTTGAATCCGACTTTATTAAAAAATTATCTAAGCTCACTTTTTGATTCGATCCTTCTGAAAGATATTCTGAAACGTTTTCGCATCCGCCAAACGCAGCAACTATACGATTTGGCAAACTACCTGCTAACAAACTACACCAATCCATATACTTCAAACCAGCTTAAAACAGAATTGAATTTCAACAGTGTAACTACTGTTCAGAAATTTATCGACTATTTGGAAGAACCTTACCTCTTCGTGAATTTAACACGCTACTCTTCAAAAATAAAAAACCAGCAAAAATCGCCACGTAAAATCTATATCATTGATAATGGATTTATTAAAGCCCGGTCATTTGAGCTTTCTCCCAATTTTGGCAGACTCCTTGAAAATTTGATATTTGTTGAACTCCTTCGACGAAATTACCGGCCTGGTTTGGATTTGTTTTACTACCATACCCGCAACAAAAGGGAGATTGATTTTCTTTTGCGGAAAGGACACAGGACAGAACAATTGATTCAGGTATGTTATGACCTTTCTCACCAAAAAACATTAAAACGCGAAATCAGTGCATTGAAGGAAGCCTCTGATGAACTTTCCTGTAACAGATTGCTGATTATTACATGGGATAAAGAAGAAATAATTGAAAGCAACGGTTTAAGAATTGAAGTAACAAAGGTTTTAAACTGGTTGCAAAACATTCATATTCAGAAATAAATCCGGTAGTTAAACAACGGGAAAAAACCCAACTGATAAACGGTTTCGATGGCATCTTTGCTTTTGCTGAACGATTGGTTCAGCGGGTTTTTGTGGTTGGTTATGTTTTCCACATAAAATTCCCATAGCTGCGAAACTTTTTTCCCATCCTTGCGGAACCCGATTTTTACGTCGGCTTTTACGTAATCGGGAAACTGCTGCGAATATGCCTGGTCGTAATGGTATTCGGTGCCAAACGGTTCGTTTGTGTTTCGCGAAGCTTCGATATCGATTGGAGTGTAACGTTTGCCCCCGGCCCAGGTCAGCCGGGCATCGAAAACAAGGGTTGACGTGCTGTTTATCGCAAACTCCCTGCCGGCCAAAGCATTAAAAACAAAATTCCCGTTAAATGCGGTATTTCGTTTTACCCCGTCGCTCCCGGTATATTTCGAGTCGAAAAGGGATAGGGTTGTCAGAAAATAGAAATTTTTATGGTAGAATTTTTCCAGTGTTAATTCCACGCCGTAATTCCAGCCTTCGCCGCCGTTAAACATGTTGTCGCGGGTGTTTAGTCCCCAGTTTGCCCCTGTATTCAAAAGGCTGAAATACGAAGGCTTTTTCTCCACCGGCACATCGAATAAATACTGGTAATAAGCTTCTGTTTTAAACCGCAGGTGCTGCGAAAGCAACGCATCAAAACCAAGGACCATGTGATGTGTTTTGGTAAACCCGAGGTTTTTGTTGGTTAACACAATTTCGCCCTGACTGGTAACCGATTCGATAAAATAAGTGGCCATCGACTGTACTTTTGAATGCTTTCCGTAACCAAAATTCAGACTGGTGCCGGGGCTTGTTTTCCAACTGGCCCCAAACCGGGGTTCAAGAGAAAACCGGTCGTTCAATCCAAAATACATCAAATGAATGCCCGGCTTAATTTCGAATTGATCGGAAAACTTATAAATCGCCTGGGAATAGGCCTGGTAAAGGTTTGGGCCTTCAAAAACCGCTTTTTTGTTGTTAAGCCAGTACTCCCACCGATTGTCATTTTCCTTCCAGCTTTTGGAATCGAGCCGGTAACCAAACCGGTCGATTGTAAAACCTGATCTGTTCGACAGCTTCCGGCTAAATTTTCGGTTCAAAATATACCTGAACGAAAGCCGGTCTTCCAGGTTGTTTTCGCGGTACGATGGGGCAGGCTCCTCTCCCGGGTCAAACTCATCCAGGTCAGTAAAACCGTTTTGATTGACGTAAGAAAAAACAATCTTACTGTATGTGTTTTCGTTATGAAAACGGACCATATTGACCCCGGTAGCCAGCGAATTGGATCCGTTTTCCAGGTTCATTCCTTCGTTGGTATAAAGGTCGGCAGAGTTATCCTCGCTGTCGAGCATGGAAATAGAGCTTTTTCCGGCAAGGCCGAACCAACTTATTTTCCCCTTTTTTGTTGGGAAATTCATTTTAAAACTTAAATCCTGGTATTTAGGAATGCCGGATGTGCCGAAGCTGATACCAAGCATATCGAAAATCTGCAACGTGGAATACCGGTAGTTGGCCAGGAAAGAACTTTTACTTCCCTTTTTAAACGGCCCTTCGGCGCCCAGTTCAAAACCGTTAAAGCCAACCTGTCCCAAAAACTCATGTTTTTCGTTGTTCCCCTCCCGCATTTTCAAATCGAAAACACCTGAAAATACGTTGCCGTACTCAGCCGGGAAAGCGCCTGTGAAAAAATCGGAGTTCCGGAGGGTGTTGTTGTTCAGCATCCCCACCGGTCCGCCGGTTGTTCCCGAGGCCGCAAAATGGTTGGGGTTGGGAATATCCACATCATCCAGGCGCCACAAAATGCCGCCGGGTGTATTTCCTCTTACAATGATATCGTTTCGTGAATCGTTAGCGCCTGACACGCCGGCAAAATTGACGGCCATACGCGCCACATCTTCACGGGTGCCGGCATAACGGCCTGCCTCCTCAACGGTAAAAGTGCGCGCACTCACACTGGCCATCTGGTTCAATGCCAAATCTTTCCGGTAATTGCCCACCACCACAACCTCTTCTGTAACTTCCACCCTCTCTTCCAGTTCAATCAAAAGCAAAGTCTCGCGGCCTGAATTCACAATCAGGTTATTTACCAGCCCGTTGTGATAACCGATGAAACTCACCAAAATGCTTTGCCTTCCCAGTGGAACATTTGTGAGGCGAAACTCGCCATCCTGGTTGGTAGCCGTTGCCAAAAGCGGATCGGAGCCGAGCAAAATAACATTGGCCCCCGGCAGGGGCATGCGGGTCTGTTTGTCAATCACTGTACCTCTTATTACCTGCCCCGAAGCACCGGTATCTTCTGATCTTACGTGAAAAACCAACAGAATAAAGACTGAAACAAGTATTACTATTCTCTCCATAAAATCATCCTTTTTTAAACGGGCAAGTATATCATTAACCAGGCGGAGATGAAAGATTTTTCGACGAAAGGTATTAAAATTTCTTCGAACCATTTATAAATTGTAATTTGAAGCAGTTAATACATACCCATAAAAAAAAATTAAGAATGGAATTATTCAGCGCAAGAAATGTAAACAAGGTTTTTGCAACAACCAGAGCACTTACCAACGTCAGCATTTCGGTAAAAAAGCAAAGTATTTTTGGCTTGCTGGGCCCCAACGGTGCGGGCAAAACCACGCTCATTCGCATCATCAACCAGATTACTGCACCCGATGAGGGGGAGCTTTTTCTGGAAGGACGAAAGATGCGGCAGGCCGATGTTGCCCATATCGGATATTTACCCGAAGAAAGAGGACTTTACAAAAAAATGAAGGTGGGCGAACAGGCCGTTTACCTGGCTCAACTGAAAGGAATGAGCAGGAAAGATGCCATGCAAAACCTGAAAAAGTGGTTCGAACGGTTTGAAATGAATGACTGGTGGAACAAAAAAGTGGAAGAACTTTCGAAGGGGATGCAACAGAAGGTGCAATTTGTAACCACCGTTGTACATCAGCCCCAGCTGCTCATTTTCGACGAACCGTTTAGCGGTTTCGACCCCATCAATGCCAACCTTTTGAAACGGGAGATTCTTCGGTTACGCGATGAGGGGGCAACCATTATTTTTTCAACCCATAACATGGGCTCGGTGGAAGAACTTTGCGACCACATTGCCCTCATCAACAAATCGGTTAAAATTGTGGACGGCCCAACAAACGAAATTCGGCAAAAATACAAATCGAATGTTTTTGAAGTTAAATACAAAGGCAACTTCGGGCAGGTTGACAGCGCACTGGGGTACCGGTTTAAAATTCTGGAACATACGGAAGATGAAAAAGAAAACAAAATCAGCATACAATACCTCAACGGAGGGTCGAACAACGAACTCCTTCAAGCCATTATACCGGCAGCGGAGATAATCTCATTCGAAGAAATTATTCCCAGCATGAACGACGTGTTTATTAAGGCAGTACAGGAATCGAACAACCCAAAAATTCAGAAAGATGAATAAAACAATGCTCATACTTCAGCAGGAATACCTGAAAAAGGTGAAGAAAAAATCCTTCATTATTCTGACCCTGCTGGTTCCCTTACTTTTTGTGGGAATGTTTGCTCTTATCATCTTTTTATCGATGCACGACGACAAACAGGAACGCACCATTGCCGTTTACGATGAATCCACTCTATTTTTGGGAGAACTGGAACCGGAGGGAACTACACAATTCCACTTCATACCGAAAGTAAAATACGATACGCTGAGAACAAACCTGAAGGGCAGTGAATTTTACGCCATATTGTTTATTCCTGAAAACGTTTACTCAAACAACACGGCACAGATTATTTCGGAAAAACAACTGCCCATAGACCTCATTGAACGAATTGCCCGCCGGTTAAGCCGGTTTATCGAGAATGACAAAAGACAAAAGGTAATTGATGAAGCCGGCATCCCCGATTTGGATGAACGGCTTGCCGAAACGCGTACCACAGTCAGAGTTAACACGTTAAAAGTATCTGAGACAGGCGAGGCCCGTAAAAGCTCTTCAGAAGTAGCTTTTATTGCCAGCTATGCCATGGGGTTCATCATCTACTTCTTTGTGTTTATGTATGGCGCCTCGGTAATGCGCAGTGTAATGGAAGAAAAGAAAAACCGGATTGTGGAGGTGATTATTTCTTCGGTAAAACCTTTCCAGCTGATGACCGGGAAAATTATCGGCACGGCGCTCGTTGGTCTCACACAAGTTGGCATCTGGGTAATTGTAGGACTTATACTGCTGGGGGTGGGACAAAGCTTTTTTACTCCCGAATCGGCAGGGGAAATGAGCCAGAGCCTTATGGAAAGCAGCCAGCAAATGGGCTCAACCGTTTCCCAGGACATGGCAAACAACCAGGTGGCTGATATCCTTGAACTGGTTGGAAACCTCAACTTACCGCTCATCTTGTTTTCTTTTCTGTTTTATTTCCTGGCCGGTTATCTCATGTACAGTTCGCTCCTCGGTGCTGTAGGAGCAGCGGTTGATAACGAAGAAGATTCACAGCAAATGGTTTTCCCAATCACCTTCCCGCTTATTTTAGCCATCATGATTCTGTTTCCCATTGCCCGTAACCCGGAGGGCCCCATCGCTTTTTGGGGGTCGATTATACCATTTACTTCACCGGTTGCCATGCTGGCCCGTGTGCCCTATGGAGTGCCCACATGGGAACTGCTCCTTTCCATGGCATTGCTTATTCTGGCAACAGTAGGCGCCATTTGGGCAGCAGCTAAAATCTACAAAACCGGATTGCTGATGTATGGGAAAAAGGTGAACCTGAAAGAGTTGATTAAATGGCTCAGGTATAAAAATTAATTATTACAAAAAATTAAACAGATATTTTAATCCGTTTAAATGAAAAATGGTTACATTGCACCTGTTATGAAAAACAGAACATGCCATACATTTGTTTGTTGTCTGGGTAATCAACCCGGAGAAAGCGTGTTTTGTTGACAATCAGAAATGTTGTATCACTACAATAGAAGCTTTCCCGGGAAACCAGGAAGGCTTTTTTTTTGAAACCGATTAAAATTGCAAATTATGAAAGCACAAAACATTTTGGAAACCATTGGAAACACGCCCCACATCAAGGTAAACCGCCTTTACCCTTCTGAATACGAAGTATGGGTAAAAATGGAAAAAACCAACCCGGGGGGTAGCATTAAAGACCGGATTGCTCTTTCAATGGTGAATGATGCTGAAAAGAGGGGAATTTTGAAAGAAGGTTCGGTAATTATTGAACCCACCTCGGGCAATACCGGAATTGGACTGGCCCTTGTGGCCGCAGTGAAAGGCTACCGCATAATTCTTACTATGCCCGAGTCGATGACCATTGAACGCCGGCAGGTTCTTGCCGCCCTGGGGGCCGAACTGGTGCTAACGCCTAAAGAAAAAGGAATGAAAGGCTCTATTGCCAGAGCAGAAGAGCTGGCTTCAGAAATCGAAAACTCGTGGATTCCTTTCCAGTTTTCTAACCCCGCCAATGTGGAAGCCCACAGAACCAAAACGGCAATGGAAATTATCCACGACTTTCCGGAAGGGATTGATTACCTGATAACCGGTGTTGGAACAGGTGGTCACATAAGCGGAGTGGCAGAGGTGCTGAAAAAAGAATTTCCAAACCTGAAGGTATTTGCGGTAGAACCAGCCGACAGTCCTGTTATTGGCGGCGGCGAACCGGGACCACATAAAATTCAGGGAATTGGCGCCGGATTTATCCCCGACAACCTGAAAACAGAGCTGCTGGATGGAACAATATCCGTCACCCAGGAAGAAGCTTATGAATACGCAAAGAAAGCAGCCAAACAGGAAGGTATGTTTGTGGGGATTTCTTCGGGCGCTTCATTTGCAGCAGTAGCCAAAAAAATAAAGGAACTCCCTTCCGGTTCGCGCATTTTAACCTTCTCATACGACCACGGAGAAAGGTACCTTTCGGTGGAAGGGTTGTACTGAACAGCCACCATATGCTGAAACAGAAAAGGAGGAACTACAGTTGGGTTACAGACCCTTATTGGCGGTGTATCCCAACCTGACAATAACGAAATAACCCGGCTTTGCGGATTTCACAAACGTTAGCAATCAGAATAATATCGACGCAACCATTGTTACTGAAAGATCATCTTATTGACACAAACTTTTAATATTGATGTTTATGAAAAGATTAATTCAAATTATTACATTGGCTTTGATGATTTTCGTTTTTAGTTGCAAAAAGGAGAGTATTGACTCTACCGAAAACATTAAAATTGTGACAGGTAAAAATGAATATGTTGTAAATAGCAAGATTGATGTGACCCTGAAAAATGATTTAAGCAAACAAGCATATCATTATAAGTGTGATAATGTTGATTTGTGTCCAACAAAAATATTGAAAAACGAGAATGGTGAATGGATTGAGAGTGAATATGCGGTTGCTTGCACACAGATGGGGCCTATGGGATATTTTGGTGTTTTAAATATGGCTGAGACTAAACACGATACTATATCATTATTTAATGAGATTGGCGAATTTAAACTGAGATATAGATTTGTGGTTGATAATGATACATTAGATTTTGACTCTAATGAATTCTTATTGTATGGATTGGAACTCTGAAAATTAACAGATTATGCCCGCCAATCGGGCAGCTGGACGGTGAGCCGTCAAGCCCAACGAAGCACCTCCTGGCACAGCCACCGGGGTACGCCATCAAGCCTATTTACCAGCTGACCCCAAAAGTCAGCAGGTGAACTACCAGAGTTGAGCAGGTGACTCCCCGTCACCTGCTCAATATTCCGACAAATTTGGTATACGTTTTTAGCAAAAGATTCCTATTTTTAAACCTTGAAGACCAACATCTATGAATAACCACTGGAAAATATCACAGAAAATAGAAAATCAATCTGGAAATTATTTCAGCACAATAGTGGGACTACACCCCCTTATTGGCGGTGGTCCCAACCTGATAATAGAGAAATAACCCAACTTGTTGGTTTGTAAATACGTAGGTGCAATTTTGAACACTAAAATGAAAACAATGAAAAAAACTAAAACTTTCCTTCTTGTTATCGTATCGTTCTTTTTATTTATTGAAAAGAATAACGCTCAAAATGACTATCTTGATTATAGAATTCAAGATACTGTTTCAGATGAAAATTTTACCATTTTCAATATGAATGATTTCCGAGATGCTTTGGTACAGCTCGGTATAAATATTTATAAATGGAATTTGCCAATTCCAAGAGACAAAGATTATAAATTTGAGTTTTATTATCAAGAATATGAAAATACGCGACTTCTCAAAGATACCGTAATTAATAGGTCAACAACAAAATTTTGGGGATTTGATAATAATAGTCGGGTTGAATATCAATATTTTAAAAACATCAGAATTATAAGTGAAATGCCAGATTTTAAAGATAAAACCGACAAGTTACGACTTCGTATTTCTGTAAATTCAGGAAAATTTCAATTTGGAGAAAGTATATTACCACGTCCAGAATATGGAGTTTACTTTTTAAGAAAATTTGAAGAAACTGACTTTGAAATCGGTAAAAACATTCCACTATTATTATTTACGGCTGGTTGGGAAACAAATGTAAGTGGTCAAAAGGTACGCCAGTTTTGTGGACCCAATCAACCACCATCTGATTTAAATGACAAATCACTTTCAGATTCTGACCATTATTTTGTTATTGGGTATCGTGTTATTGATGAGGATTTTTATGGAAGAGACTGAATTAATTAATTTTAAATAGCAAAGGTGAATAAAACCAACACATCACATTTTGCAAATTTAGCTACGCTGATTTCCTCTTCGCTCCAATTCAGGGCGGCGTTTGGTGGTGCGCTGTTGGCGGGTTCACGCCCGATTTCCCTTGTCCTTCTGACAGGAAAGCGTAGGCAACCCGCTCCGATAATTTAGCACCTGACCGTTAGCACAGCCATCCCGATTACTCGGAACGGTTCGCCATCCAGGGAAAGGTCCAATCCGATTTTAAGGTTTTAATTTTTATTGCAGAGGTCCTGCCAGATTTGGCTGCACTTCACTGACATTTGCCTTTTTCAGAAAAAATCTGGAAATTGAACCCTGAAAAAGTTTAAAACTTAAAACTACTATTATGGATATTAAAAGAGTTTACCGAATGATATTTGCCCGAGTTTATCCTTTATATATTCAAAAGGCTGAACGAAAAGGACGCACAAAAGCTGAAGTGGATGAAATTATTTTCTGGCTGACAGGCTATTATAAGCAGACCCTACAGAAACAAATTGACAACAACAGCGATTTTGAAACGTTTTTCGCACAGGCCCCACAATTGAATCCGAATGTTTCAAAAATTAAAGGCGTAATTTGCGGCTACCGCGTGGAAGAAATAGAAGATGAATTGATGCAGAAAGTCCGCTATTTGGACAAGCTGGTGGACGAACTGGCCAGAGGCAAAGCTATGGAGAAAATTTTGAGGAAGTAAACTGCAAAAACGAAAAGAGGGACCAGCAATCTGATCCCTCTTTTTCATATTTTCCAGTTATAAACTTATGCCTGAGCCGTTGGTCCGCCAAACCCCATGGGCGGCATTCCCTGCCCCGGGCCTTGTTTCAAATTTTTGACAGGCCCGTGCACAGCTTCAAACTTTTTAATGTTATCCTGCAAG